>DATJEN010000114.1:0-17243 GCA_035496575.1 Pirellulales bacterium
GCGAAACTTGCCGGCCCCCTCGCTGCGTGCTGTCGCACGGTTGCCGCTGGTTGGTCCACTCGCGGGGCTCCCTTGCTGACGCGGCGGGCTACCTGCGGCTCCGCCGCGACTAAAAATCCGCACTTCCGGGCGTCCGCGGAAACGGGATCACGTCCCTGATGTTCTGCATGCCGGTGATGAACTGCACCGCGCGCTCCAGACCCAGGCCGAAGCCGGCGTGCGGCACCGTGCCGAATTTGCGGAGCTCGCAGTACCACCAGTAGTCTTCCGCCTTTAGGTGCTGCTCGGCCATCCGCTGCGTGAGGATGTCGAGCCGTTCTTCGCGCTGGCTACCGCCGATGATCTCGCCCACCTTCGGCACGAGCACGTCCATCGCCCGGACCGTTTTGCCGTCGTCGTTCACCCGCATGTAGAACGGCTTCAGCGACCGCGGGTAATCGAACAGGATCACCGGGCACTTGAAATGCTTCTCGGTCAGGTACCGCTCGTGCTCGCTCTGCAGGTCAATGCCCCAATGCACGGGGAAGTCGAATTTCTCGCCGCATTTTTCCAGGATCTCGACCGCCTCGGTGTACGGCAGCCGCACGAACTGGCTGGTGACGATTCCTTCGAGTGTCGACAGCACCGTGTCATCGATCTGGGCGTTGAAGAACTCCATGTCCTCGCGCGACCGGCTCAGGGCGTCGCTGAAGATCCGCTTCAGGAACCGCTCGGCCAGGTCCATGTTGTCCGTGAGTTCGAAGAATGCCATCTCGGGCTCCACCATCCAGAACTCGGCCAGGTGCCGCGAGGTGTTCGAGTTCTCCGCGCGAAACGTGGGGCCGAACGTGTAAACCTTGCCCAAGGCACATGCGAAGATCTCGGCCTCGAGCTGGCCACTGACGGTGAGAAACGCAGGCCGGTCGAAAAAATCCTGCGTGAAGTCGACGCCCTGCGGTGTCCTGGGCACCTTGGCCAGGTCCAGCGTCGTGACCTTGAACATCTCGCCTGCGCCTTCGCAATCGCTGGCCGTGATGATCGGCGCATGCACGTACAGAAAACCGTCTTCCTGGAAGAACTCGTGAATCGAGCGACAAATCTGGTTGCGCACCCGCGCGATGGCACCAAAGGTGTTGGTGCGCGGCCGCAAGTGCGCCAGCGTGCGCAGAAACTCGAACGAATGCCGCTTCTTCTGCAGCGGATAGGTTTCCGGATCGGCCAAGCCATGCACCGAAATTCGCTGTGCCTGAACCTCGGTGGCCTGCTCCTTGGCGGGCGACGCCTTGATTTCGCCTTCGACCGTCACGCTGGCGCCCGCGGAAAGGTGCTTTACCTCCGACTCGTAGTTGGCGAGCGAAGCATCGGCGATGACTTGGATGTTACCAAGCGAAGTGCCGTCGTTGAGCTCCAAGAAGCTGAAGCCGGCCTTGGAGTCGCGGCGCGTGCGAACCCAGCCCTGCAGCGTGGCGTGCTGGCCGGCGGCGCTCGCCTGCCGTGCATGGGCGACGGTCATCTTTTGCATGGAACCCTCCGTGTCTGAGAATGGCGCTCCCGCCGCAACAGCGCCGCGCGCCCAATTCTCACGCCAACCACGCCGCGATCAATGCTCGCGCTCGGCCAGCCAGCGCTCGGCGTCCAATGCCGCCATGCAGCCGGAGCCCGCCGAGGTAATCGCCTGGCGATAGTAATCGTCGGCTACGTCGCCGGCTGCGAACACGCCGGGCACGCTGGTGTTGGTGCGATTCGGCCGGGTGAGCACGATATAGTTTTTGTTCGTCAATTCGAGCTGTCCCTGCAAGAACGCGGTGTTGGGAGTGTGGCCAATGGCCAGAAAAACGCCCGCCGCCTCCAGGGTCTTGCTGTCGGGCTTGAGCGTGCCTTGCAACCGCACGCCGCTGACGCCTTGCTCGTCGCTGCCGAGCACTTCCGCGAGCGTGTGATTCCACACCAACTCGATTTTCGAATTCTCTTCGGCACGTTGGGCCATGATCTTCGACGCGCGCAGCTTGTCGCGCCGATGGACCAGATAAACCCGGCTGGCATACTTAGTCAGGTACGTGGCTTCCTCCACGGCCGAATCGCCGCCGCCGATGACAATCAGCGGCTTGTGACGGAAGCGCGGCAAAGCGCCGTCGCACACCGCGCACGCACTGACGCCGCGATTCTTGAACGCCTCTTCCGATGGCAATCCCAGGTAGTTGGCCCGCGCACCCGTGGCCACGATGACGCTCAGGGCCCCCACCGTCTCGCCGCGAGCGCTGGTAAGTTGGAACGGATGCCGTTTCAAGTCGACGCGCACGATGTCATCCGTGATGATCCGCGTGCCGAAGTTTCGCGCCTGCTGCCGCATCAGCTCCATCAGCTCGGGCCCGCTGATGCCGTGCTTCGAATGCGGGGCCATGTTCAATCGGTGGCTGGTCGTGATGGCGCTGTCGAGGTAACCTTCCAAGTTGCCGGCCGGGAATCCGGCATAGTTTTCAACCTCGGTCGTGAGATTCAATTGCCCAAGCGGCAACGTGCCGGCAATGCGATTCTCATCGGTGATCGCGCCTTCGAATACCAGGGGCTGCAGCTCGGCCCGCGCGGCGTAAATGGCGGCCGACCAACCAGCCGGACCGCTGCCAACAATAACGACTTTCTCGACTTCCAAAGGTGCAGACTCCTCCTCGAAATTGGGCCGAACAGGCCCGCGCAAGCGATGTGCGATTCAATCAATCGAGAATTATAGGTTCGCGCGGGCGGGCGTCTAGGAGTGCCGATTCCGCGGGGGCTTCGACAGCACGCGCAATCAGCCGGCCAAACCCATCAGGAATTCGGCGGATCGATTGGCGCTTCGATGCGAACGGCCTTATGCCCCTCGATCGCGCCCGCGCGGGCTTGAAAGCGCTCGATGCCCGCAACGCGCACCGTGAAAGGCGCATCGGCGCTGGTGTCGGTGGCGATCAAGTCGCCCACGCGCAGATTGGCGATTTCGGCTGCCGTGAGTGTTGCTTCGGCTGCGTCCACCGAGACCCACACCGCATTTCTTTGCATGGTAGAACCTGCCAGGCTGGCGACGAGCTGTCCGTCCAGTCCGGCTTCGATCTGCTCGATCAAACATTCCGGCAGACAGATCGAAACCGGGCCGTGCACGTCGCCCACGCGTGCTTCGAATCGAACTTCCAGCAGGCTTTCGTTCGCAGCGGCCGCAAACAACAGCCGCGGGTCACTCTCGACGCGCTCGACTTCAAAACTCAACAGCATCATGCCCGAAAAGCACCTGGCGATTTGCTCGGTGATCAGCCGCGTGATGCGCGCCGCCAGCCGCAGCTCAATTTCGGTGAGCGGGCGACGGATGAGCAGGACGGGCTCGCGTCCGCCGCCCAGCAGCCGGTCCATCATCGCGAAAAAGACCGGCGGGTGGAGCGCGATGATCCACGTGGGTTCGAGCGACTCCGCACGTACGATGCTCGCGCAAGCAGGTTTTGGTTGCCGCGCCGCAAAATCGCCAAAGGTCGTCTTCTCGACCGCGGTCAAGCTGAATTGGACTGGCGCCCGCAATTGCGCCGAGAGCGCCGTGGAAAGGGCCCGCGCGAGTTGCACGTGCAACGTTTGTTGCTGCAAGCGAGCACCATCGGCGGACTCGGCCGCGCGTGGTTCGTCCAGTGCAGATTCATCGCCGGGCGCGAATTCAAAAGGGGAATCTTCGGCCTGGCGCCGAGTGGCGCGCCGTCGATGCGGCCCAGCCAATCCGTGCGCATCGTTGTCGCGCAGCTTGTTGTGGACGAGCCGCTCGTCGAAGTCGCCCAGAAGGGACTCGACTTCCTGGTCGTCCGGCAGTTCATCAGCCATCCTTGGCCTCTCTGCACTCGGCATTGGGGTGCGACGCGCTATCCGCGCGTTTGACCGCTGCCGTATACGACGTACTTGTAGCTCGTCAGTTCCTTGATGCCGCACGGGCCACGCGCGTGGAACTTGTCGGTGCTGATGCCAATCTCGGCGCCCAAGCCGAACTCCGCGCCGTCGTTGAATCGCGTGCTGGCGTTGACCATGACTGCCGCACTGTCCACCGCCTGCGTAAAAGTGCGGGCTGCCTGCAAATCGCCGGTTACGATGACGTCGGTGTGCCGCGACCCAAAACGGTTGATATGCTCAATGGCCTCGGCGAGGGAGTCCACGATCTTGACCGACAAGATCGGCCCCAGATATTCGGTCGACCAATCCTCTTGCGTGGCGGGCTTCATCCGCGCGACCAGCGCGCGAGCGCGGCAGTCGCCGCGCAGCTCGATGCCATGCGCGGCAAGCGCGGCGGCCGCGGAGGGTAGAAACGTGGCGGCACTCGCGCGGTGAACCACGAGCGACTCGGCCGCGTTGCACACGCCCATGCGTTGGCACTTGGAGTTCACGACCAGCCGCTCGGCCATCTCCAGATCGGCGGCCTGGTCGACATAGACGTGGCAGTTGCCGGTAAAGTGCTTGATGACCGGCATTCTGGCTTCGGCGGCCACTCGGCGGATCAGGCTTTCGCCACCACGTGGAATGGCGACGTCGATGAATTCGTCGAGCGCGAGGAAATGTCCGACTGCTTCGCGATCGGACGTCGAAACGAGCTGCACCGCGCCCTGCGGCAGCCCCACTTCGTCCGCGGCTTGCTCGAGCAAGTTGACGATCGCACGGTTCGAATGGGCGGCCTCTTTGCCGCCGCGCAAGATGACCGCATTGCCGCTCTTCACGCAGATTGCGGCCGCGTCGGCCGTCACGTTTGGACGCGACTCGTACACGAAGAACACCACTCCCAGCGGCACGCGCACTTTGTTGATTTCAAGCCCGTTGGGGCGGACTGTGGACTCGATCACCTCGCCAATGGGCTCGGGCATGGCCGCGATTTCTTCGAGCGCGCCTGCCATCGACTCGATCACGCCGGCGGTAAGCCGCAGGCGGTCGGTCTGTGCGTCGCTGAGCCCGAAGTCGGGCGCCGCCGCGATGTCGGCCGCATTGGCTTTGGAGAGAGTCGACTTTCCGCCGCGCAACAGCTCAGCCGCCCGGCGCAGCCATGCGTTCTTAACATCGCCACCCACCAGCGCAAGCGCCGCCGATGCGCGGCGCGCCTGTTCGGCCGTTTGCCGGCAATAGGTCTCGAGGTCGAGCGTATCGGCGACAGCCATCGGACATCGGCCTGCGGCAAGGTTTGCGGTGGGGGGGTCGCGCCTGTGCGGCGCATGGAGAAGCACAAGAAAGTATCGCTCAAAACCGCGAAGGGGTCAACGTCGATATGTGCCTGAGCGACCGCGAGTTACCCTCGTTTTCGCCACTCGAGACGAGCCTAATTTCGCTACGGCGCAAGCTGGATGGAGGCGCCGTCGAACCCGCCGCTCGCCTCGAAAAGCAAGAGCGCCTGGCGGACAGCGGCCACATTGTGAACGCGAATGATTTGCACGCCTTGGATGGCAAGCGCGATGGCCGCCCCGGCGGTGCCGGCGTCGCGATCTTCCTCTTTGTCCTCGAGCACTTTGCCGATGAAACCTTTTCGGGAGTGCCCCACCAAGACCGGCAATCCAAGTTCGTGCAGCCGCCAACACCCGGCCATCAAGTCGAGGTTGTGCTGGTGGGTCTTGCCGAACCCTATGCCCGGATCGACAGCCAGGGACTCGCGGGAGATGCCACGCGCGGTCAGATCCTCGCACCGCCCGCGCAAGTAGGTGATGACTTCGCCAAGGACATCGTTGTAGCTGGGCGCGTCCTGCATGGTCTGCGGAGTGCCCTGCATGTGCATCATGCACACGCCTGCGCGCGACTGCCGGGCGATGCCGACCATGGTTGGGTCGGCGGTCAGCGCGGTAATGTCGTTGATGATTTCGGCGCCCGCCGACAGCGCCTCGCGCGCCACCGCGGCTTTCGAGGTGTCGATCGAAATCGGAATGCTGACTTTGCCCTCCAGGGCGTGCAGCACCGGCATCACTCGCGCGAGCTCGACGGCGGCGTCCACCGGCGTCGAGTAGGGACGCGTACTTTCGCCGCCAATATCGAGGATGTCCGCGCCATGGGCGACTAACTCCAAGGCGCGATCAATGGCAACGCTGGCATCCAAGAACTGGCCACCGTCCGAGAAACTGTCGGGCGTGACATTCACGATGCCCATCAGCAGGGGGCGTCGGGGAAACTCGATGCGGCGCTGGGCGAGTTGCCAATGCGTGGCCCTGGTCGGCAGGTCGATTGTCCAGCGGAGTGGCACCTGGGTGGGAGCTTTGGCCATCCGCTCAGCTTACCACGGCATTTCCATCATCGACACGATCTGGGCCGCGAGCTCTTTGATCGACTGCAACTGGGCCGTGGACAGCGATTGGCCAAACTCGGCAACCATCGTGCCGGGCGCGCTCAATAGCACCAGGTCCTGGGGCAATGGAACGGAACCTCCCGGATTGATCAAATCGCCGTGGCGAGTGACCCACCGCACTTCAACGGCGATGTTGGCTTCGACTTCGCGAGGAAAATCGAACTGATCTTCAATGATGACCCGCTTGGTGTCAGTGATGAGCTTGGCCGTGAGCACGCTGTCGGCCTGCGGAGTACCAACCACCTTGTAAGGCGTCTTGGCTTCGATCTCCTTGCACACCGCTTCGGTGAGCCACTCGCTCAAGCCGCGCCGAAAACTGTTCGACTCGAAGACCGGCACGTAGACCGTCTGAATGTCGGGCGGATAGAGCGAAGCCGAGCCAAAGCGATATCGCGCGCAGCCCGCCACGCTGGCGATGAATACCACCAGGAGCGCCAGCGTTCGATACGAGGCACCCCATCGCGCGCGCTTCGGCATGACAACCTGGCAGGAACGCAGCAGGCCGGCATGGCAAACCAGAATTCTAGCGATGGAAGGCATGCGCGAAGCGGTTCCAACTACTTGATCGGGTTTCCACTTGGATTGCTGGCGACCGAAGTGTAGTTCTTCGGAAGCGAGGGCCCTTCTCGCTTCGATTGCGGCAGCACGTTGACCAGCCACTCGAGTGGTTGAGTTGGGGCGTCCGGCTCGTTCTTGTACTTATCCAGCCGACTGCGGGCTTCTTGAGCCAGCTTTGTGTCCGGGTATTTTTCCGCCACCTTGGTGTAGTAGATGCGCGACGCGGCGTAGTACTTGCCCTTGGAGTAATACTCGGCCAGATCGAAGTCGCGTAAAGCGCGCTGATCGCGCACGCTGGCGCGGACTTGCACGACGCGGTCTTTCTCGGAGCCGAGCTCGTGCGAGAACTGCGTGATCAATTGCGACGCCAGGTCTTCCGCCTCGTCGAGCGGCGTGCCGTCGTAGCCAGCGCCCTGGTATCGCAACAGCTTGCAGCGCAAGCCCAACAGATGCGCCTGGAACTGATGCTCGCTTTTTGGGTATTCGGAGCGCAGCACGCCGTAGTTGTAGTCGGCCTCTTCCCAATGCCCCTTCAGAAAATGGGCGTTCGCCGTGGCCATCACGGCATCGTCCGACAACGGTCCGGTCGGATCGTCGAGGCGGATCCTTTCATACACGCGCAGCGCATGCCCGCCCGTATCGAACAATGGCCGGGTCTTGTCGACCAGGTTCGGCGTCAACGGCAGGTGCGAGTGGGCTCGATCGTATTGCTCCCAGTAGCGGCCGATCGTAAAGCGGCGCAGGACGAGCTGGCTCAGGTACTGCGTGGAAGAATACTTCTTCACCAGCAGGGCATAGGCGTCGTCGGCCTTGGAATAGCGGTCGGCGAAGAAATAGCTCTCGCCGGCCTTGAAGATGGCTTCTTCTTCGAGCGGCGAATCGGGCCAGCGCTTGTAAGCCACCTTGTACTTGGCCGCCGCTTTTTCGTACTGCTTCTGACGAAACAAGGCGTCGCCCTCTTCCAAGGCTTTGCGGGCGATCTGCTCGTTTGGCCCCTGGCCCACGGCTTTCTTCATGCCGGCCAGCGCCTTTTTCGGCGAGACCTTTTCCAAGAACGACTCCTCTTCCGCGGCGCCGTTTGGCAATGCGTTTTCCGGAAGCTTGCGCCCTTCGTGATCGAAGAACCCGCTCGTGCCCTCGACATAGTAGCCGCGGCCGGGCACATAGCGCTTGCGCTGCTGATTGGCGGCCCACCAATCGGCCTGCTCCTTCGTGAGCGGCGCCTGCACGGGTGTGGGCGCAGACCACAGCGAACACCCGGGGGCGGTGCCCACCAGGCTCAGCAGCAGTGCAATGTGGAGTCGCCCTCTAGCAGGCATGCGATGCGAACCGATCCGTCGGTGTCGAGATGGGAAGCAGATTCAGGCCGTCGTGGCCAGGTAGCGGTGCATGCGCGCGGGGTGGCCGAGCAGGTAAGTCCAGTAGTGATTCAAAACGGCGCGCAGCTCGCCATACACGCGCGAATCGACCTCGAGATCCTGTGCCTCGACCGATGCAGAGAATCGCACGAGGGCCTGGTGGGCCGTCGGACTGATCGAGATGATCTGGCGTTGGCCGGGACGACATGCTTTGCACAGAACTCCGCCGGCGGCCTGGCTAAACGGCACGCGGCCGGCCGGATCGATAGACCTACCACAATCGGCGCACGTCGCCAGCGAAGGCAGATGCCCCAGCTCGCGCAATGCGGTCAGCTCAAAACGCAAAAGAATGGGCGCGATTGCTCGCGAAGTACGCAATGCCGCCAGCGTCCGGTCGGCCGCGTCGAAAAGTTCCGGATGAGAGTCGTAATCGTCAGTTAATTCGTTCAGCAGCTCGGCAACATAGTAGCCTGCATACAAGTTTGCCAGCGCGCCATCGGCTGGCCGAAATCGCCTTTCCAGCTTGGCCTCGGTCAGCAAGTCCAGACCTTCGGACGATTTGCGGAGGAACACTATTCGACACAGCCCTAGAAGGTCAAGGGCAGCCTCGAAGGGCCCCTTGGGCCGTCGCGCTCCCTTGGCCAAAGCGCGCACCTTGCCGAACTCGCGAGTAAACAGCGTAACCACGCTGCTTGTCTCGCTGAACTCCGTGCTCTTGAGCACGATCGCACTGGCCTTTTCGCTGGACATCGACAAACGCTTCGCAGTTAGCTGGCAGTACTATCCGTCGCTAGCGCGCCCGCGCGGGTGGTCATCGTTGCTGGCATCTTCGGCGGATTCGCGCAACTGGATGCCGCTGCGGCTGAGATATTTGCGCTCCGCCGCGCGCATGGCTCGACGCGCCTCGGGATCTTGATCGTCATGACCGACCAGGTGCAGCGCGCCGTGAACGACGTATAACAACAACTCGTCCGCCGCGGCCCAGCCGAACTCGGGCGCGCGGCGTGCCGCCGTTTCCATGCTGGCAACGACTTCGCCTTCCAGCCATCCTTCGCCCGACTCGAGCACGAAGCTCAAGACGTCGGTCGCGTAATCGTGGCCCAGATGCCGGCGGTTGAGCGCGTGAATCGTCGCGTCGTCGACGATCGCCAGGCTGATCGAGCCGCGCTCGACGCCCGCATCGCGGGCGATGGCTTGCACGGCTTCGCGCAACGGCCGCCCATCCACCGACGCGCAGGACTCCGACACGTTCATGTCAATTGCTAGCACGGCCTACCCAGGGGCCAAGAAAGCGGCAACAAGGAAGCGGACGGGTCTAGGCCGATTGGAAGGCGGCCCAAATCGCTCCGCAAGCCAATTATAGAGCCGCGCACCCAGCGCGTCAGGCCGTGCGCTGGTCCGGGTATTTGATGCGGCCGTGATACACGGCGGTGAGCGACTTGATCAGGCTTTCGTTGATGGTGGCCACTTCGCGAAGGGTCAATCCGCACTCGTCGAACTGGCCGTCCAACAAGCGCTTCATGGCGATGTCCTGCACCAGGCTTTCGATGCGCGCGGGGGTCGGCTCCACGAGGGCCCGGCTCGCGCTTTCGACCGCGTCGGCCAGCATCAGCACGGCCGCCTCCTTGGTCTGCGGTTTCGGGCCGGGGTAACGGAACGCGCTTTCGTCCACCTCGGCCGCGTCCGGGTTGCCTTCATTGCGCTCATTCGCCCGTCGATAGAAATACTCGACCAGCGTCGTGCCGTGGTGCTGTTCGATAAAGTCGATGATCGGCTCGGGCAAGTGGTGCTGCCGTGCCAGGTCAGCGCCGTCTTTGATGTGCGCGATGATGATGAGCGTGCTCATGGCCGGCACGAGCGACTCGTGCCGATTCGCATCATGCCTTTGGTTTTCGACGAAGTAGCTCGGCTTAAGCATCTTGCCGATGTCGTGGAAGTAGGCGCCCACGCGGACGAGCAGCCCCTTGGCCCCGATGCTTTCGGCCGCTGCTTCGGCAATCGAAGCCACGTTGATGGAATGGTTGTAAGTACCCGGTGCCCGGCGCACGAGCTCTTGCAGCAACGGGTGCGCGACATCGCCCAGCTCCAGCAAGCTCAGCTCTGTTTGCACGCCAAACAGACTTTCGATGAATGGGAGGAGGCCCAGAGTCAGCAGGCCGGCAAAGACGGACCACAACGCCACGCGCACGGCGTCGGACCAGATGGTCGCCAGCGGCTGAGCGGCCAACGTATCGACCCCCAGCGTGGTCAAAAGAGCAACGACGCCGACCGTCAGGCCGACGTAGATGAGCTTGCGCCGGTTGCGGATGCTGCCCACCAGCAAAATCGACGACGCCACCGCGGCATACAGGATCATGAACTGGTTGAGATCTTCGCCCGTCGTGACCACCACGATGATCGTGGCGGCGGCCGAAAACAGCAGGGCCAGCTCGCGATGGTAAGCGATGGCCAAAATCATGCCGAACAGCATGAGCGGGACGAGCTCGGCCCGTACGTTGTCACCCGATGCCAGCCGGGCGAAGCCGACCGTCACCACCAGCAAGACCAGCATCGTGATTAATCGGCGCAGGTCGTTGAGCAGCTTCGGCTCGTAATGCCACAGGTACGTTCCACACAGCACCGACAGCGCCACGAACATGCCGATCACCGCCAGGCTGTATGCAGCTCGATCGGTCCAGGGGAGGCCCTGTATGAATGCCGCATGCTCCAGAGACAGCAGGTTGATGTCCTCTTCTCCCAGCGGCTTGCCGCCGCGAGCCAGCATTTCGCCCGGCGAGATGGTGATTATCTTGTCTTCGACGGCCGCGATGGCTTTGTCTTTGGAGCGCTTGGTTTCCTCTTTGTTGAGCATGAGCGTGGTGGGCAAACGGGTGCGCAGCCACGTGAAAACTCGTTCGGCGACCTCCGCCGAGTCGAGCCGCTCGGCCAGGCTCTTTTTCAGCCAGTCGGCCTCACCAATCAACACCTCGCTGATCTTGACAACTTGTGGGCGATCCGGGCTGCCTTTCGGAAGCACCACGATCTCCTCCTGGTTGCCCTCGTTGTGCTCCTGGGGCAACTTTTCCATCAGCCCATGCTGCTCAGCCGGACTGAGGGCTTCCGTCACAGCGCGTTCCAGCTTGGCCAGCGACTCAGGCGTGGAAAGCGCGTCATGAAACTGCTGGAAGCGGCGTTCTTGCTCTTCGGCACTCACGGCCGCGCTTGAATCGGCGGCCGGGAAAAACTCCGACCACACTTTTTTGTCCAGCTCCGAATGCGCCTTGGCTCCGGCAACGATCACGACTCGGTTTTGCAGCGCAAAGCGCAACTGCACGAGCGGATCCTTGTCCTGCTCGTAGACGTAGCTCACCTTGCGAGCGGCCAGTGCCTTGGCTTCCCGCGTGCTCTCCGGGTCTGCCTTGGAGAACGTCGCCTTGGCTACGACATCCCGCGCCGGGGTGTAGTTGCGGTGAAACCCGAGCGGGATGGACCACGAAGTGGTGACAATCCATAAGGCCACGACCGCCAGGACGCACAACCCTAGGCGCGCGAGCACGTCGCCACGCTTCAGGCAATCCCATGTGCGTTCGATTATGCCCGGGGGCAGTTCGAGCGCAGCAACTCGCTCAGAACGCGTCCGCTTTCGGGAGCCGCTCGCCATTTCAAGTGCCTATGCGGCACGCTCCATGCCCACACGCGCCGAACTAGCGGCGCCGTTTTGGTTCATCATCCTCGTAAGCTCGCACGATGTCCTGCACGAGCCGATGCCGCACGATATCTTGGTTGTCGAGAGTCACCTGGCAGAAACCGTCGATTCGCTGCAGGCGGTGTACCGCATCAATCAGCCCACTCCGCGCGTGTGTCGGCAGGTCGACTTGCGTCGTGTCACCGGAGACGACCATCTTGGTGCCCAGGCCCATGCGCGTCAAAAACATCTTCATTTGCGCGACCGTCGTGTTTTGGGCTTCATCCAGAATCACAAAGGCGTCGTTTAGAGTTCTTCCGCGCATGTAGGCCAGCGGGATCATCTCAATCAGATCCTGCTCGGTGTAACGCTTGATTTGATCGTAGTCCATCATCTCCCGCAGGGCGTCGAGCAGCGGTCGCAAGTACGGGTTGATCTTCGCCTGCAAGTCGCCGGGCAGAAATCCCAGGCTCTCGCCGGCTTCCACCGCCGGTCGCACAAGCACGATCTTGCGGATGATTTCCTGCTTGAGCGCCTGCACCGCCATGGCCACGGCCAAATATGTCTTGCCGGTGCCTGCCGGACCAATGCAGAACACCAGGTCGTGTGAGGAAATAGCCGCCACATAGCGGGCCTGGCCGGCCGTGCGCGGCCGAATCAGCTTGCCCGCGAACTGCAGCTCCATGCTGACGTCGTTCAACTCCGGCGAGCTGCCGGTGACCTTGGCAAGAATCTGCGAGACCTCTTCGGGCGAAACGACGCCGTAGCGGGAAGCGATCTCCTTGATCTGCTCGAAGACCTCGGTGGCGCGCGCCACGGCCTCGTCCTGGCCTTCGATGTGAATGCGGTCGCTGCGGCCAGAGACCGAGACACCGAGAGAGTCTCGAATCTTGCGGAGGTGTTGATCGCGAGTGCCGAAGAGGGTCAGGAGGGACTTGGCATCCGCTAGCGGAATTGTCGCTTCAGACATCAAAAGGGGCGGCGGCACTCTGGCCGCACACCAGGCGGGCACTCATCTCAACCTAGTAAATATACCGGATAATCCGAGTCCGGCGAAGAGACGCATGGCGGGCATTCACAACCGCTTGTCGCGATTCAGTTTGCAAGTGGCCGCCGCCAGCGATCGCTTCCTAAGGCGCCGCCAGCCAGCGCCCCCCTAACCAGCAAAAGTAGGCGATCGGGGCAGCGAACAAAAGCGCGTCGATGACGTCCAGCACGCCGCCGAAGCCCGGCAACCAGGTGCTCGAGTCCTTTCGCCCCATGTCCCGCTTCAAGAGCGATTCGGATAGATCCCCCAAGAGCCCCGCCAGCCCGACAATCGGGCCAAACACCATCCAGTACCAACCTGGCAGTGGATCACTGATGCCAAGCGCGGCGGGCAAGTAGGTGAGGCACAACCAGGCTGCCAGCGTGGCAAACAGAATCGCGCCCGCGGCCCCCTCCCACGTTTTGCCGGGGCTGACGAGCGGAGACATCTTGTGCCGGCCCACCAAGCGGCCAACCGTATAAGCGCCTGTATCGCCGCTTTTGACGACCGCGATCGTCGACAGCAGGGCAAGTAGTCCCTCGCCGGGTCCTCCCAGCACGCGCAACTCGAGCGCAAAACTCAGGAGCAGCCCGACGTAGGCGACCGCAAACACGCTCAGTCCGAGCGCAACGATCGATTTGCCGGGATGCTCATAGCAGTAGATCTCGCACACAAGCGCCGCCAGCACCACGACGGTGAAGGCCGCCATTGGCCAGCCCAGCGCGGCAAGCGAATAATCGGCCGGTGGTTTCCAAACAAAGAGCGGAACCGCATTGCTCGCCATGACGAGCAGGGTGCCGAAGTACAGCAGGAGCTTGCGCGGCGGATGGCCGCCACTGGCCAACAGAGACGCGATTTCCTGCGCGCCTGCGATTGCGACCGCCAGGGCCAGAGGAAACAGCCACGCTGCCGGGGGATCGCTCGCAGCATCCAACCAGGCCAAAACAATCAAGCCAGCGATAAGCGCGGCCCCCAAAACCAATCGCCATCGCAGCAAGGTTTCCGGGCCCCCGTCGAGGATCAGCCGCTCAAGCCGCCGAAGCGGCGATCGCGCGCTGCGTAGTCACGAATCGCCTGATGCAAGTCGCTCTCGCGAAACTCAGGCCAGCAATGATCCGTCACCCAAATCTCCGAATAGCTGATCTGCCACAAAAGAAAATTACTGACCCGCATCTCACCGGCCGTTCGCACCAGCAAGTCCGGGTCGGGCATGCCGGCCGTGTAAAGATGGTTCGCGACCGTCTGCTCGTCGATGTCCGCGAGATTCAGTTTGCCCGCGGCCACTTCGCTGGCAATTTGCCGCACG
The DNA here is from genome assembly GCA_035496575.1 of Pirellulales bacterium. Taxonomy (GTDB): domain Bacteria; phylum Planctomycetota; class Planctomycetia; order Pirellulales; family PALSA-1355; genus PALSA-1355. The sequence continues at coordinate 14,206 of DATJEN010000114.1, forward strand.
CTATCGACCAGCTCGAGGCGGCTGCCGTAGTTGATCGCCAGGCACAAGCGCAGACCGGTATTCGTGCTGCTCAGGTCGATCGTCTTTTGCATCTCGCGCTGCACGGCCTCGGGAATATCCCGTCGTCGGCCAATGACGTTCACGCGGATGTTCTGCTCCATGATCGTGGATCGCTCCTCGATCATGTATTGCTCGAGCAAGTGCATGAGAAACTCGAGCTCGCGCGGGGGCCGCTTCCAGTTCTCGCTGGACAGGCAATACAGCGTCAGTTGGGCGAGATCGAGCCGGGCGCACTCTTCGGTGATGCGGCGAACGCTGGCCACGCCGCGACGATGACCTTCGATGCGCGGCAAGCCCTGCCGCTGCGCCCAACGGCCATTGCCGTCCATGATGATCGCAATATGCCGCGGCCGGGCTTCTTGTGGCACGTCCGGCAAAGCGGCGGTTGTCGTCGAAGTCTCGGCCACGTTTGCATCCACGACTTCTGGAAAACCTCGCCTAACGCCTTAACTCTTACGGTCCGCAAAGATCGTTTGTTCGCGATCCGGCCCAACGGAAACAACTTGCACGGGCCGTCCCACCAGCTCGCTCACACGATCCAAGTACGCGCGCGCCTCACGCGGCAGGTCCGTCAGTTTACGGGCTCTGGTCGTGTCGCGTTGCCAGCCCGCCAGCGTCTCGTAGACGGGTTTGGCGTGCCGCAAGTCATCCACGTGACTTGGAAAACTCGTGACTCGTTTGCCGTCCAATTCATATCCGGTGCAGATCCGCAGCTCGGGCAGCTCGTCGAGCACGTCGAGCAACATCACGGCGATCGCGTCAACGCCGCTCAAGCGGGCCGTGTAGCGGACCGCCACGGCGTCGAACCAGCCGCAGCGTCGCGGTCGGCGCGTCACCGTGCCATATTCATTGCCGCGATCGCGGATGTGCTGCCCTAGCTCATTATCTTGCTCGGTGGGGAAGGGGCCGCCGCCGACACGAGTCGAATAGGCTTTGACAACGCCGATCACTTTGTTGATCCAGCGGCCGGGCAGTCCCGAGCCGCTCGAAGCTCCCAGGCCGGAGCTGTTGCTGCTGGTCACGAAGGGATAGGTGCCGTGATCGACGTCGAGCAGGGCCCCCTGAGCGCCTTCGAGCAGAACCCGCCGGCCGGATTCGACCGCGTCGAGCAAGTAAGCCGTCGTATCGCGCACGAAGGGCTGCAACCGCTTGGCATAATTTGAATACTGTTCGGCAATCTCTCCGGAATGGAACGGTTGCGGAATGAGCGCACCTAGCGTCGTATTTTTGGCGTCCGCGATGTAGGCAATCTTCTCGCGAAAGTTGTCTCGGTACAGGTCCCCCAGCCGAACCGCGAACGACCGCCCGACCTTGTCGCGATAGCAAGGACCAATGCCGCGCATCGTCGTGCCGATGTTCTCGCCGCTTGAGCAGCTCTTATCCAGAATCGCGTCCTCGGCAATGTGCCAAGGAAAAATGACATGCGCCCGGTCGCTCAGCATCAGGTTGCCGTCGACGCGGATGCCGCGCGCGGAGAGATCGTCGATTTCCTGCAGGATGCTGGCGGGGTTCAACACCACGCCGCCGGTGACCACGCATTGCACGCTGGGGCTGAGGATGCCGCTAGGGATCAGCGACAGCTTATAGGTGTTGCCGCCCGTTACCACGGTATGGCCGGCGTTGCTGCCCCCCTGGTAGCGGACCACGACGTCGTGCTCCTCGGTGAGCAGGTCGACGAGCTTGCCTTTAGCTTCGTCGCCCCACTGCAAACCAATCACACAAGTAACGCTCACGGCACCACTCTCCGCCAGCCGCGGCGCGCAAGCCAAGAAGCGGCGTGCGCGGATCGCGACGTCCAAACTCACCAGTCTAGGAGGCTCGCCAGCCGACGGTCAAGGTGGGCATGATCCCGAGGGGAAAGGCCTTTGACTGTCTCAACCTGGTTTCCGCAAGGACGATAATCATCATGAGCGGCGCGGACGGACATCTCGCGACTCCACGGCGATGCCATCCCACTTTCCACTTTGCGATCACCCTCAACAGGTGCCACAGAATGAGCGACAATCCTTACCAGGCCCCGGGCCCGAACAGACGTTCTCTTACCTGGCGCCAGGCCGCGGTAACTCGATGGTCGTGAGACGGATCGGCATGTTGTCGGTAGGAAAAGTCTTGGGCGTGTTCTACGCCTTCCTCGGGCTGATTATCGGCGCCTTGGTTTTCGTGTTTGCGCTGATGGGCGCCATGGTCGGAGCTGGGAACCAGCTAGCCGCGGGACTGGTAGGCGGCGCGGTGGTCATCATTATCGCCCCGCTTTTCTATGGCCTGATCGGATTCGTGGGCGGCATTGTGGTGGCCGCCGCCTACAACTTCATTGCCTCGTTTGCTGGCGGCATTCAGATGGAGCTGCAGCCAGCGCCGACGGACCATGCCTTATAGTCGTGGATCGATTGCCGACCAACCACCTCGCTGAACCGTGTGGTTGCGGCCTCACCCACAAGCATCCGCGACGAGTGCGCTCGGCGTTTGCGGACCGCGGGCGCAAGCAGGTTGCAGCAGGCGTTCGCGCGACTCCTCGCGCGATCGAGAACCAGCGATAGGCCGTTAAGCTCGATGGACGAGAGCTTAGTCGGCGGCCTTTGCAGCGAGTTTCTTGGCCGCCATATCGGCGTTCAGCTTTTTATTGAGAACCCCGACTTCCTTCCGCAGAACACTCCATTCAACCGTGGGGTTCAAAGCCGTTGCTCCGTTATCGCGAAGCTTTCTGCGCAAGGCTTCCAGCTCCTCGTTGATCTTCTCGATTTCAGCAGTTGTTAATCCGGCCATAGTGCTTTCCCTCCGCAACATTGTTTTTACATCCCTCCAGTATGGCAGACCGCCCGCCCAGAAAACACGGGCGCGGGAATTTAATTGCCGATGATATGTCGTGCCAATCGCGCGATTTTTCGTTTGCTCGCGGATCTGCATCTACCCCCACCCGGGTTTTTAGCCCGCGGGAAACTGCCGGCAGTATTCATAGAGAGCGATGGCCGCGCCCGTCG
>DATJEN010000115.1:0-2901 GCA_035496575.1 Pirellulales bacterium
GCCTGGATGGCGCTTCGGCTCCGATTCAGAATCCGCCGTATAAATTGAGTCGTTGCCGTCTATCGCCAGGCCGCTCACGCGGCTGAACTCCCGCCATTCAGCGAGATACTTTCCTTCCTTGGTCAGGATTTGAATTCGATGGTTGTGGCGGTCGGCGACGATCAGCCGTCCCTGGGAGTCGAACTCGATCGCGTGCGGTGTGCGGAATTCCCCTGGCCCGGTTCCGGTCTTACCGATGATCCGCAGGAACTTGCCGTTGCGGTCGAACACCGAGATGCGGCCGACAAGATTTGGGTCTTCGACGTTGGTATGGCTCTCCGCCACGTAAACATCGCCGTTGCTCGGATCCGTGATGACAACGTTGGGCTCGGTCAGTGCGTCCGGCGGATCTCCCTTCACGCCGGGTCTGCCCAACGTCATGAGCACTTTGCCATCCGGGCTGAATTTGACGACCACGCTGCCCTTCTTGTCTTCACCCGGAAACTTGGCGCGTTCTTCGGCGGTCGGAACGCGGGCGTCGGTCACCCACACGTTGCCATCTCGATCGACGTGGATGCCGTGCGGCCACACGAACATGCCGCCGCCAAAACTTCTGATCTCATTGCCAGTCTTGTCGAAGAGATGGACCGGGTTTGCCTTTGTGCCGAGGCAGCCCGGCGCAGTTCCCGGCGAGCAACGGTCCGTCGCCCAAACGGACATGCCGTCGCGGTCGATGGCGACACCGTTGGACCCGCCCCACGGCCGTTTCTCCAACGTGAGTTGTGCCCAATCGCGGATGACGCGATAGGGGTTCGGTCCGCTGTTGACGGGCTGAACTTTATCGGTCTCGGCGATCGCGGCCCGCTGTTGGGCCAGAACGCTGGTGCGTTGGGCGGTGATGCAAAGGACGATTGCCACTGCGCACGCGAGTCTCATGACAATTGAGATGGACATCTCGATGCTCCTGCTCATCTGGATCGCAAAGTTAAAAGCGGCTCAGCTGAAGACCGCGAAGCACGAATCGGTGTTCAGCGTGAACGTCTCGACGAAGTCGACAACTTCCGCCTGCTTCCCCAGGTCCGACATGGCGCCGGCAAGGGCGCACCAAATCGTGAGTTCGTGCTGGCCCGCAGATTCGAGCTCCTCGCGGCGGAAGTTTCGCCATGCCGCGATCCGGTTCTCTTTTAGCTCGGCGAGCCGCTTGCGGTCGCTGTCGTGGTCGGGATAGAGCCAGTGGTTTTTTGGGGTCAGAAAGCCGTGGCCCCAACTCGCTGAGCCTATGATTGCCGTTCGCCAAGGCGAGGCCGCAAGGGCGCGCCCGACAGCGCGTCCGATGTCGAAACAGGCGGCCGGTGACGGGGCGGACGGATCAGGCTCGTCGTCCACATCGGTGGGCGCCTTGGTGCCGCCACGCTGGCGGATCAGATCGCCGCCGTAACAGTTGATATGAATCGGCAGCACCGGGTAGTCGAAACCTTTGCGGTCCGGGTCGAGGAACAACAATGTGTTGATGAACGAATGGGCGAGGCCGTTTTCGTAGCGCAGCCGGTAGGCGTAGGGCACGTGGATCTCCTGGTCGCGCAGATGATTGATCAAGTAGCGCCCGGCCCGCGCGTGTCCTTTATGCTTGAACACGATGTCGCCCGGTTCGTTCCAGACGTTGCGCCGCGGCGTCGGCGAAGCGGGGCCGGCGGCATAGGGGAGCGAGTGCAATTCGTCGATGATGTAGATGCAAAACGGCGGCACAATGTCCTCGACGAAGTTTTCATATTGGTCGTCGCCATAGATGATCACCAGGTCAGGTTTGAAGGCATCGAGTCGAGCGCGCAACTCGCGCGTCGCCGCAAAGCAGCGCCGGTTATATTCCCGGCCGGCCGCAGTGCCCTGGTCGTCGGCCCATTCCGTCCGCATCGCTTCCGGCCAGTTGCGCGGATCGCGCATCTGCGGTGGGAGGTTCTTACCCGCCAACGTGCGCCGCAGCGACGAGGTCATCTCTTCGGGAATTTTCCAGATCGTCGGCGCGTGGGTGGTCCCGAGTCCCATAATTTCTGCCATGACGTTCTCCTTGAGCTGACGGGATTGTCGAATCGACGATATCGCACCGGCGCGCTATTTGAAAAACCCCTTGTCGACAAGTTCTTTGACGTAACCGGTATCGGCAACGTCCTCAAAGCGTAGACTGGCCACCTTGGGATTTCGCTGGCCGAGCAAATCGAATACCACCTTGAAACCCTTTTCCGTGGGGTAGGGAATTTTTTCGAACATATAGGATTTCGCGTATTGCCACTGGCGTCCGATCAGCTCCAAGTTGGTGCTGCGCAGATTGCGCGCCGTGATCGCGATCGCTTCTTCCCGGCGATCTTGAAAAAACTTCACGCCGCGAACGTAACCGCGGATGAACGCCAAAACACTGTCGCGATTGGCGCTACTATACCGCCGCGTCGTAAACAGTCCGGTCATCGGAAACTCGATACCGAGTTCGGTCAAATCGACGGCTTTGTACAAGCCTACACCGCCGCCAAGGAACGTCGCTCCGCCGATAATCGCGGCATCGACGGCACCGGCACGCAGGGAGTTCAGCCGTTCACCCGAGCCGCCAGCTGGGATCATTGTCACCGTCGACTGATTGATACCCAGCCGTTCCAGGGCGATGCTGGTGGCGAGATTATCCGCGCCGCCGACACCGCTAACGCCGACTCTTTTGCCGGTAAAATCGGCGCCACGAGTAATCGGCTGGCGCGTGACAAAAGCATAATCCAGTCGGTTCATCGGTACGGCCGCCACGAAAACCGCTTCACCGGTGGCGCGCGCCGCGACAGCATTCGAAGTGGTTCCCAGCGCGAATTGCGTGTCGCCGGCAACCAGGGCTTGAACGCCCCGCAGTCCACCAGGGATGAGCATGTTCTCGACGTCGAGCCCTTC
>DATJEN010000116.1:0-23247 GCA_035496575.1 Pirellulales bacterium
TGCGCCATTTGCGGAACTCCTACCGCGCGCTACATCGTGGAAACGGTCGAATTGCAGGACGATACTGGCGAGATCCACGCTGAACCCGCGCGCGAACCGGTCAAGCGCTATTACTGCGAGCTGCACCGGCCCCGCCTGCACAGCGAGCCGCTCGAAGACCGGATTGAGTAGGTCATCCCTTTGACTGACCGGCCACTTCAGGCGAACATGGGACCGCCGTGGCCTCTGACACAGCCATCCTCGGGCGTGCTATACTCCAACCCAATCGACTTGATCCTTCAGCAAGCTCACCCTTGCGCATTCGTATCGCACACATTGGAACTGACCAATGACACCACAAATTCCGTCGACCAGGCGAACGAGCCGTCGGACATTTATCTTCTCGAGCGCTGCGGCTGTAGGTTCAGCGGCAATAGCCCGCCGCACGTGGGCCGCGCCGGCCCAAACCGGCCCCAACGAGCGAATCCGGGTCGGCGCCATCGGCGTCGGCGGGCGTGCTTCACTGCTGTTGCAGCAACTGCCTGAGTCGGCCGAGATTGTCGCGCTATGTGATTGCAATGTGCCCAGGGCCGAAGCGTTCAAGGCCAAGGCCGGCGGAAATTGGCCCGTCTTGCAGGACCATCGCAAGCTGCTCGAGCGCAAGGACATCGATGCCGTCATCGTCGCGACCGGCGAGTTCCAGCGAGTGTTGCCGTGCATCGAGGCCTGCCAGGCGGGCAAAGATGTGTATGCCGAGAAACCGCTCACCTTGTACGTGCGCGAGGGTCGCGTACTGGTCGATGCCGTGCGGCGCTACAACCGCGTGCTGCAAGTCGGTTCGCAACAACGCTCGATGGAAATGAACCGGGTCGCCTGCGAGCTGATTCGCAACGGCGGGCTCGGAAAAATCCTGGAAGTTCGCGCCATGAACTATACGGGCGCCGAAGCCGCTCCGGCCAAAACGCTCGACGAACAAAGTGTCCCCACCGGCCTGGATTGGAACACCTGGCTCAATCAGGCTGCCTGGCGGCCGTTTCATTCCGACTGGATGGGCTGGATGCGGTGGCGAGACTTCAGCGGCGGCGAGATGACCAACTGGGGCGCCCATGGCGTCGACCAGATCCAATGGGCGCTCGGCATGGACGGCAGCGGCCCCGTCGAAATGTCTCCGCTCTCCGAAGGGCCAAACGGCCAAATCGCCATGCGCTACGCCAATGGCGTCAAAGTCAATTTCGTCCTGCAGCAGGGACATGGCCCGATGGGAGGCGCCGTGTTCGTGTGCGAGACAGGCAAGTTGGAGATTAATCGCAACAAGTTCACCTCCAATCCGCCCGAGATCGCAGCCGAGTTGCAAAAGAAGCTGGATGTCGCCGAAGAAGAGCGCAAGTGGAGCGACGAGCTCGCCCTGTGGCAAGCGAAATGGCACATGCAAAACTGGCTCGATTGTATCCGTTCTCGCAAACAGCCGGTCGCCGATGTTGAGATCGGTCATCGGTCGATCACCGTCTGCCATTTGGCCAATATCACGCGCGCGGTCGGCCGCCCCTTGCGGTGGGATCCGGCCCGCGAGCAATTCATCGGAGACGAGCCGGCGAACCGCTATCTCGATCGCCCGCGACGCAAGGAATTTGAATTGCCGAGCGTCTAAACAACGCGCGGATGATCTGCCTCGCTCCCCGATCCCGTACAAAAGGCCTCGCGCTGCTGGACGGGCCCTGCTGAGCGCTCGCGCTAGCACAAAGTGAGTTGCTGGCACGTGCCGATAGCGGCTGCATTTTCGCCCTAGTCTCGATTGCCGATCCTCTGGCGCGCAGCGAACGGTCCGGTTGTGCGGCCCGCGTCAACCCTATCGTGTAGGGCGAGTCTACCTCACTTCTGACTTGCGCCACGCGTACGGGAAAGACTGTTACCGCGCTAGCGTTGGTTCGATTCTCTCAGTGTACGGCCCGCACTTGCCGGGCTGTCTCTCACCCCCGCGCGTTGACAACGCGCGAAAAAATCAGCGGAGATTTCCTAGCAGTCCAATATCGCTTGGCTCGCTCTTGCGCGCCGATGTGTGACGGTCACGGATGGACCGTCGATACCCAAATCACTTGACAAGGAGGCGGAATGTCATGGGGATTTCTTCACGGCGGATCACGGCCGGCTTAGCGGCGGCGCTCGTGATTCTTGGCAGTTCGGCCCATGCGCAGACGTATGCGGGCACGAACTCTGCTGACACCAATTCGTACTACTCGCAACCAGAGTCGAACAACTTTCTGACGGGATCAAACGACAAACAGCCGGCCGCCGCTACGGCGCAGACGATCGGCAATTGCAACTGGAGCGACACCTGCGCGACGTGCCTGGGCGACTGGCGCGACAACACGGTGGTTTGGGCGGGGGCGGATGCCTATAAGTCGCTGGGCGACTTTAACCCCCCACCGCGGACTTCGGCTGGCTTCATGGACAGCGCCGGAATTGTAGGAGGCTTCAACACCGGCTTTCGGCTCGGCGATTCGAACATCCGCGGCCAGGTCGGCGCAAGCTATGGAATCTACGATCTGAAAGGCCGCGACACGTTTTCAGCCGCTTCGTCCGAGCAGCAAACGTTCATCACCGCGGGCGTCTACAAGCGCAGTGACATCTCCAATGGCGACCGCATCAGTTGGGGCGCCGTGTACGATCAGTTCTTCGGACACCAGTGGGGTCTGTTCGCGAGCGAAGTCTATCTCAGCCAGTTCCGCGGCATCTTGGGCTATGCCATCAACGAGTGCAACGAAATCGGCGTTTGGGGTGCCGTCCACACCAACACCGATAACAGCGTCACCGGGCAGTTCTCGCCGATCCGCGCGATGAATCAGGCCAATGTCTACTGGCGGCATAACTTCGAAATGGGCGCGCAAACGTTCGCCTATCTGGGCGTCGTGGATCCTGCCGATGTGGCTAGCTGGTTGGTTGGCTTCAACGCGCAAGCTCCGCTGAACGATTTTACGTCGCTGTACACCAACATCACCTTCGCGTTTCCCGGGTCGCACACCGGTCCGGTCGGCTCCAACGAGTTGGAGTGGAACATCGGCGCTGGCCTGGCCTACTACCTGGGCGGCAAGGCCGTCAGCCCGACAGTCTCCGGGCAGCGCGGTCTGCCCTTGTTGCCAGTTGCCAACAACGGTTCGCTGTTGATCACGAACTAACCCAGTCGCCGCCAATCTGACGGGAGTTTCAGGGCCGGTGAGGATCATTCCTCACCGGCCTCTTTTTATCAGTGGTGCGCGCGGTCGTGCGTGCGAACCCGGCGGCCTTCCACCTTTACATGGCCCGAGGCCAACAAGCGCAAGGCGGCAGGATAAGCCTCGCATTCGGCTCCAAAAACCCGCTGCGCCAGCGTATCGGGCGTGTCGTCATCGAGCACGGGCACCACGCGCTGCAAAAGGATGGGCCCATGGTCGTATTGGTTGTCGACGAAGTGAACCGTGCAGCCGCTGATTTTCGCTCCGTACTCGAGCACCGCCTCGTGGACGTGGTGGCCAAAAAAACCGTGCCCACAAAATGCGGGAATGAGAGCCGGATGGATGTTGAGCACGCGGTTCTCGAAGTCGGGCGGAATGGGAACGTATGTAAGAAACCCGCCCATGATGACCCACGGCGCACCGGTTGCCCGGCAAGCGTCAAAAATGGCTGCGCTATACTCGCCATCGGACGCGAACTCGTGCCGATCGACGATTTTGGTAGCGATGCCCGCGTCGGCCGCGATGGCCAAGCCCCGCGCGCGCGGATTGCTGGAAATGACGAGCTCGATGCGCGCGTCGAGTTGATTGTGCGCGATCTTCTCGAGCAAATTCTTGAGCGTGGTGCCACCGCCAGAGATGAGCACCACGATCGGCAATGGCTGTCGTGGATGGGCGGTGTTCATGCCGGCAGCACCTGAACATACAGCGTGGCCGCCATGCTCCCGAGCTTCAGCGCAGCCGGCTCAACTCCCGGAATGGGCTCGAACGTCATTCGCCGCGACAGCGTTTCGCGCATGATGTAGTCGCGGAACTTCTCGGCGGCCTCGCGCAGCGATGGGTCATCCGTGACGAGCCCCACGGAGATGCGATCCGTATAGCCGCAATCGAGATCCTTGCGACGCGTTTGAATCGCGTGCACCAGCTCCCGAGCGTACCCCTCGGACACGAGATCGTCGTCCAACTCGGTAGACAACACGACCACCGATTGAGCACCTTGGGCCGCCGCCCAGCCCGGCTTGGCAAGCAGCCGCACTTGCAGATCGAGCGCATCGAGCGTCACCGAGCCGCTGGGCAAGTTCAGGGTGACGACGCTATCAGCCTCGAGCTGCGCAAGCAGTGCTCCTGCATCCGCCGCCGCGAGCGCCGCCCGCAATTCGCCGAGCTGTTTTCCTAACCGCGGGCCTAACCGTTTCAGATCCGGCAGCACGGTATAGGTGATGTATTGATCGGCCCGCTCGGCGAACTCGACTTGCTTCACGTTAAGCTCTTCGGCGATCAATCCCGCGTGAGCATCGAGCCATTCGCGGCCGTCGTTCTTCACGAGCACGACTTCGACCTTGGCCAAGGGTTGGCGCACCTTGAGCTTCGCGCCCATCCGCGCCGAGCGGCCAAGCGAGACGATTTCGCGCGCGAGATTCATCCGCTCCGAAAGCGCCACGTCGACACGAGAGCTTTCTGCGCGCGGATAGTCCGTCAAGTGAACGCTCTCCCGCACGCGCCCGGCAAAGGGTTCGGCCGCCAAATTCTGCCACAGCGTTTCGGCCATGAACGGCACGAACGGAGCGACGAGACGCGCCGTCGTCAGCAAGCACTCATAGATGGTCCAGTAGGCGTCGAGCTTGTCGGTCGCCAGCTTGTCTTCCGCCCAAAACCGATCGCGGCTGCGACGCACGTACCAATTGGACAGGGCATCCACGAAGTCGCGAATCCGTCCACAGGCGGCAAAGTTGTCGTAGGCGTCCATGTGCTCGATCACGGCCGCCACCGTCCGGTCGAGCTCGCTGACAATCCAGCGGTCGAGCTCGCCCCGCTCCGCCAGCGGACGATAACCTCGCGCCCGCGCAAACTCGTCGGACGAAAGCTGATCGACGGCGCCCGGTAGTGCCGCGGCCGGATCGAAACCATCGATGTTGGCGTAGATCACGAAGAAACTGTACACATTCCACAACCGCAGCAAAAAATCGGGAATGCTGTCCTTGATCGCCTGTTCGCTGTAGCGAATGGTCGTCCATGGCGGCTGGTTGGCAAAGAAATACCAGCGCAGCGCGTCGGCACCGTAACGATCGAAGATTTCGCCGGGCTCGCGGTAATTCCGCTTGCTCTTGGACATTTTCTGGCCGTCTTCACCCAGCATCAGCCCCAGCACGATGCAGTTGCGAAACGGATGCGGCCAGTCGCGCGGCTTGCGCAGCGGATCGGTGGAGGTCTCGTCGCCAAACAACAACGTGCTGATAGCCAACTGGCTGTAGAACCAGCCACGCGTCTGGTCCAAAGCTTCGCTGATGAAGTCGGCCGGAAATTGCTGCTCGAAATCGCGTTGGCCTGCGTGCGGATATCCCCATTGCGCAAACGGCATTGCTCCGGAGTCAAACCAGCCGTCGATCACTTCGCTGACGCGCCGCATCGTGCCCGAGGGATCGAAAGGCGATTGATAGGTCACCGCGTCGATGTACGGTTTGTGGACTTTTAAATGCTCGGACAGTTCGGGATTCGCGGCCTTGGCTTTTTCCCACGCGTCCGCCCCGCGCACGCCGGGCTTTGCCAGCAGCTCCGCGTGGCTGCCGATCGCCTCGGCCTTGCCCGTGACGTCGCACACCCAAATGGGCAGCGGCGTGCCCCAGTAGCGCTCGCGCGACAGGGCCCAGTCGATGTTGGTCTCTAAAAAGTTCCCGAACCGCCCGTCACGAATGTGCTCCGGCAGCCAGTTAATGTGCCGGTTGTTCTCCAGCATGCGCTCCTTGAATGCCGTCGTGCGGATGAACCAGCTCTTGCGCGGATATTGAATCAGCGGATCTTCATCCGCGCGCCAGCAGAACGGGTATTCGTGCAGGTACTGCTCTTGGTGGAACAGCAGCCCCCGTCGCCGCAGATCGCGCGAGATGTCCTTGTCGGCTTCCTTGACCCAGCGGCCCTGAAAATCGGGCGCCTCGGCCGTAAACTTTCCATCGGGCGCGACCGCACACAGCAGCTCCGGCCCCTGCCCCGCGACGAACCGCTTGCGTTCCGACTGCAAGACATCGAAGTCGACCTCGCCAAAGGCAGGCGCCTGATGCACGACACCCGTGCCGCTGTCGGTCGTGACAAAGTCCGCGCTAACGACACGCCAATAGAGCGGCTCAAGGGCGCCAGACTCCACGCGCCCAGCCGCGTCCCCCAAGCTCTTCGAGTAGTAATCGAATGGCGGCCGATAGCGCCGCCCCACCAGCTCGCTGCCCGGGAATGTCTTGAGCACGCTGAGCGTCTGGCCGGACTTCTGTGCGACGGTATCGAGTAGCGCCGCGGCCAGAATGAGCTTGCGTCCCTCGGGTTCCTCCACCAGGACATAGGGCAAGTCAGACCGCACGGCCGCGTACTGGTTGCTGGGCAAGGTCCAGGGAGTCGTGGTCCACACCAAGAGCGAAGTTTCCGGCTCATCGAAGAGGGGAAATCGCACATACACGCTTGGATCGGCGACCTCGCGATAGCCCTGGCCGACCTCGCCCGAGCTCAAGGCCGTTCCGCCTTGGGCCCACCACCACACGATCTTGTGGCCCTGATACAACAGTCCGCGATCGAATAGATTCTTGAGCGCCCACCACACGCTTTCGACGAACGACTGGTGGTAGGTGACGTAGGCGTCGCGCAGGTCGATCCAAAAGCCAATCCGCTCCGTCATTCGCTCCCACTCGCGCGTGTAGCGGAACACGCTCTCCAGGCAGCGATGGATGAACGGCTCGACCCCGTATCGCTCGATCTCTTCCTTGGAGTGGATGCCGAGCTCTTTGGAGACCTCCACCTCAACCGGCAATCCGTGCGTGTCCCAGCCCGCCTTGCGCTCGCACAGATAGCCGCGCATCGTGCGATAGCGCGGAAACAGGTCTTTGATGGCGCGCGTCAGGCAATGACCCGGATGCGGCAGCCCGTTAGCAGTTGGCGGCCCTTCGTAAAACACGAACCGCGGCGCGTCGGCGCGGAGGATCAGCGATTTTTCGTAGATCCGCCGCGTCTTCCAGAACTCGATGATCTCGGCTTCCAGCTCCGGAAACCGGATCGAAGCTTGTGCGGGACGGAACGTCATGAACAGCCTGGGAATACGGCCAGTTAGCAAGGTGCGAAACAGCCAATAGACCAATTAGGCCGTTCGTTTTCAATTGGCCCACCCCGCCGCCCTTGGCAGCTAGTCCTGCCGAAACGTGTAGGTGAGGTCGTCGAAGAAAATGGTCTGGCTGTTACCGTCGATCCAGGTGCTAAGGATGCCAAACCGATCGAAGCTCACCGGTTGACGACGATGGGCAGCAGGCAGTGGCAGCTCGACGCGCTCGCGGTTGAGCGTCACGACAATCCGTCCACCGCCGTCGCTCGCCGGCGTGTATGCGAAGCTCCAGTCGCGCGACGAGCCATCCGGATACAAATGCGGCGGCTTGCTCGCGGTCGCTTCCGCTCGCGAGTCGCCTCCCACGCGATAGGTGGGCCCAAAATAAAAACCTTCACGGCTCGGCGCGTCCGTCGAGATGCCCAGAAAGCTGCGCGGCAGGCCGGAATCTTGCGCGGGACTGGAGGCGGTGCTCTCGCGCGAGTTGAAAAAGCCGATCAGAACTCCGCTGTCGCTAACGCCGCGACGCAAGCAGACCTTGCCTGCCGCCCGGATCGGCTTATCGAGCGAGAGCGATTCCAGCCGATCGGCATAATGCGCCATGCGGTTGGGTTCGCGACAGTCCCCTCGAAAGATCAGGCCCCCCAACTCGCCTGATCGCTCGCCCCGCGCGTATTGCGTGCTGCTGAATCCAAAATCAAATCGCGGTCGCACGATGCTGCTCGTGTACGTGCGCCGATTTTGAAAGCCATCCCAGCCCGGATCGTGCGACAAGTCTTGTGCGCGCCCATGGATCGCAATGTCGCCGAGCCAAATCTCTCCGCCGCTATCGACCGACTTCATCACGGTCAAAAGCCCAAATCGATCAAAGCGGGCGCCGTCTTGACGATGCTCGGGATCCAAGTGGCAAATGCTCGTCTGGTCGTCGATGGTCGCGGTGATCGCGCCCGAGCCAGCATTCCCATGCGGATCGTAGTTCAGCGACCAGCGATGCAGGGCGTGAATGGCAAAGCCCGTGGGCTCTTTGCGGCCACTTTCCGAGCGCCGGCCCATCAGAAAGCTCTTGGGCGAGTCGCCGCCGGCCCGCCAGCGTGACGAGCAGTATTCGAGATAAGCATAGATGACGTCGCCCCGCCCCATCAGCCGCAGCGCGATGGTGTTCGGCGTGCGCCATTCGTTGAGCGTTGCGGAATTGAAGAACCCGAGCAACACGTGGAAAGCGCCGTCGCCGCCACGAAAGGTGCCGGACGCGGAGAGCGGCTCATCGAACGTCGTGGGAGCGATCTTGGCTCCGTAATACGCCGGTTCGGCGGCCGGCGTGATGAAGCCACCAACTTGGCCGACAGCCCCGCCGGGAGCGGCCTGGTAGCCAAAATCTTGCCGCACTTCACGAGCTTCGGGCACCGTCGCCCGATTGTTGTGGTTATCCCAGTTTGGCTCGCGATCGAAGTGCTCCGTGCGCTCGGCGGCCAGCAGAACGCCGGTGACGAATAAGGACGCGCTAAGCACGGTGCCTCGCAGCACGTCACCCAGCATTTCGAACTTGGCACGCAGTACCATCGAAGATCGCGCTCTATTGACTGCGGGCAGGTTCAAGGCGGTTGTCCAAAACGTCCACCAATTCGTTCGTTAGCGCTACCAGCTCATCCGCATTCTGAGGAGCGCGCTTGAGCTCGGGTTCGCTTCGCTCTGCACGGGGGCATGCACGCACGAGCATCGTGCCGATATCGCACACGCCGTAGAACACGTCGATCTGGCTGTCGTGAAACGCCGCGACCTCGCGCTTGAGATCGAACGCCGTCACGGCGGCGTTCAAGTACGTAGCGGCCTCGAGCAGCAGAGAACGATATTCCGGGTGCCTTTTGATCGACTCTCCATGACGGCTGCCCAAAGCGCTAGCGGCGCCGCGCGCCGCGATCATGATGCGGTCGACCAGCGAACGCAGTGGATGCGAGAAGGTGATGTCGGCATACGCATTGGGGCTTAGATACGCATCCACCGCGGCGGTCACCGCGCCGCATCCGGTATGCCCCAGCACCACGACAGCCTTGAGACTCTTTCCCAGGTTGCGAACGGCGAAATCGAAACTCCCGACGCATTCCGTGCCGAGCACGTTGCCAGCGATGCGCACCACGAACAGGTCGTTGAAGGTCTGATCGAAAATGGATTCGATCGGCACTCTCGCATCAGAACAACCCAGCACCAGGGCGAAGGGCACCTGGTCGCTCGCGCTGCCAGCGCAAAACGGCAAGCCCATCGAGAGCAGATCGATGGGGATCACCACAGATTTTTCGCCGGGCTCCTCGTCAAAGACCGCGCGCTGCATGCGCGTCACGAGGTTTACCAGGCGACCATTGCCGTCCAGCAGCTCCTGCACCGCGGCGGTGGAGTCAGCCGGCCGGCGCAACACGATAGGGCGGTAGGGATCGTAGCGGTAGATGAGGTCCAGTGTGATGTCTCCTTGGCCGCCTAGGGCTGCGGATTTGGGTCAATCGCGAGGAGATCATACCAGGATTTTGTGCCGTTCGCCCGCAATCGCCGCACGCGCCTTCGCTTGAAGGAGTCGGGCACACGGTTCACAATGGGCCTACTGCTCGAAGTGGCCCTCCCCAAGGAACATTTCTGTGAAACGTTGCTCCCGCTTGTTTGTCGTTGCGCTCTTTGTCGTGCCGGTCGCTCTGGCCGGGAGGTATTGTGTGGCCGCGGATGCCGCGCGGCTGCAACTGAAGCCGCACGAGCACGTGGCCATCATCGGCAATACCCTGGCTGACCGGATGCAGCACTTCGGCTACTTCGAAACCCTGTTGCACCACCGCTACCCCGCTCACGAGCTCGTCGTCCGCAACTTGGGCTTCTCGGGCGACGAGCTCACGATACGGCTGCGCTCAGCTGGCTTCGGCTCGCCTGACGATCATTTACGGGCCTGCAAGGCCGACGTTGTGCTAGCGTTCTTCGGCTACAACGAGTCGTACGCTGGACCGGCCGGGCTGCCCAAATTCAAGCAGGATCTGGCTGAGTTCATCAAGCACATGCTGGCCGAAAAGTACAACGGACAGTCCGCGCCGCGCCTGGTGCTGCTCTCGCCCATCGGCCACGAAAACCTGGCCGACCCGAACTTGCCGGATGGCAGCGAGAACAATGTCCGCATCGCCGAATACACGGCGGCCATGGCGCAAGTGGCTGCCGAGCACGGTGTGCTGTTCGTGGATTTATATGGTCCCACGCTGCGGCTGTACGAGCAATTTGAGGAGCCGCTCACGATCAATGGCGTCCACCTGAACGAGCGCGGCGACCGCGAGCTGGCCGCGATTATCGAGCGGGCCCTGTTTGGTCCCGCCGCGGTCCCTGCCGACTTTACGAGGCTGGAAAAACTTCGCCGCGCGGTGCTCGATAAAAACTCTACCTGGTTTGCCAAGTACCGCACGACCGATGGGTACTCGATCTTCGGCGGCCGCGCCGATCTGAAGTTTGTGGGCGGCCAGACCAATCGCGACGTCATGCAGCGCGAGCTCGAGATTCTTGAGGTCATGACTGCCAACCGCGACCGGCGCGTGTGGGCTGTCGCCGGCGGCAGCGATCTGGCGGTCGACGACAGTAACGCTCCGCCGCACGTTCCGGTCGAGACCAACAAGCCTGGCCCGTTGCCCGGCGGCAAGCACGTTTTTTTGAGCGGCGAGGCCGAGATCGAAAAGATGACGCTCGCCAAGGGCATCAAGGTCGAGCTATTCGCATCGGAAGAGATGTTTCCCGAGCTTGTGAACCCCGTGCAAATGGCGTTCGATACCCAAGGCCGGCTGTGGGTCAGCGCGTGGGGCAGTTATCCCCACTGGAAACCCGGCGACGAGCTCAACGACAAGCTTCTCGTGCTCGAGGACACCAATGGCGACGGCCGCGCCGATCGTTGCATCACTTTTGCCGACCACTTGCACAACCCGACTGGGTTCGAGTTTTGGAGCGGCGGCGTGTTCGTGGCGATGGCCCCCGACCTGTTGTTTTTGCGCGACCTGGACGGAGACGGCGAAGCCGACACGCGCGAGCGCGTGCTGAGCGGATTGGACTCGGCCGACACGCACCATACGTCGAATAGCTTCACATTCGATCCGGGCGGTGCGTTGTACTTCCAGGAAGGAACCTTCCATCACTCCCAGGTCGAAACGCCTTATGGCCCACCCGTGCGGCTAGCCAACGCGGGCGTGTTTCGCTACGAGCCGCGCTCGCAAAAGTTCGATGTGTATGTCTCGTATGGTTTTGCCAACCCACATGGGCATGCATTCGATTATTGGGGGCAAGATATCGTCGTGGATGGGACCGGCGCGAACCCCTACCACGCCGCGCTCTTCTCAGGCCACGTGGACTTTCCGAACAAGCATTCCGCGCCGCCGCAGGTCTACAAGCCGCGCACGCGCCCCTGCCCCGGCATCGAGTATCTCTCGAGTCAGCACTTTCCTGAATCGATGCGAGACAATCTGCTGGTCGCCAACGTGATCGGGTTTCAAGGGATTCTGCAGTACCGAGTTTCGGATCGAGGCGCGAGCCTGGCGGCCGAAGAAGTTGAGCCCCTGCTCTCTTCCAGTGATCCCAGCTTCCGCCCGGCGGATTTGGAAGTCGGCCCGGACGGCGCGCTGTACTTCACGGATTGGCACAATCCCATCATCGGCCACATGCAGCACAACCTGCGCGATCCCAGCCGAGACCGCACGCATGGGCGCGTGTACCGCGTGACCTACGAAGGCCATGCGCTTCTCAAGCCCGCCAAAATCGCGGCGCAACCGATCGATGCGCTGCTCGATTTGCTGCACGACCCAGACGGTCGCGTGCGCTATCGAGCCAAGATAGAACTGAGCGCGCGGCCGACCAAGGAAGTGATCGCGGCGCTGACGACCTGGGTGACGCGCCTCAACAAGAACGATCCGCGCCACGAGCACGACCTGCTCGAGAGCCTGTGGGTCTATCAGCATCACAACCAGGTGAACGTGCCCTTGCTCGAGCGGATGCTCGCTTCGCGCGACTTTCGGGCGCGGGCTGCTGCCGCCCGCGTCTTGTGCTACTGGCGCGATCGGATCCCCGATGCGCTGGCGCGTTTCAAGATGCTCGCGGCGGACGAGCACCCGCGCGTTCGGCTGGAGGCCTTGCGCGGGGCCAGCTTCTTTCCACAGCCTGAAGCGGTCGAAATCGTCGCGATCGCGGAGCAACAGCCGCTGGACGAATACCTGACATACGTGCGCGGCGAAACACTGAAGGCGCTTGGTCCGACATGGCAAAAGGCGCTCGCGTCGGCCAGCAAAGTGCGCATGACGACCGATGCCGGCAAGAGATATTGGCTGCGGCACCTCGCCAGCGAGCAGTTGGTAAAGCAGCCGCGCACCGCCGACGTTTCTCGCGAAATGCTGCTGCGGGCGGGCCTGCTCGACGAGGTGCGTAGACAAGCCGCCCGGCGGTTGGCCGAGTTGGAACATAAGTCCGAGTTGCAAGTCGTGCTGGAGGCCGTCCGCACGCTCGACGCGCGCGACGAAGCCGCCCAATCGAGCGTCGTGTTCGATCTCGTGCGGCAATTGGTCTCGGCCGATGCAAGCCAATTGGCCGCGGCCCGTGCCGAGCTGGAGAAGCTCGCCATCGATTCCAAGCAGCCGGTCGTGCGGCAGGTCGGGTTGGTTTCGCTCGTTGGCATCGACGGAACTCCCGATCGAGCTTGGACCTTGGCCGCGGGCAGCGTGCAAGGTTTGACGGATCTTCTCGCTGCGATCCCGATGCTGGCCGATCCCGGCGCGCGAGCCGCGCTCTATGACCAGGTCGCGCCCTTACTGGAAGGATTACCGCAGTCGCTTGCTTCGGCGAAGCCGGCTCCGTTACCCGCGGCTCGCTTCGTCCGCATCGAGCTGCCGCGGGCCGGCACGCTGACCTTGGCTGAAGTCGAGGTGATCAGCGGTGGCCGCAACGTGGCGCGGGCCGGCAAGGCCAGGCAAAAGAACACCGCAAGTGGAGGCGATGCGAATCGCGCGATCGACGGCAACGCGAGCGGCGCGTTTGGCGATGGTGGCCAGACGCACACCGAAGAAAACACGGCGCGCCCGTGGTGGGAGCTGGATCTGAAATCCCCGGTCACGATCGAACAGGTTGTGGTTCACAACCGCACCGACGGATACCTGGGCCGCCGCCTGGACGGATTTACGTTGGAACTGCTAGATGCCGATCGGCACTCGGTGTTCAAACGCGAAAAGATCGAAGCCCCGCGCAACAAGTTCGTCCTGGCAACCGGTCAGGCAGATCCAGGTGTAGCCGTGCGGCACGCGGCGATGGCGGCGCTCGCCAGCATGCGCGGTCGTGAGGCCGCGGCCTTTCAGGCGATTGCACCCTTTCTGAGCAGCGATGTTGATCGGGCCGCGGCGATTACCGCGCTCGAGCGCATTCCGCGTTCCGAGTGGCCCAAGACGAGCGCGGCGGGTTTGCTGGAAAACTTGACGACCTGGCTCACCAGGTTGCCGGCGGCCGAGCGCACGTCGCCCGCGGCATTGGCGTCACTCGAATTTGCCGACGCACTGGCCAGTTTGTTGCCGCCTGCCGATGCGCGTCGAGCGCGCAGCCAGTTGGGCGAGCTGGGCGTGCGCGTGATTCGCGTGGGCACGGTGTTCGAGCGCATGGCCTATGACGTGGATAGCATCGCCGTGCGGGCTGGCCGCCCTGTCGAGTTCGTATTCGAGAACTCGGATTTGATGCCGCACAATTTCGTGATTGTCGCGCCTGGTTCGCTCGAGCAAATGGGAATGCTCGCCGAGCGCACGGCCCAAGACCCCGGCGCGGCCGAGCGGCACTATGTGCCCGTCGCGGGCGAAGTATTGCTGGGAAGCACGCTCTTGCAACCGCGCGGCGTTGAGAAGCTGAGCTTCACCGCGCCAAAAACGCCCGGCGTCTACCCGTATGTGTGTACGTATCCGGGCCACTGGCGGCGGATGTACGGCGCGCTGTATGTCGTCGACGACCTCGACTCGTACCTCGAGAATCCTGAAAGCTACCTGGCTTCTCATCCGCTGGAGATCAAAGACGACCTGCTCAAGGACCGCCGGCCGCGAACAGAGTGGACACTCGACAGCCTGGCTGGCCCTGTGAGCGCGCTGCACGAGGGCCGCTCGTACGCTCGCGGCAAGCATCTCTTTCAAGTGGCCAATTGCGTCGCCTGTCACAAGATGGATGGCGTGGGCAACGCGATCGGGCCCGAGCTCACCAAGCTCGACGAAAAAATGCAATCGCTCGACGTGCTGAAGGAGTTGCTCGATCCTTCGGCTCGCATCAACGAAAAGTTCCAGACGTTCGCCTTCGAATTGAACTCGGGCAAGATCATCACTGGGCTCGTGCTCGAAGAAACAGCCGATCGCGTTCGCGTCGTCGAAGACCCGCTGGCGAAGAAAGAGCCGATTGAGCTGGCCAAAGCCGACATCGCCGAGCGGAATGCCTCGAAGACGTCGCTTATGCCCAAGGGTCTGCTCGACAAGTTATCGCGCGAGGAAATCCTGGACCTGATCGCCTACGTGATAGCCCGCGGCAACCCACACGCCGCGATCGTCTCCGGCAACGGCCACGAGCATGCGGGCCATTAGTCGATCCTGCCCTGCCGGAAGGCTACTTGCGGCGTCTCGATCCGCCGGACAGTGACCCAAAGATGCCGCGCAACAATTGCCGGCCGATTTGCGTACCGAACGATCGCGCGGCGCTTGTAATGGCCGCTTCCACGGGCGATTGCCGGGTTGAGCGTTTTGCGGCGGGGACCGTCTTCTCGCTGGATTCGGCAGCCGAAGCGGTCCGCGCTTTGAGAATCTCGTACGCCGACTCGCGGTCGATCGCTTTTTCGTAGCGGCCCGCCAACGGCGAGCTCTTCAACACGGCCTTGCGCTCTTCCGGCGTAATCGCGCCCAGGCGGCCCTCCGGCGGAGCGATCTTGGCACGCTCGACCGGCCGGGGAGTTCCATTCTCATCCAGCATGGACACCAGCGATTCGCCCACGGCCAGCTCCGTGATCGCTTTTTCCACGTCGAAGGCGCCGTCGCTGCGAAAGGTCTGCGCCGCCGCCCGCACCGCCTTCTGGTCCTTGGGCGTGAACGCGCGCAGCGCGTGCTGCACCCGGTTGCCAAGCTGGCCAAGCACGTTGTCGGGCACGTCCAGGGGACTTTGCGTCACGAAATAGACGCCTACGCCCTTCGAGCGAATCAAGCGCACCACTTGTTCGACGCGTTCGATCACCGCCTTGGGCGCTTCGGCAAACAGCAGGTGCGCTTCGTCGAAGAAGAATACCAGCTTGGGCTTGTCGAGGTCGCCCACCTCGGGCAGCGTTTCGAACAGCTCGGCCAACAGCCACAACAGGAACGTGGCGTAGACCGTGGGCGATTCCATCAGCTTCTCGGCCGCCAGAATGCTGATCACGCCGCGCCCGGCGGCATCGGTGCGCATCAAATCTTCGACCTGTAGCGCCGGCTCGCCGAAAAACCGGTCGCCTCCCTGCTGAGCAAGTGCCAGCAGTCCACGTTGGATCGCGGCGACGCTAGTGGTCGACACGTTGCCATATTTGGCCGAATAGACTTTTGCGTTTTCTGCAACGTGCGTGAGCATGGCTTGCAGGTCTTTGAGATCCAAGAGCAACAACCCCTGGTCGTCGGCCGCTTTGAACACCACCGTCAGCACGCCGCGCTGCGTGTCGTTCAGGTCCAATAGCCGCGCGAGTAACAGCGGCCCCATTTCGCTGGTCGTCGCGCGCACTGGGATCCCGAGCTCGCTGAGCGCATCCCAAAACGTGACGGGCGCTGCCTGCGGCTTGTAGTCTGTCACGCCCAACTCCGCGGCCCGCGCCACGAACTTTTCGTTGACGGCGCCCGCCTGAGACAAGCCGGCCAGGTCCCCCTTCACGTCGGCCATAAACACCGGCACTCCCAGCCGGCTAAGTCCCTCGGCCATCACGCGCAGGGTGACGGTCTTGCCCGTGCCGGTTGCCCCGGCGATGAGTCCGTGCCGGTTGGCCATGTGGGCCAGCAAGCGAATTTCGGAGGCGCCCTTGCCGAGTAGTACCGAATCAGTCATGGCGAATGGCATCCTATGGCAACGATGATCTAGGGCGCGGAATGGCCCGCGCGAAACAGCGCAATACTGGCCGTGAAGCCGTGCAAAAAGTTCTTGCCCCCGACGGGGCCGATCTCGCCCTGGGCGAAAAATCCCGCCGACGGCACATCAAAATGTCGCGCCACGCTTTGAGCGTCATGATGGGGCTCGTCGAACAGCCGCGTTCCACGCCCATTGCAAGTGAAGACGAGCGCGCCACGGACGGCGGCCGTTTGTGCTTTCCCGGCCGCGGCCAATAGCGAGCCCAGGTCCTCGTCCGCGGTCGCCGCATCGCGGACGTGAAACTGTACTGTCTGCCCTACCCGCACGTAATCGCCGATCGCGATCGCGTTTTGATCGGTATCGATGCCTTGCACGTTGCGCACCAGAAAATCGCCTCGGCCGAAGCGATCCTGGTATTCGCTGATCACCTGGCCGACGTGCAATCCGTGCTGAACCAATTGCTGGTCCTCGGGCGCGAGCTCTCTGAATAGTTGCCGTAGCTGCTCAAGCGCTGGCACGCCGCCGAGCTCCAGGATCACGTTGCGGTCGGCCTTGGTCACCACATAGGGGTGGCCAATGGGACGGCAACCCTGGCTCACAACCGTTTCGACATCAACCGCGCCACGCAGCACGAGCGCCACGGCGCCGCGCTCGATCACTCGATTGTCACACAGCAGTCGGTTTTGCCCCGGCTGCCAGCCGCCGCTCGCCATCCCGCCGATGACAACCAGGCCCGGCCAATCCTCGTTGAGTCGCGAGAGTAGCACGTCCGCCGGAAAGCTGAAGGGATCGGCCAGCAGCAGCAAGGTTCCGCTTGCGGCGGTTTCAGGCGAAAAACGGTCGTGCCAGCCGACGAACGAGCCTCCTTCGGCCGTCGGAATGAACTCGAGATGCATGGGCAGCAACTCGGCTCCCGGCAAGCGGGCCAACCAAACGACGATGGCCGGTTGCCCTTCGATCTCAAGCTGGTTGCACAGAATCGACTCACCGGTGCAACCGACAACGAGCGCGCCGGTGAGCTCGCGCGCCAGCACGTCGGCGATTTTTCCAAAATGCTCCTGGTGATGAGCCGAGGCAAACACCAGCGCTAAATCGGCATGGCCCCCCAACTGCTCGCGGGCCTGCTGGCTCGCCTCACGCGCCGCGTCCCCGGCGTCCGAGCGGCGCGACAAGGCGGCTGCAAAACATGGTCCCGTGGTCATCCGGGCTCCTTCCGAACGCGTCAGGCTTGAATCTCGTGTATCACTCGCCCGTGCACGTCGGTCAAGCGGCGGTCGATGCCGTTGTGGCGGAACGTGAGCTGGGTATGGTCGATGCCCAACAGGTCGAGCACGGTGGCATGCAGGTCATAGCAGTAGGTTGGGTTCTCGACGGCCTTGTACGACCATTGATCGCTCGCGCCGTAGGTGGTGCCGCCGCGAATGCCGCCCCCGGCCAGCCATGACGTAAACGCGAACGGGTTGTGGTCGCGCCCCTTGCCCCCTTGAACGCAGGGCATGCGGCCAAACTCGGTGGTCCAAATCACGATCGTATCGTCGAGCATCCCGCGCTGCTTGAGATCTTTGAGGAGCGCGGCGGCCGGGCGGTCCATGCTTGCGCCCATCGTGCCGTGATCGCGCGCGATATCTTCGTGGCTGTCCCAATTGCGGCGAGGAAACCCATTGTCGGCCCCGCTCCACACCTGCACGAACCGCACGCCACGTTCGAGCAGCCGCCGCGCGACCAGACAATTTCGCCCGAAATCCTCTGTCGCCTTTTCGTCCAGGCCGTACAGCCGTCGCGTGGCTTCCGTTTCCGCCGAAATATCGAGCACCTCGGGCGCGCTCAGTTGCAGCCGCGCTGCCAGCTCATAGGACGCGATGCGTGCTTCGAGCCGGGAGTCGCCAGTCCGCTCGGCGGCGTGTTCGCGGTTCAGTCGTTCCAAAAGTGTTAGGGCGTCGCGCTCGCTGTGGGGATTGATGAACGAGGCGCTGGGCGGTGGAAACAGATCGGCAATCGGATTCTTGGCCGATGGCTTGATCATCGTGCCCTGGTGGGCGGCCGGCAGAAATCCGGCGCTCCAATTGCTTGGTCCGTTTGGCGGAAATCCGCGCCCGTCCGGCAACACGACAAAAGCCGGCAGATTCGCGGTCATGCTCCCCAACCCATAGCCGACCCACGCGCCCATGCTCGGGAAGCCCGGCAGCACGAAGCCGGTGTTCTGCATGAACGTGGCTGGCCCGTGCACGTTCGATTTGGAGACCATCGAATGCACGAAGGCGATGTCGTCCACGCATGTGGCCAGGTGCGGCGCCAGATCGCTCATCCATTTGCCTGACTGGCCATATTGCTTCCAAGCCCAAGGGCTCGCCATGCACGCGCCCGGGTCGCTCTGAAACAATTCGACCTTCTCGCCGGGATCAAACGGCTTGCCATTGAGCCGGATCAGGTCGGGCTTGTAGTCGAACAGGTCGCACTGGCTGGCCGCGCCTGACATGAAAAGCTGCACGACGCGGCGCGCCTTCGGTTCGTGCGGAGGCGCTAGCTGCCGAGCCGCTGCTGGTAATCCGCGCGGCTCAGCCGCTAGCAGGCGCTCGTCGGCCAATATTTGCGCAAGCGCGATGCCGCCCAGTCCGCCACCCAAGTTCCACAAGAATTCGCGCCGGGTGGCCGACTTGGAAACCGGATGTGAATTGGGGGAGCGCATCGCGTCGTCACCGGTTCCTGTTAATCCACAAAAGAAAACTCGTTCGAATTAAACAGAACCCGGCAGGCCGCCGCCAGCGAGTGCCGCTCGGCATACTGACTGAGCGCCTGCCGCTCCTCGGGCTTTGCCTGGCGCCCCAGCGCCAGCCGATAGGCCCAATCGACTTGCGTGGGCGTGTCCACCGCAAGTTGCCGCAGCCGCGCGGCAAAGTGCTCCGCCTGCCGCAGCACGAAGGGATTGTTCAACAGCGCCAGGGCCTGAATCGAGGTCAACGTCGTGTTGCGCTTGGGCGTCATGATGGAGGGATCGGCGCAATCCAAGCACTCCATGAAGGGGTCTGGCACGCTGCGCACCAGAAATCGATAGATGCTGCGCCGCGCACCGCGTGCATCGTCCGCATCAAACCGGTCGTAGTCGTACACCGGCGAGTGATCGTCCTTGAACAAAAACTGTTGCACGGACGGCCCGCCCATCCTCACGTCCAACCGTCCGCTGACGGCGAGCATCGAATCGCGCAAGGCTTCGGCATCCAGCCGCTGCCGATTCGCGCGCCAGAAATATCGATTGCTTGAATCGATTTTGTTTTGGCCTGCGTCATCCTGCGCGCTTTGCCGATAAACCGAGCTCGTGACCAGTAGCCGATGCAAAGCCTTGAGCGAATGCCCGTGCTCCTGGAACCAGCGCGCCAGCCACTCGAGCAGCTCGGGATGCGACGGCAACGAGCCCATCCGGCCGAAATCGTTGGGCGTATCCACAATTCCCTGGCCGAAGTGAACCTGCCACACGCGGTTCACGATCGAGCGCCTGACGATGGCATTGCGTGGGTCAATTAGCCAACGGGCAAGCGCTAGGCGGCGCGCCCCGTCCGCGGCATTGGAATCGAGCTGGAAATCGGGGTTTGCCCCGGCGATGCAGGCCAGCCCGGCCGGCGCCACCAGCGCGCCCTTGGCTTGCACGTCACCGCGCGCAAGCAGGTGAATCGGCCGTGGACGTGCGGGCGCAGAAAAAGAACCCTGCGCGGCAAACTGGCTAGTCGCCGCATAGACCATCTTCGCGGCCGGCAGCTCGCGCAAGCTGGCGTCGACTCCCTGGATCCGCTCTTTAAGCTCGTTGATCTTGTCCTCGGGTGTGGCTGCCGTCTCGCCCGCTGGCTCCGTCAGACTTTTCAGTTCGCGTTCCAAACGGCCTTTTTCGCCGGCAAGTTCCGCGCGGCGGGCTTCGACCACCGGTTCGACAGCATAGGGTCGGTCCGCGCGCTCCACGCCCGCGAACACGGCTTGCAGCGCGTAGTAGTTCTGCTGTGGGATGGGATCGAACTTGTGATCGTGGCAGCGCGCGCAGTGGACCGTCAGGCTGGTGAAGGTTGACATGACATTCGCGACCATGTCGTCGCGGTCGTTGGAGCGCGCGATCTCTTTGTCAACCGTCCCTTCGCGCAGCTCGACGTGCCCTACGAAATCCCACGGGCCAGCCACGATGAAGCCCGTCGCCACGGGCCCGAGCGGATCGAGTGGATGGAGCACATCGCCTGCAACCTGCTGCGCCACGAATTGGTCGTACGGCTTGTCCTCGTTCAAGCTGCGAATCACGTAATCGCGATAGGGCCAGGCATTGGGCCGCGGCTTGTCCTTGTCGTAGCCGTGCGACTCGCCGAAGTGAACCACGTCCAGCCAAAAGCGGCCCCACCGCTCGCCATAGCGGGGTGAAGACAAGTAACGCTCGACAAGAGCCACATAGGCCGCTTCACTCGAATCGGCCGAGAAGCGTTCCACGTCGTCAGGAGCGGGGGGCAGTCCCAACAAATCGAAGCTCAAGCGGCGGACCAGCGCGCGCGGATCGGCCTCGTCCGAGGGGTGAAGCCGCTCTTCGCGCAGCTTCGCCAAGACAAGTGCGTCGACCGGCGTGCGAATCCAGGCGTCATCGACGGCGGGCACGGAAACTTCGGCCAGTGGCTTGAGCGACCACCAATCCGAGCTCACCGCGGCAACGGCCTTGAGCACGATATCCTGCGGCCAGTCGGCGCCCTCGGCGATCCAGCGCTCGAGCATTGCGACCTCGCCCGCAGCCAACGGCGCGGCATCGCGCGGCATTTCAGGTTTGGGTCCTGAGACGTATTGCAGCAGCAAACTATCTTCTGGCTTGCGGGGCGCGATCGCGACGCCGCTCTCGCCCCCGGCAGCGAGGCCGGCGCTGGTCGACAGATCGAGCCCACCCTTCGCGTCCGGCCCCTGGTGGCATTTGACGCAGTTTCGTTCAAGAACCGGCGCCACCGCCGCGCGAAAATCGAGCTGGTCCGCGCCTTGCGCATATCGCGGCATGAGCGCGAGAAGGAGCAAGCTGACACAGAGGCGGGGCATCGGCAAAAAAGGCTCGGAAGCGGTGTCGTTGCAACCTGGTGGGCTGCTGGAGCGTCCGTAGCCCAGTATATCAACGGCCCGGGCGCGCCGCCGGTTGATCCGCAGGTTGCCTGTTTGGCAAGTCGCCCCTTTGACAGAGTTTTGCTTAGAGCGATACAACATTCCCCACCGTCAGGATTTTCAATGCCGCGCGTTCTGATCACCACCGAGGCCCAATGGCGCAAACCCGGGGCGCATGTCGATGCCTTGCGCGCCGCCGGATACGAGGTCGATTATCCTGCGACCCGGGTGTTGCTCAGCGAGGAGGAGACGGCTCGCGCCGTTGCTGACTGTGTGGCCGTGATCGCGGGCAGCGAACCTTACACCGACAGCGTGCTCGCTCAGTTGCCCGAGCTGCGCGTCATCGCGCGACATGGCGTGGGCTACGACAAGATTGACGTGCCCGCGGCCACGCGTCGGGGAATTGCGGTGGCCATCACGCCGGATGCCAACCACGAAGCCGTGGCCGAGCACGCCATGGCGCTGATGCTCGCGCTGGCCCGCCGCATCGTAACGGCATCGAACGACACTCGGTCCGGCAAATGGAGCCGGGGCGCATCGCTCGTGCCGCTGCGCGGGCGCACGCTGGGCATCGTTGGCCTCGGTCGAATTGGACGTAGCGTGGCCAAGCGCGCCGCGGCATTCGGCATGAAGTTGATCGCGTGCGATGAAATGCCCAACCGCGAATTCGCGGCTCAACTTGCGATCGAGCTCGTTACGCTTGACGAACTGCTCTCGCGAGCCGACGTCGTCACGCTGCACCTGCCCATGAATGCTCAGACTTCCTGCGTGATTTGCGGCGAGAGCTTGGCGCGGATGAAGCGCGGCAGCTTGCTCGTGAATACGGCGCGCGGAGGACTCGTAAACGAAAGCGATCTCGAGTCGGCGCTCCAAACAGGCCACCTGGCTGGCGCCGCGCTCGACGTGCTCGCCACCGAACCACCGGCCGCCGATCATCCGCTATTGCGATTGCCGAACGTCATCGTCACGCCACACATTGCGGGGTTTGATGCTCAGGCGCTTTCGGCTATGGCCATGGCTGCTGCGCAGAACATTCTGGAATTGCTATCCGGCGGCTGGCCCGCCGCGTCGATCGTCAATCCCGATGTTCGCCAGGCCTGGCACAGGTAGCCTGCCGCTCGGCCCGCCTGAAAGTACAATGGGGCGAGCGGACGTCAGGTTCGCGCATGCTTCTCGATGCTTCTGGGGGGAATGGAACACGATGCGGTTTGTCATTGCCGTTCTGGCCACGGTCTTGTCCCTGCACCATGCCCTGGCCGCGACGCCCGTCAATTGGCCGCAGTTCCGCGGGCCAAACGGCGATGGCATGTCGCAGGCCACAGGGCTGCCGGTCACTTGGAACGAGAACGAGCACGTCAAATGGAAAACCGCCATCCACGGACGTGCCTGGTCCTCGCCAGTCATCTGGAACGACCAGATCTGGATGACCACAGCCCCAGAGGACGGCAAACAGCTCTACGCCGTGTGTGTCGACCGCGACAGTGGTCGCATCGTACACGACGTGCTCGTGTTTCAGATCGCGAACCCGCAGTTTTGTTACCCGCTGAATAGTTATGGCACCCCCACGCCCGTCATCGAGCGGGGCCGCGTGTGGGTTCACTTTGGCACGCACGGCACGGCCTGCCTCGATAGCGGCACGGGCGACGTGCTGTGGCGCCGAGAGGATTTCCACTGCAACCATCACCGTGGGCCGGCTTCGTCGCCGATTCTGGCCGGTAAACTGCTCGTCGTCGCCTTCGATGGCTTCGACATCCAGTACGTGGTCGCGCTGGACAAGAACACCGGCAAAACGGTTTGGCA
>DATJEN010000117.1:0-4078 GCA_035496575.1 Pirellulales bacterium
ACCGCATGCTGTTCTTCCAGCGGTTCTTGTCATCCCAGTCATAACTCATTAGCACGAGCGTGCCGAACGTGCCGGTCTCTTCGATCAATCGCAGCAATCGCTGCAGCACCTCGTTGACATCACCGGCAATGATCTGCTCCTGCATCAAATAATCGAGATTGCAATCGGCATCGCTCATGTTTGGGTCGCGCTTGTAGAGTTTGCGCCCCAACCCTTTGTCGAAAAGCCGGCCGATGTACTCGTAGTTCTGCCCCAGCGAGTTCCGCCGGGCCAGGTCGCGGGCTTCCTTGGTGGTGTCCGCCAAAAAGATCGAACGCGCGACCCGCCAATGGGAGCGCTTGGGTTGTCGATCGGCGGCCAGCGCTGCCGTCTCGTACGTCTCCCAGTTGTCCGCCACCACGTTGCCGGGGATCAAACAGTGGGAGAACGGATGATGCCCGCGCTGGGCCGCGGTTTTCATGCTGGGCGAGTTGCGGCTCATGCCCGGCACCGCGATGGGCGGCAGCGGTTTTTGCAATGGCTTTGGGATGAATCCGATGCCGGTTTCTTCATCGACCGATTTCCCCAACTTGATTTGCCAATACTTGCCCTCGAACGAGTACGGCGGCTCGTGCGTCCACAGGTACAGGATGATTTCGATCGCCTCGTCGACCATCTCGGCGGCGTTTTTCGGTTCGCAGCCATACAGTTCCTGATCGGTCGACACGCTGCCCGCCCCAAAACACAGGTTCAAGCGGCCTTTCGACAGATGGTCCAACATGGCCAGGCGGCAGGCGACGTGGGCCGGATTGTGCTGTTGCAGGCAGACAGGCGCCGGTCCCAGCCGGATGCGCCGCGTCTCACCCAACGCCCGGGCGATGAAGATCTCGGGCATCACGATGTTCTCGTACTTCATCGTGTGATGCTCGCCGATCCAGAATTCATCGAACCCGAGCTCTTCGGCTTCGACGATCAGCTCCAGGTCTTCGTCGTAGCATTGCGCGACGGGTTTGTGGGGCGGGTGGAACGGCATGATGAACATGCCGTAACGAATGGTCTGCGCGGCAGGGTTCATGCGCGACCTCTTGGGGACCGGGGGTTTTGGCTGGTGTGGCTTTTTCGACCCACGACGAAAACTAATGGACGTATAATCAAAAGTCAATTAATTGCGGTTTACTGCTTTGCTCGGTTGAGACTTGCCTGGCGTTGTACTAGGATCACAAGCGACGACTTCGCCTCCGCGGTCCCGCGACGAGAAAAAGGTGCGACATGAGCACCATCACGGTGCTTGGCAGTCCGCGTGGCTCATCGGGCGGACCGACCCGGCGTGAAACGCTGAAGGTCGGCGCGCTCTCGCTTCTGGGTGGGCTGTTTGACACCGCCTCCGTGCTGGCTGCCGAACGAGCCGCGCCCCAATACGTGCGGCCGGGCAGGGCCAAGAGCGTCGTTCTCTTGTATCTGCAAGGCGGACCCCCGACCCAAGACATGTTCGACATGAAGCCCGAAGCGCCGGGCGGGGTCGGCGGAGAGTTCAAGCCCATTGCCTCCAGCGCCCCCGGGGTGCAGGTTTGCGAGCTGCTGCCGCAAACGGCCCGCACTATGCACCACTCGGCGGTCGTGCGCAGCGTGTACCACAATGGCGGATGCCACAAGAATCTGCCCATGTACACGGGCTATGACGTCAATCTGCCCGATGAGGAATTTCGGGACAGCGACCCGCCGAGCATGGGCTCGGTGTGCTCTTACTTGCAGCGCGAACGGCAGCAGGAGCTGCCTACCTACGCCTATCTGCCGTGCTCGCTTGGCTGGGGTGAAGTCCGCAAGAAAGCCGGACCTCATGGCGGATTTTTAGGCCGCCGCTACGACCCTTTCTGCACCGAGTGCACGGCCTATGTCGATAATCCACCGGATGACATCTGGAATCCGCAAGTGGTGCGGGGCGAGCCCAAGTTGGCTCACACCGAACTGCCGCCAGGCATGACGCTCGATCGCTTGCAAGATCGCCGCCGCCTGGTGGAGTCGTTGGACGCGGAATTTCGCGGGCTGGAAGCGCGGCGGGAAGTTGGCAATTTCACGCGCGAGCAACGCCTGGCCTTCGACATGCTCGCGTCCGTCAAGATCCGCGAGGCGTTCGATATCAGCCAGGAGGATGCTCGCACCCGCGACCATTACGGGCGTACCTTGTTTGGCGCATCGACTTTGTTGGCGCGTCGCCTGGTCGAGCGGGGCGTGCAGTTTGTCAACGTAAGCTGGGACAATTTCTCCAAGCGTTTCGAGGTCAGCAAGGCGGGCTGGGACACGCACCAGCGGAATTTTCCGATGCTGCGCGACACCTTGCTGCCAAACTTCGATCAAACCTATTCCGCATTCATCGAGGATCTGCACGCCCGCGGACTTTTGGACCACACGCTGGTGGTCACGATGGGCGAAATGGGACGCACGCCGAAGATCAACGCCCAGGGCGGACGCGATCACTGGACCTATTGCTACAGCGTGTTGTTTGCGGGGGCGGGCGTCCGCGGTGGCATGATCCACGGCGCCTCGGATGCGCAGGCCGCATTCATCAAGGACAAGCCCGTCCACATCCGCGACATTTGCGCGACGATCTATCACCTGTTGGGCATCGATCCGGCGATGCCTGTCTACGACCGCGCCGACCGTCCGATTGCCGTTGCCCAGGGTGGCCAGGCGATCCAAGAGATTCTGGCGTAAGCCACCCCCAGGCGCGCCGTGGTCAAGAGGCGCGCCACGCTCTTATTGTCTCACGCTCGGATCACCCCGCGCGATACCCAACGCGGGCGGTCGGGGTTAGGAGATTATGAGCCCGCCACGCGGTATCGATCGTGGCCATAGGGCCCAGCAGCAGGCGACGGCAGAGTTTCAGCAAAGGGGTGCGATATGCGGAAAGTCATGATTTGGGCTATGATCCTGGCGATTGCCTTGGCGGTTCATCCGGTGCTGGCGGCCAAGAAAAAGAAGCCCAAACGGAATCCGGCCGCCCGCTTTGCCGCCATGGACGTCAACAAAGACGGACAAATTTCCTCAGAGGAGTTCCTGGCCCGCAAGCAGCCCGAGCAAAAAGAGGCGGCAGCCAAGCGCTTCGCGAAGTTCGACACCGACAAGAACGGCTTGCTGTCGCGCGAGGAATTTGCCGCGGCACTGGCCGCTCGGAAGAACAAGAACCGGTAGTCCCGTTCGCATCGCTCAATCGAACGCAGCGCGAACGACGGTTGTGCGGGGCGCCTCTTCGCGGGCGACGCGCTCGCCTTGTGTGACTCCTACGCGCTGGGGCGCAATGGCCGCCGCTAGCTCGGGTGGCAAACTTCGCGGGTCCATTCGCGCGGCGATGACAGTTGGGCCATCCGTCCGCTGGTTGGCGGCGGCGAGCGCGGCCGTCAGCTCGTCCCCGGTTCGCGCCAGCATGCCCCGTGCCCCCAAGGCTTCGGCGAGCTTTGCATAATCCCAGCGCGGCCGTTCCGTCGAGCCCGCCAGGCCAGCGCCTAGATCGAGCTCACAAAAAAACTCGGCCGGTACGTTCGAATCCTCGCCGAAGTACGCGGGATTCACCAAGAACTGCTCGATCGAGTAGGCCGCGTTGTCGAAAACGACAATCGTCACTGCTTTGCGCAGTTTGACCAACGTCGCGATCGACTGCGCCACCATCTGAAAACCGCCGTCGCCCACCAGCGCCAGCACACGCTCGCCCTCGGCTGCTTGTGCCGCGACCCCCACGGCTGCTCCCATCGAGTAGCCGATTGACAGCCAGGCCGTCTGCGCGATGAAATGGTTCCGCCGCGGGATCAGCGTTTCCGCGGCGAGGAACAGCGCCAGGCTGGTGTCCACGAGTACGTAAGTCGACTCCTCCACGCATTGGTTAATCGCGGCGAACGCGCTGGCCCAGTTCATAGCGGCCCCTTCGGCCGGCGGCCGATCGGTCTCGGTCCGCTCGAGTCGCGCAAGCGCGTAGCGGCCGCCAACGTTCAGTTCAACAAACCCGTCCGGCGGCGTCTTATCGAGCCCGCCGCCGCCCTGAAAGAGCCGCAGCAAATGCCGGATGAATCGCCCGAGCGACACCCCGGGATAAATCTCCTGGCCCACG
>DATJEN010000118.1:0-9243 GCA_035496575.1 Pirellulales bacterium
TGATTGCCAAGACCAACGGCTAGACCACGAATGTGGCCGTCATCGTCGAAGCCAAAGCCGTGGCCGCCACCATCGGTACCGCAGCCCAAAAGACCGGCGGCAAATCGCCAGGCACGCGCGGGAAAACGATCGCCATGCTGCGTGCGGAGTTGATCAAGGCGCGCGAGTATCAGGAGAAACTGCGGCGGGCAGCCGCCGCCGCGGAGAAGGCCGAAAAAGCCGAAAAACCTGAGAAGGCCGACCCGCCCGCCCGCGATCTGCGCATGGAAACCTTGGTGCGCGTGCTCACGGGCGAGCAGCCCCTGATGATCACGGCCCACCGGGCCCAGGATATCGCGAGCGCGCTGCGGGTGGCGCGTGAATTCAACATCAAGATTTGGCTCGATGGCGCGGCTGAGTCGTACCTGCTGGTCGACGATATCAAGGCGGCCGGCGTGCCGGTGATTATCCATCCAACGATGCAGCGGGCCATCGGCGATGCGGAAAACCTGAGCTTCGAGACGGCATCGAAGCTGGTCGCGGCCGGCATTCCCCTGGCCTTACAAAGCGGATACGAGGCCTACGTGCCTAAGACTCGCGTGGTGCTGTTCGAGGCGGCGCTGGCCGCGGCGAATGGGCTTTCGTTCGATCAGGCCCTGCGCGCGATCACGATCGATGCCGCCAAGATACTGGGAATCGATAACCGCGTGGGCAGCGTCGAAGTGGGCAAGGACGGCGACCTGGCTTTGTACGACGGCGATCCCTTCGAGTACACCACGCACTGCGTGGGCACGATCATTGGCGGACAACTGGTGAGCGATACTATTCGCTGACCGCCGCGGGCTTGGAGCGCGAAACTTTGGGCGCGTTTTTGGCCGGCAAAAATCTGGCCAGGTCTGACCTGGTGGATGCGGTTTGCGCTTCGCGCGCCAGGTTCTTCCATTCATAAGGATCGTGGCGCTCGTCGTACAACTCTTCGTCGCCGTTGGCGTAGTGGATGAGGCGCCAATCTTCGCTGCGAACGGCGTGGTTGCCGCGTTCATAGGTGGTGATGGCCGGCTCGTTCCAAGCGGCCGCTGGATTCGCCAACAGGGCGCGGATACTGCGGCCTTCCACATGAGCAGGCGTGGGGACGCCGGCGAGGTCCGTCAACGTCGGATAAATCGACATGAAGTCGACGGTCCGCTCGCACACTCCGCCGGCTTTGGTGAGGCCCGGCACGACCCAGATCAAAGGCGCCCGCGTGGCTTCTTCCCACAGGGCGAACTTGCGCCAGTGTTGCTTTTCGCCCAGGTGCCAGCCATGGTCGCCCCAGAAAACGACAATGGTGTTATCGCGAAACTCACTGGCATCGAGCGCGTCGATCAGGCGCCCGATTAGAGCGTCGGCATAAGTCACGGCGGCCAGGTACGCCTGAACGGCTTCTTTCCAGCGACCTGATTCGAGAATGGCGCGATGGTCGCCCTTGGGCTTGGCCATGGCAACGCCGGCCGGGGGCACGTCGTCCAAGTCGTGCGCGTCCACCGGCGGAAGCTCGATCTTGTCGAGTGGGTGCATGTCGTAGTACTTGCGCGGCACGTTCCATGGCATGTGGGGCTTGTGCAAGCCGATGGTCAAAAACAGCGGTCGATCGTGCTTCTTCTGAAGCTGATCGATTCCGTACTGCACGATCTTCCAGTCGCGCAAATCCTCGTCGCGGCAGTCGAGTGAAGCAAACTTGATGCCGTCCACGCCGCCCCCGCCTTGCGGCCGGGGATCGCCGCCCGGTTTGGACAGATAGTCGTCCCACTCGGAGCGGCGGGCGAAACCGTCGTGATAGATCTTGCCCGCTCCCGCGCAGTAATAGCCGACCTTGCGCAGCGTGGTGATGAGCGTCATTTCGGGTGGAACGACCGTGCGCCAGTCGTCGCTGTTCTCATACACTCCCGACGTGTAGGGGCGCAAGCCCGTCAGAAGAGCTGCGCGCGAGGCATTGCACACCGGCGCCGCACAGTAGCTGCGCGTAAAGCGGACGCCGCGGGCAGCCAGCCGGTCGATGTTGGGGGTCTTCGTTTGCGGATTGCGGCCCAGGTAACCGACCCAATGGTTCAGATCGTCAACCGCGATCAACAAGACGTTGGGACGAGCTGGCGGGGCCGCGTCCGCCGAAGAGCTGCCAACCATGGCCAGGCCCGCGGCCAGAAGCCCTAACGACCACGTGGATCGGCGTGACATGTTTGTCTCCTGTCGCAAGAGCGCACAAACAATCTAGCGGGACAACAGGCCGGCATCGATTACAAATTGCGAGCCCGTGATAAAACGCGCCTGGTCGGAAGCCAGGAACACAACGGCGGCCGCGACGTCCTCGGGCTCGATCCACGGGACGTCCAGCAGATTGCCGGCCGAGCGTTCGGCAATTTGCCGTGGCGTGGCGCCCTCCAGGGCGGCCAGACCCTCGTTCATGGGAGTGTTGACGCCCGTGGGATGGATCGAGACGACGCGGATGTTGTGGGGAGCCAGTTCGATCGCCCATGACTTGGTGAGTCCCACCAGGCCCCATTTGGAGGCCGCGTAGTGGCTCAGGCGGCCCATGCCGCGCAGCCCGGCGATGGATGAGTTATTGATGATGACGCCCCGCTGGGCGGCGATCATGTGCGGAATAACGCGGCGGGCGACCAGCCAGGCCCCTTTCAAATTGATGTCGAGCATGGTGTCCCACGCGTCTTCGCTCAGTTCGTGGGCCAGGCCATAGGCACAGATGCCGGCATTGTTGAAGAGAATGTCGAGGCGTCCCCAGGCAGCTATTGTCTGCTCGACAGCCGCTCGAACGGCGGCATCGTCGCGCACATCCGCGGCCAAGGGCAAGGCCTCGCCGCCCGCGGCGCGACAATCGCGGACCGTGCCCTCAAGCGCCTCGCTCGTGCCCATCTCGTAGCCGGGATACTTGAGTTGACGAGCCACGTCGAGCGCGGCGACGCGGACACCCTCGCGCGCAAGCGCCAGCGCCGTTGCCCGCCCCTGACCGTGCGCGGCGCCGGTAACCAGCGCGACTTGACCCTGCAAGGAACTCATGCGGTGTTGTGCCTGGATTGCGCGCGGGCGCTGCCGGGCCGGCGATAGGGCTCTAGGTAATCGTCTAGATCGACGCGCAACGAGTTGTTGAACACATTAGTGGCCAGCATCATCGCGCCGAAGGCCGTGAGCGCCACCATCTGCCCCTCGTTGAGAAACGAAGTGAGCCGGCCAAACAGCTCGTCGGAAACCTGGTGCGCATCCCGGGCAAGTTGCCGGCCAAAATCGACGAGGGCCGTTTCGCGATCATCCAGGGTAAGTGCGTCGGGGTTTTCACCTTGCTCGGCCAGCCAGCGACGGAAAAACGTCGAGCACACGAGGCAATCGGTCTCGGTCGAGATGGCATGCACGAAAATGGTCGTGCCGCGATTGCCCAGGAATTCGACCACCGTGTCATACAGCGGATACCACTGCATCAGGGCCGCCAACGCCGCGGGCGAGCGGGCCAACGTGCACTTCATGTTCGTCACGCGGCCATGAGCCGCGATCTGAGCCTTGAGCTCCAAGCGGGATTGCGGCGGGGCCTGTTCGATCGAGATTGGCAAAATGCGGCTCATCATAGGCGGACGGGGCGAGACTAGGGTTCGCGGTACGGCTGAGAGTTGCGAAACAGCGCAATGCGTTCACGGACGGTGGAGACGAGTTTCTCGTTCTTGGGAGCAGCGCTGAGAATCTTCTCGGAGATTTCGATGGCCTCGGCAAACTTGCCCTGTTCCGCGAGCGCGGCCGCCAGGGTGTCCATCAATGCGGGATTTTGATATTTATCCAATTCGCAAACTTTGCGCGCCAGGCGAACGGCTTCTTCGCCGTTGCGCAGGTTAGCATCCGGACTCGTGCAGCGAATCCAGGCCAGGTTGTTGGCCCACAAGGCCGACCCATCGATCAAGCGGATATCTGGTTGAAGCTGCAAAGCTTTTTCGAACTGCGCGGCTGCCTGCGCCTGCTTTTTGAGTTTCATGAGGGTCAGGCCGTACTCGGCATGCACCGCGGCGTCATCGTCGACCAGTTCCAGGTAGCGACGATGGGCCTCGGACGACTCCGGCACCAGTTGCGCGGTCTCGTACGTTTTTGCCATCAGCCGGTAAGCCTCGGGCAGCGCCGCATCCAAGTTGATCGCAGTCCACAGCTCGTCCATGACTGCTTTAAGTTTGGCCGGCAAATCCTTGCGTGGCGTGACAAGCTGATTGTTCGCGCGGCGAGAAAGACGATTGGCAATCAGATAATGGTAGCCACCCGATTGCGCGGTGAGGCCCGTTTGCGCGGCAAGCTGGCCAGTCCATTTGGGATCAACCGCGTTGAGCAATCCAAAGGTAGCCGTGTCGCGCGCCTTCAGATTGCTGAACAGGTGCAGAGGGGCATCGAACTCGAGCCGCAAATGCAAGTCGGTGTTCAGGTACTGGGAGCCATCCTGTTCCACCAGCCGCTTCAATTGCGGCTCACCGAGCTGATAGTATTCGAGCAGCAGAAGCCGCGCGTTGGTGGTGCCAAACCACTTTCTGAGATCGGCCTTGAGCGCGGGCGTTTCCTCCACGAACTTCTGAAAAGTCGCCAGGCTCTCTTCGCTGGGGAGCAGGGGGCGATTCGACGCCACCAGCAGCGTGTCCAGCCCATCGGCCAGCAGCACGACCCCGTAGTGCGGGAATTCAGACTGCATTGTGCGCACGATCATCAGATAGTCGCCGAGCGTGAAGTTGTACGTCTGAATCCACTGCGCGAGCACGCCGTCCTCGGTGAGTGCCTCGCGGGCGGCATGAAAGAACTCTTTCGTGAACAGATTCGAAACGCCGGCCAGCCATGGATTCGAAGGCTCTGAAATAATCAGGTCGTACTTGTTGCTGGCCGCCTGGATCGCCGTGCGGCCATCGCCAAAGATCATCTGAAAGCGGGCTTGTTGGTCGATCTGCTCCGGCGTGAGCCGCTGGCTTTCGGGCAGCTCGGATTCGCGGGCGGCCAGCCAGGCGCGGGTTTTCTCTTGCGGCCGATGGTTGAATTCGGCGAACGCCTCGGTGGCCTCGTACACCGCGGGCTCGATTTCGCAGCAAGTGACGTGTGTGTCGGGGAACAAAAGGCTCGCCCCCGAACTGCAACCGCTGCCGAAGCCGATGACCAGCACGTTTTTCGCTTCCGGCTTCAGCAAGCGCGGAAAGTAGGCCAGACCGAGCTGGGTCACCATGTCAACGCCGTTGCTGGCATCGACCTTGCCGTTGACGCGCAGGCTGGTCGTGCCCGGCGCAGCGCTGTTAACGAATACGTTGGAACTGGCGCCTTCGCGAAAGAAGACGGGCGTAATCTTGTCAAACCAGTCGTCGGTGCCATAGGTTTTGGCCGGATCGCCATAGAAATAAAGCCCCACATTGGTGAGCCGCGGATCGATCGGTCGCGCGCTGACCATCACGGCCGCTGCGCCGACGGCGGTGGCAATCGCGCCGCGCAGGGCGAACCTGCCGACGCTCCACGGGATGACAAGAACGAGCGCCGCCACATACAGCCCCGAGGCGGCGGCCATCGCGCCCGCGGTTCCGATCCTGGGAAACAGCAGGATGGCCGTGAAGCTTGCTCCGGCAATCGAGCCCACTGTGTTCCAGGCATAGATATTGCCGACCGCCGCGCCGACGCGCGCGGCGTTGGCCTTCGTCATGTTGACGAACAACGGAAACAACAGCCCCATGCCGATGGCCGGCAGCAGTTCGAGCACGGCGCTCGCGCCCACGCATATGAGGCCGTTATAGAGCTGCTGCGAGCGCAGCTCGCGAACTTCCACTGGCGACAGGGCCATGGAAAGCATGGGCAAGAATAGCTTGCCGATGGCCGCGGTGACCACCAGCAGCACGATCGTCACGATGGCGGCCGTAACATCGAATGGACGTCCGCGCAAACCCAAGTGGAAGATCAAACTGCCGACGGCAATTCCGACGAGAACGACAAAGACCGTCGCGCTGAACGCGTACGTTGACCCGCCCAACACGAGCGCCAACTGGCGGCTCCAAGTCATTTCAAGCATCAGAGCCGCGCATCCCGCCAGTGCCGTGGCAACAAACAGCCGCCACATGGCCAGGTCCGCGCGCGCGGGCTGCTCGTTGGCGGGGGACGTCGCGCGCGAGACGTTGTGGCCGAGCCCCCTCACGCTCGCGTTGAGCGAGACCAGCCCAATCGTGATGTTCACGGCGGCCGCCAGGTTGTTGGTCCATAACAGCCCAAGCGAGGGCAGAAAGTGGAAGCCTGCCAGGTAGCAGCCTGCCGCGGCGCCGAAAGTGTTGATCGCATACAGCCAGCCCGTGGCCTGATCGAGCGAGCCATCGCGGGTGGTTAATTGACGGATCAAAAGCGGCAGGGTTCCGCCCATCAGCGCGCAGGGGGGCCCAATCACCAGCAAGGTCACGCCG
Source organism: Pirellulales bacterium (assembly GCA_035496575.1). GTDB lineage: Bacteria > Planctomycetota > Planctomycetia > Pirellulales > PALSA-1355 > PALSA-1355. The sequence goes on from DATJEN010000118.1 coordinate 6,414, forward strand.
AACTGAAACAGAAACCGCAGGAAGTGTTGCTCGGGGATGGCGGCATAGAGGCCGACCGAGGCATCGACGAGCGCCGCGATTTCGAAGGGGATGATCAGGGCTAGGGTGCCAATCAACAGCTCACAGATGCCGTACCAGCGGAGCGGAACTTCGAGCCGGTCGCTGACGCGCCCAAACAAATAGGCCCCCAGCCCGAGCCCAAACAGGAACGAGCCGCCGACCGCGGCGAAGGCCAGGCTCGAGCTGCCCCACACGTGGCCGAAGCGCTTGAACCACACGACCTGATAAACGAGCCCCGTGCCGCCAGAAATAAAGAACAGTAGAGACGCGAGCCAGAACAGAGCCGGCGCGGTCGTGGATTTTTTCGAGCTCATTAACAAACAGAGGCTGGCCGCCTCCTCAGAAGCGATTACGGTCGATTGAAGAGTAAACCGTAAGCTTAGGCAGCCCTGTAGTTACTGTCAAAACGACGCGGCGTTGGGCATGCGGTTTGCAAACTGGCGCAGCGCTTATGTCTTGTGCAACGTTCCTGTCGTGGCGCTGATCGCAGTGTGAGTGAAGCGGTGGGCCAGGTGGCAAAAGCTTCCGTCGCAGGCGTGGCGCGCGTCCTTGACGACGCGCCGTTGCAGAGCCAGTTCTGCCTGCCGCGCGGAGTGCTGGGCCGCATCGTTGGCTGGGTAATGTCGCGCGAAAACCAGCGCATGAATCGCGCCACGGTCGACCTGCTCCGCGCCGGGCCGCAGGACTCCGTGCTCGAGTTGGGATTTGGTCCCGGACAAGCCATTGATCTGCTGGTCAAGCGCAGTCGAGCTACGTGGATCGCCGGGGTCGATCCGTCGGACGTGATGATCGAGCAAGCCACCGCGCTCAATCAGAATTCGATCGACGCCGGCCGGGTTACGCTGTACAGGGCGACGGCTGAACAACTGCCATTTCCGCTTAGTCATTTCAGCAAGGCGTTCGCCATAAACAACTTTCAAATCTGGTCGTCGCCCGAGGCCGGCCTGGTCGAAGTGCGGCGCGTGCTCAAGCCCGGGGGAACGCTGGTCTTGTGCTTGCGCCGGGCGGCCAGGCGTCCGCGATTCTGGACCAGCCCGGGACTGACGGCGCGCGAGATTGAAGACGTGCGGCTGCTGCTCGAGCGCAACCAATTTCAGGATGTGCAAGTCGTAAAGCGGTGGCTCGCCCAGCGCACCGCGTGCATTGTGGCCACGAAACCAATTTAAATCGCCCGGCGACTCAATTACCGGCTGCACGCGAATCATCGGCCCAGCGGTCGGCCAGCAGCTTCATGAAGTATCCGCCCACCACGGAGCGGGCGCGAAACCCGACCGACTTGCCGTTGGTGGTCTCGTGCCAATCGCTGAGCGGAATGCGACTGGGGCCTTCGTTCGCGAAGCGATACACCGGCGCGAGGAGCGCCTGAAAGTCGGCCGGAGACTCGGCCATCGTGGCGGTCCAAACGATCCAATCACTCTTGGTGTACGTCTTACGACTATCGAGCGGCAGTCCAAACGGATTCTGCTTCGTCAGGTAATAAGCGATCTCCTGCCGGGCCAGTTCGCGCGGGAACAGGTCGAGCTTGAGCAAGTGATCCCACACCAGGTTGTATTTCTGGCTCCAGGTTCCCTTGCGATCGAACGTGAGGCTCGTGTGGTCGCCGTCGCGGGCGGCTTCCATCCATTTGCCGGCCAGCGAGCGGGCAAGTTTCAGGTATTCGTCTGCGACCTGTAGTTGTCCTTGCGAATGGGCCAGCCGGCCATAGCAGCCCAGGCCGACGATGGCCTTGATCGACAGGTTGGCGTTGTGTGCCAGGTGGCCGGCGAAGTCATCGGTACACAATTGGTTGGCCGGATCGAATCCTTCGCGCTTCAGGTAGCCGGCCCATGTGGTGAGGCTCTCCCAATGCCGCTTGGCATAGTCGGCGTTGCCTTCGGCCTGGGCAATGGCCGCGGTGAGGATCAACATGTTCCCGCATTCCTCGACGGGCATGTCCTCGGGATAGGTCTGCCCATTGGCGAGCGGGTAGGTGCCGACGTCATGCGCCGCGAACGGTTTTTTCCACTTGCCACTCTCGCTGAAATAAAAGATCGGCTCGAGCATTCCCTTAACGAGCACGGGATTGTAGCGCAAGAACAGCGGAGCCGACGGATAGGTCACGTCGACCGTGCCGATCGAACCATTGCTGAAGTTTTCCTTGGAGAAGAAAAGCGGTTGCCCGTCGGGCCCGGCCACGAGCTTGTGGGCTGCAACCGCCTGACGATAGGCCAGCGCGCACAGCCGCTGGTACATGTCGCCACCTGAGCGGCGCGCGGCCTCGGACAACTCGCGATCGAACGTGTCGCAGCGAGCGCGAAGCGAAGCATAGTCCTTTTCTGCCATAGCGAGCATCGATTCCGCTGTCATCGAGGGATCGCGCCGCCACCAGGCCCTCAACTTCTGCTGGAAGTATTCCACCGAGTACAGATCGTCGTAAGCGACTGTCAGATGGCGCGCGACCGCCTGCGCCGTGACTTTGCCGAGATCGAATCGCGCGGAGAGCACCGGCCAACGATCGTTGGCCGGCCTGGGCATGTCACGATCGTCTTCGCTGGGCGAGGGTTCACCGCGAGCGAACGAGCCGCGCGCGACCTTGTCGGCGGCGACAACGCACCTGGCGAACGGTTCAGGAACGCTCAGGTACAGATACCCCCAGTCGATGCGGACATCGTCTCCCTTGGTGGCCAGAATGCGCTGATCCCGCGACCCGATTTTTACGACGCAGGATCCCGGCACGTTGGCTCTCGACCACTCAACCTGCTGTTCCGGCTTGTTGACGGCCCACTCGGCT
>DATJEN010000119.1:0-10944 GCA_035496575.1 Pirellulales bacterium
AACCCAGGTCCAGATTGAGCCAACGCCGGGCTCGCCCCGCATTTCGTCGGGCAAGTTCTTGTCCTTGGCGTAGCAAAAATTCCAGACTTCATCGAGTTGGACGCGCTTGCAAGTGAGGTTGCGCAAGGCGTGGTCCTGATAGGCCAACACCGCTTCGCCCAGCTCGCGGGTTAGCTTTTGGATCGTGTTCAAGGCGACACCCGTAATCCGCACGGTGGAGCGGATGGAGTTGCCTTCGACCAGGCACCGGACGACCGCCACTCGCTGCTCTTGTGTGAGTTGTTTCATGTCGTCCATTATGCTTGAGCGGTGAAGCATTGTCAAGACTGTGGTTGCCACATGGTTGCATGATGGTTGACAACCACCTTAAGTGCCGCGACAATACCCGCATAGCCGCCCCCATATCTTGTGCAGTCACCAATGAGTCACGACCTGATTGCGGTCCATAAAGCCGCCCTGGAAACCGTCAAGCGCAAGAAGGCCGAACTACAGTCAGAGCTGCACACGCTCGACCTCGTCGAACGCTACCACCAACGAGAACTGTCTGGTTTGATGGTCATGCAAGACATCCAGGCTCGCGTGGACGCAGCCAGTGGCGAGGCCCCCCCGGTGTCCCGGGAAAGCCGACTTTACGGCAAGACCATAGCGGAGGCAGCAGAATATGCTCTAGCGGCAGCGGGAGCGTGCCGAGCCGGAGACATCGCGGATATGCTGCAAAGCCTAGGATATGGCACGGGGAGCGGGAATCGCAGCTATGTAAATGCGATCTACAATGCGATGAGCCGCAAGCCGGATATGTTCGTAAACCGGGAAGGGGTGTGGTCCCTCAAATCGCGCGAAGCGACCCACAAACGCTTAAGCTAGCCGCCGCAACCAGCCTGCAACCACTATTTTGGAGGGAGCCAACCATGGCCGAAGGGGCGTCCGAAATCATCCTTTATCAAACTGAGGACGGGGGCAGCAGAATCGAAGTTAGGCTCCAGGACAACACGGTCTGGTTGTCGCAAGCCCTTATGTCAGAGCTATTTCAGACCAGCAAGCAGAACATCAGCTTGCATGTGCAAAATATCTTCGATGAGGGGGAGTTGCAGGCAACTTCAGTTGTCAAGGATTACTTGACAACTGCCGGCGACGGAAAGAAGTATAAGACGGCCTTCTACAATCTAGACGTGATCATTTCCGTTGGCTATCGAGTGAAGTCCCATCGCGGCACCCAGTTCCGGATCTGGGCAACCCAGCGGCTATCCGAGTTCTTGGTCAAAGGGTTCGTGCTGGATGACGCTCGCCTCAAAGGTGACACGGAATCGCATGACTATTTTGATGAGCTGCTGGCTCGCGTCCGCGACATTCGGACCTCAGAAAAGCGATTCTACGAGAAGGTTCGTGACATTTATGCAACGAGCGTCGATTACGACCCGAACTCTCCGGTAACCCAGGACTTCTTTGCCACAGTGCAGAACAAATTCCATTTCGCCATTACGGGACGGACGGCGGCCGAATTGATCGCAGCACGCGCTGATGCCAGTCAACCGAACATGGGCCTGAAATCTTGGAAGGGGGAGCGCGTTCGTCGATCAGACGTTGCCACCGCAAAGAACTACTACGAGCCGGATGAGCTTCATGCCTTGAACCTCATTGTCGATCAGTATTTATCATTTGCCGAATCGCAGGCACATCGACGCATTCCTATGCACATGGTCGAGTGGGTCAAGAAGCTTCATGGATTCCTGGAGCTGAACGACCGGCAAATTCTTAAAGACGCTGGCAGGATTTCAGCCGACGCCGCAAAGCAAATTGCGGACAAAGAGTTCGACCGCTTTGATGCCAAGCGGAAGGTAATCGAGGCATCCGAATCTCTGAAAAGATTGGATGGTGCTTTGGACGGCATTGCGAAAACCAGAAAGCTCGGCGCAGGCCGAAAAACGCCAAAGAATTCGTAGTGCCGTTTAGGTGGGTCTTTTGCCCCACCTCTTGGCAGCCGCTTTCTTAGCGATGGCCTTGCGTTTTGCAGGCGACAAACTCTCAGCCCGCGCCTTGCCGCCTTTGAGCCCGCCCAGACGACCAAGTGCGACCGCGGCGGGGTTCTTTTGCTTCTCAGGCTTCTTGGGCTCGGCGTCCGGCGCTACTGCATCCAGGATCGACCGGGCTAGCTGCTGAGTATCTTTTGGCTTGCTTGAGCGTTTAGGCATGTTCTAATTATGGCTGACCTATCGGGGTTGTCCAGCGTGAAACGGAAGAGTCCAAAATGACTAAGGCACGAACCGTAAAAACCCGGAGGTTTAAGTTGAACCGCCTGGAGCAAAGCCGCGCTAAGCTCCTCAAGAAACTAAGCGACCCGAATGACAAGGACGACCCGAAATGGGTTGGGCGCTGGGCTGCGCGCGTGGAGGCCAATATAGCCAAGAAGGAAAAGGGGAAGTCTCAAAAGCAGAGCGAGAAAAAAGGCGGCCAAGTCGGGCGAATCCGCCGTGCGAAAAGCCAAATGCGCGGGCGGCGCAGTTAATTCCCGCTCGCCTATAATGGCCCCATGAGCGAAGGCCCGAATCGAACGGCTGTTGGCGGCATAGTCAGTGCCGTGGCCGGCGGATTTGTCGGTCTCGAAATTGTGTGATACATCGCCTGCTCTGTGTTGTATCCCGACAGCAATCAATGCGGCCTTTTGGCGTTCTTCATTGGCCTGCCGGCGGGCGCAGTTATCGGCTGGGCTATGGGCACACTTATTTTGCGAATGTTTAGGCGCGGGTAGCTTTTTCGCGAAATCTGATTTCAGACTGACGCACTACCGCCTATGGGGACGATTTGACGGCCCCGCTCCGCCCAATTCATAATAGCCGGATTCGAGGGTTGTACCGGACCTTTGTGCGGCGGAGTAGCAAACGATGAGCGTGCAACGTGCGGCTTGGGGATGGTTGGTTCTGGCGACGATTTTTTTGGCCGGTCCCGTGCGTCAGGCGGCGGCCATGCCTCCGTTCTTCAAGGAATTTCAAACCAAGTACGTGAAGGCCGACTCGGCGGACGAGAAAGACAAGGCCTTCGCCACCCTGGTGACGCAGACGGCCAAGTGCAACGTTTGCCACATGCCCGGCCCCGACAAGAAAGCCCGCAATGCCTATGGCAAGCAGCTCGCCACGATCCTCAAGAAGGAGAACTTCAAGGCCGACCGGCTGAAGGCTGAGGCCGAAAAGTGCACCGCCGAGATTATGGCCGCTTTGGAGGCCGTGGCCGCCATGAAATCGGGCGACGACACTTCGCCGACTTTTGGCGAGCTGATCGGTCAAGGCAAGCTGCCCGGCGGCGACGCAAAGGCGGTAGCTGCGGCTGCTCCCGCGCCGGCCACTCCGGCTCCCGCGGCCCCTGCCGCGACACCGGCTCCGGCCGCCGCCACGCCCACGCCTGAGGTGCAGGACGCGATCGGCAAGATTCAAAAGATCGGCGGCACGGTCATGCCGCTGGCCATGAACGATGATTCGCTGGTCGTCGACTTTCACCTGGGCGGAACCGCGCTCAACGACGAGGGGCTCGCGCTCGTCAAAACGCTTCCCAAGCTCGTGCAGCTCGACCTGAAGGACACGCAGATCAGCGACGCCGGGTTGGCCAACCTGGCCGCTATCGCCACGCTCAATCGTCTGCATCTCGAAAAAACCAAGGTGACTGACGCGGGCCTCGCGCATCTGAAGGACCTGGGCAATCTCGAATACTTGAACGTCTACGGCACCGCCGTGACCGATGCCGGACTCGAGCATTTGAAGGGGCTCAAGAACCTGAAGAAGCTCTACGTGTGGCAAACCCCCGTCACCGATGCGGGCATCGCCAAGCTGAAGGAAAGCCTGCCCGGCGTGACGGTTGTCAAATAGGTGAAGTCACAACCGATGGATCGGCCGACTGAAGCGCTCATGGAGGAGAGCGGCCGCAAACGGCCGGCGCGCGAAGGCTTCAATTTCACCTGGCACATGCGACGGCTGTGCCTCGACCTGACGGACCGCCTGAGCGAGCTTGGCCACATCGACCTGTCGCGGGTGGGCATCCGCTTCTGCCAGGCGCGCAAGGCGGTGCGGCATGGCGTTCACGCATCGCTCACGCCCTTGCGTTTCGCGGGCGGGGCCCTATCGGTCAAACGCGGCAAGCACCATTGGCGCATTGAGCGGCTGTACGACGCCGATGGTCGCGAGCTCTTGTACCTGTTGAGCTTTTACTTGCCGCGCTTCTGCGAGCACTCGTACGAAGAAAAGCTCGGCACCGTGATCCACGAACTGTGGCACATCAGTCCTTTGTTCGATGGCGACTTGCGCCGGCATCCTGGCCGCTGCTTCGCGCACAGCCATTCGCGCCGGCAGTACGACGACCTGATGGGAGAGCTGGCGCGCAAGTGGTTGCGGCTCGACCCTCCCGATCCGGCGAGCGAGTTCTTGAAGTTCAACTTCCGCGAGCTCGAAGAGCGCTATGGCCGGGTCTTCGGTCAGCGAATCGTTACGCCCAAGCTCGTGCGCGCCAGCTAAGCTAGCTTGCCCTTGTTGTTGGCGACCAATTCGCCCGCGCGGATAGGCCGCGCCTGCGCAGTTTCCGTTGACGGGCGCGGCCCACGACACTACTCTACCGCCTCACTTCTGGTCGCTAGCTTCATTTCGCCGACATGGACCGTCCCCTGCGCGCCACGCTCGTCATCCTTGCGCTTGCGCTTTCGCCTGGTTGCCGGCTGGTGCAACTCGAGGGCGGCGGGCGATCACCGCTGTTGCCGCTCACGGCGGCGCCGGACGCCGTTTCGCTTGAAGTCTTTTCGGCCCCTGCGTCGCTCGACGAGGCACAAACGGCCGAGCTGTGGAATGACGTCGACGAGCAAGTCCTGCCCGCCGACTTGCGCGAGCGGCTGGCGCAAAATGGCCTGCGGGCCGGCATCGTCGGTCCGACCGTACCAGCCGGGTTGGCCACGTTGCTCAAGCTGACCGATGAGCGTATTTCGAGCGAAGAACGAGCGAAGATGCCCATGCAGACCGAAGAAGGCATACGGCTGCTGGTGATCCAACCCCGGCCAGGCGAACGGCGCGACCTGGTCACGGCCCCCACGGTTGATGAGCTCGCGCTTCTCGAGCGTCACAACCGCGAAGTCGAAGGCCGCACGTACTACAAAGCCGAACCGCGGCTCAATTTGCGGATCGCAAGCGTGAGCGCGGGCAATTTGCAGCTCGAGCTAACGCCCGAGCTGCACCACGGCGACTTCAAGAACCGAGTCACCGGCAGCGAAGGCATGATGACCTGGAAGCAGGAGCGGCAGAAGCGCACGTTCGACGAACTGAAGCTCAATGCCACGTTGGCCCAGGGGCAAATGCTGGTCGTGAGTTGCCGGGCCGACCGGCCGGGCAGCGTGGGACACCACTTCTTCGCGCAATCGGACGAGGGCAAGACCGTGCAAAAATTCTACGTCTTGCGCATGGCGCAGGCGCACCCCGACCGCTCATTCGTGCAGGAAGAGGCTCAAGCGCCACCACTGACGAGCGATGAGCAACCGTAGCGGCACGCTTTGCCGTGACGGATCTTTCAGACCGGCTGGCCAGCCAGCGCCGCGCGGACGTGCTCGAGCTGTCCGGCCGAGCCGAGCATCTTGTTCTTGTGCGTGATGTACTCGGCATAGGCGGCCATGAACGGCTTGCCCGGCGTGCGCGGGTCGAAGTCTTCCGGCTTCTTGAGGAACGTTTCGCGATAAACCGCGCACCACACAAGGCGGCCGTCGGTGTCGATATTCACCTTGGTCACGCCTAGTCGGGCGGCCGGCAGATATTGATCCTCGGGCACGCCGCTCGCGTCGCCGAGCTTGCCGCCAGCGCGATTGATGCGATCGACCCATTCCTTCGGCACGCTGCTCGAGCCGTGCATGACCAGCGGGAAGCCCGGCAGTCGCCGCTGGATTTCAGCAATGCGGTCGAAGTGCAGCCCCTGCTTGCCCGTGAATTTGTACGCGCCGTGCGAAGTGCCGATGGCCACGGCCAATGAGTCGCAGCCGCTACGTTCGACGAACTCGACGGCCTGGTCGGGATCGGTCAAGCAGGCGTTGTCGGCATCGACGGAAATATCCTCTTCGACGCCGCCGAGCATCCCTAGTTCGGCTTCGACGGAGATGCCTTTGTCGTGCGCCCGATCGGCCACGCGGCGGGTGATCGCGATATTCTCGTCGAACGATTCATGCGAGGCATCGATCATGACCGAAGAATAGAAGCCGCTGTCAATGCAGTCGTAGCATGCCTCTTCGGTGCCATGGTCCAAGTGCACCGCAAAAATGGCCTTCTCGAAGACGTCCTCGGCAGCCCGAATCATGGCCTCCAGAAACCGCTTGTCGGTGTACCCCCGCGCGCCGCGAGAAAGCTGAATCATGAACGGGGCGCTTGCCCGGGCATCAACCGGGTCTTCGTTCGAGTTCTTTTGCCCGAGGTTGCCTCGAAACAAGCCAACGGTCTGTTCGAGATTGTTGATGTTGTACGCGCCGATGGCGTATTTGCCGTAAGCCTGCTGAAAAAGGTCCTTCGCGGTGACGATCATGGCGGTCTCCAGCCAGAGGGGGGCGGTGCTGCTAGCGGTCGCCCCAAACCGAGCGACCCCTCCTTGAGACCAACGTAGGGTCTCCGTTTCCGCCATATGAGGACCGTCATTATAGGAAAATACGCTGTGGGCAGCCACCGCTGGGACGGGACGAGTGGTGATGGCTTGGAGTTTACATTGCCGCTGTTTTCGGGCACCGATACAATCCCCCGGCGGTTCCCGCGATCGCCCCGTGGCAGCCCATTTTCTTTTGATTTCACATGACGAAGCCTGCGCCCGCCATTCACGCCACGGCTAGTTTTAATCCGCTCGACTATGCGCGCGAGATTATCGAGATCGAGGCGCGCGCGCTGGGGAGCATTGCCCGGCGATTGGACGTCGAATTCTGCCGCGCGGCGGATGCCATCTTCGGCTGTGCGGGCAGCGTGATTGCCAGCGGCATGGGCAAAGCCGGTCTCATAGCGCAGAAGGTGGCAGCCACGCTCGCTTCGACGGGAACGCGCAGCCATTTTTTGCACCCGGCCGAGGCGGTTCATGGCGACTTAGGGCGGATCCACCGCGACGACGTGCTGCTGGTGTTTTCGCAGAGCGGAGAAACCGAGGAGGTCTTGCGGCTATTGCCCTCGCTGGCGGCTTTCGGAGTTCGGCTGATCGCGGTGACGGCCAGCCGCGCAAGCACACTTGCGCAAGCGGCCGATTTCACGATCGAGCTCGGGCCGCTGCAGGAAGCTTGCGTGCTTGGCCTTGCGCCCAGCACGAGCACGACCGCGATGCTGGCGGTGGGCGACGCGCTGGCGCTGGTGACGAGCCGCATGCGAGAATTTCGCCGCGAGGACTTTGCCCGCTTCCACCCGGCGGGCAACCTGGGGCGGCGGCTCAGCAAGGTCGAAGAATTCATGCGCTCGTTGGATGAGTGTCGCGTGGCCGACGAGCGCGAGTCGGTGCGGCAGGTATTGGTCAAGCTCGGCCGCCGCGGGCGTCGTACCGGTGCGATCATGCTGGTCGGCGAACAGGCAAACCTCGCGGGCATTTTCACCGATAGCGATCTGGCACGATTGTTCGAAACCAATCGCGATGCCGCGCTCGATCGGCCCATTCGCGAAGTCATGACGGCCCATCCGCGCACCGTGCCGCTTGGGTCGATGATGGTCGACGCGGTGGCCATCATGGCGGAACGCAAAATCAGCGAGCTGCCCGTCGTCGATGCCAAGGGCCGTCCGCTTGGCTTGCTCGATATTACCGACGTGGTGGCCCTGTTTCCGGAAGCTGGCCTGGGGCATGCACTCGATGAGCCCGGCCCGATCGTGGCCCGCTTCGCGCCCGATCGCGTGTCGTCCGCGCCGGCTCCCTTTCCGCCGAGGGAGTGCGCATGAAGCTCGAAGAACGTTGCGAACCAATTGAGCTGATCCTGGCCGACGTGGATGGCGTGCTCACCGGCGGCGAAATCATCTTCAATAACCAGGGCATCGAGACCAAGATCTTCCACATTCGCGATGGCCTGGGCATACGGCTGTGGCAACGAGCCGGCTATCAGTTCGGATTGATCACGGGACGCAGCTCGCACGTGGTCAAGGTGCGCGCCGCCGAGCTCAATATCGAGATCGTGCGGCAAACCGCCGAAGACAAGCTGCCCGTGGCGCTCGAAATCATCGGGCAGTTGGGGATTGGGCTGCACCAGACGTGCTACATCGGCGACGACCTGCCCGATCTGCCGCTGTTGCGTTCGGTGGGATTGGGAGTAGCGGTTGCCGACGCGTGCGAGGAAGTGCGGCAAGCGGCTCATCACGTGACTCGCTTGAACGGGGGCTCAGGCGCGGTGCGCGAAACCATCGAGATGGTCCTCAAGGCGCAGCGCCGCTGGAACGATCTCATTCAGAAATACACTTCTTGAGCACGCGATGGCTGTCGCCGCAGAAGCGCCCACCCCGTCGTCGCCCGCGGTAAGCTTCTCGTGGTCGCGCATGGCGCGCGCGGGCCAGGCGGGCAGCGCCTTCGCAGCCGTTTTGGCGGCCTACCTGTTGTACTGGCTGATTGTCGTGCCGCTCATCGAGCCTACGCTCGAAGAAAAGCCGATCGCCCGCGCGACGGACAGCCAGATCAACGCCGCCCGGGAAACCGTTTCCGTTCGGCAGCGCGACGTGGCGCAGTATTTCGCGCCGGACAGTTGGGAGCTCAAGAACCCGGCGATCTGGGAAAGTGAGCGCGCGCGGTTGCTCTTCAAGACGCTCAGTCCCTTGCCTGACGGATCCGTCGAGCTGAAGCCCTGCACGCTTTTGTTTTTTTCGAAGGAGAACGGCAAGGAGCAGGAGTCGCAGGCGCGCCGCCCGATCATCATGCGCGCCGAGCGGGCCATCGTCCGCTTTGACGAACCGGTGGTGCTCAAGAGCGTCGATCTCTCCAAGCGGCAACTGGTGGGCGGGCACCTGGTGGGTCCGATTTACATTTTTCAAAACCCCAGCGCGCCGGGCGCGCGGGATGACCTGGAGATCACGACCCGCGACGTGGAAATGCTGAAGGACCGCGTGTGGACGCCGCATCCGGTGCAATTTCGCTTGGGCCGGCATCGCGGCAGCGGGCGCGAGATGGAAATCAAGCTCACCTCGTCCGAAGCCGCCGAGCGCGGATCGTTTCGCCCCGACGGCATGCGGACGTTTGCCCTCATGCACGATGTAAAGATGAACCTGGCGATCTCGCAGGCTGGACTCGCGCCTTCGCCTGGCCAAAAGCGGCCAGACCAGCCCGAGCCGCCCTTGGAGATCACTTGCCAAGGGAAGTTCGAGTTCGAAATGCAAAAACATGCGGCCTCGTTCTACGACCACGTGAACGTCGTGCAGCCTGGCCTGTTAGGGGAAGCCGATCAGATGACCTGCGAGCTGCTGACGGTTCTGTTCGATCCGAATCGCGCCAAGTCGAGCGAACCCTCGTCGCCGCAATCGGCGGAGACCGCATCGGCCGCGGTGCGCTTGATTCAGGCCCGCGGAAACCCGGTGATCATCCGTTCGCCGCAGCGCGGCATCTATGCGCGCTGTCCGGGAATCGACTATGCGCCTGGCGTGAATGGCGCGGCTGGCAGTTTCCTGGCGCTTGGGCCGGGGGTGTTTCAACGCAACGCTCCGGACGATCCGAACGGAAAGTTCGACGCGACCTGGGCCCGCGAGTTTCGTTTCGAGCCGGATGGACCGCAGCACGTGGCGCGGCTGCGCGGGGCGGGCACCATTCGCTTTGCCCAGATGGGCACCGTCACGGCCGACGAGATTTTCGCATGGGTCACGCAGAAGCCCGCGCCAGCCGCGAGCAAGCCTGCGGCCGGCTCGCCCAATGAGGCGGGCGCGTGGCAACTGGAGCGCGTGGTGGCACAAGTGTTCGCCGCGCGCGGTGAGAGGAGTCAAGGCCCGGTTGTGGTCGACTCGCCCCAACTGCACGCGATTACCGACCACCTGGAAAGTTGGGTGGAACGTCCCGTGGCTGCGGCAAGTTCCCAGCCAACTGGCCCGGCTGCCGCCAGCGCGCCCCCTGGCGCCGCGCCGGCACAAGCTCCGCCGCCGAAACGCGCCGCACGGCCCTCCACGACCAATCCATCGCAGCGCTTTGAAGCACGCGGCCGCGCCATCAAGATCAAGCTGTTGCCCGACGGCGACCAGTTGGCGGTTTCGGAAGCCACGATCGACGCGCAAGCTCATTTACAAGAGCTGACGCCCCGCCCCGGCGAGCGGCCGCTCGTGGTGAAGGGCGACCGTGTGCACGTCGCACAGGCCAACACGGAGGCGATGCGCGTCACCGTCAGCGGAAATCCCGGCATGGTTGAAGCCGGCGGCATGACGCTGGCCGGCCGCGCGATCGAAATGGAGCGCGACACGAACCGGCTGTGGATCGATGGGCCCGGCCGTATGACCATGCCGGTTGAACAGGACCTGAACGGCCAGCCGCTGCCCAAGCCTCAGTCGATGGCCGTTACCTGGCAAGGTGGCATGACCTTTCAAACCAACACGGTGACGTTTAACGGCAACGTCGTCGCGCAGTCCGAGCAGCAGTACTTGTCGACCGAGAAGATGGAAGCCGTGTTGAGCCGCCCGGTTGATTTTGCGCGGCCGCCCCGCCCCGGCGGCGATCGCCCCGACGAACGTCCGCAACTGGCGCGCATGCGGTGCTTCGGCCCGGCGCTGATCCGTAGCCGTGAGTTCGACGACAAGGGCGTGCAAAGTTCGATCAACACGGTGCGCTCCTTCGACCTGGCCATCGATCGCCTGTCGGGAGAGCTGCACGCTCGTGGACCGGGCACGGTGACGCGCGTGGCGCGCGGAGCGCCTCGCTCCTTCGAGGCTCGGCCCGGAGCGCCGGCTGCGCCACCGCGGCGACCAGCAGCGGGCGAGGAAGAAATCGCGTACTTGAACGTCGCGTTTCAGAATTCGATTACCG
>DATJEN010000120.1:0-15442 GCA_035496575.1 Pirellulales bacterium
GTCTTTCAGCAGAAGCTGCTCGACAACATGCACGACGCGGTGATCTTCGTGAACCGCGACATGCAAATCATCCAGTGGAACCGCGGGGCCGAACGGCTGACAGGCAACTCGGCTACCAGCATGCTCGGCCGCGTGTGGGCGCCCAGCGTGCTCGACCTGCGGGACGAAAACGGGCGGCGCGTTGCGAGCGACAAGTGCCCCATTGCATGCTCGATGAGCTCAGGAATTCAATCGCTCAGACGCCTGATGGTGGCCGGCCGCGACCATCAGAGCGTGGCCGTCGACGCGCACCTGGTTCCCATCGTCGGTCCTGATGGCAGCGATCACGGCGCGGCCCTGCTGCTGCACGACGTCTCCCTGCAAGCCAGCCTCGAGGAGCGTTGCCAGAGTTTGCACGAAAGAGCGACGCGCGATCCGCTGACGCAGGTGGCCAACCGCGCCGAATTCGACACGGCCTACAGCCAGTTCGTGCAGACGCACCAGGATTCCCGGCTCCCGTGCAGCCTGATCATCTGCGACATCGATGGTTTCAAGTTGATCAACGACACCTATGGCCATCAGGCCGGCGACGAGGTGCTCAAGTTTTTCGGGCACTTGCTGAAAAGCGATTGTCGCGCGGGCGACCTGGTTGCGCGGTACGGCGGCGAGGAGTTCGTGATCCTGTGCGCCGATTGCACTAATGCCGCCGCGGCCGGCCGCGCGGAGCAATTGCGAAAGACGCTGGGGGACACGCGACAGCCGTCGTTGAGGGGCAACACCGTCACCGTCAGTTTCGGCGTGACTGAAATCCAGCTAGGCGACACGCCTGAATCGATGCTGAGACGCGCGGATCGCGCGCTGTTCGAAGCCAAGCGAATGGGCCGCAACATGGTCGTCCAGCTCGGCACGGGCTTGGACGAATGCGCCGACCTGCAGAGCTCGACAGGGTCCACTCAGCGCTTCCCGGGCAGCGAACTGTTTCTGGACCGGCTATTGGTCACGGCCGTGCCGCTCAACGTCGCTGTCGAGAAACTGCGCGGCTTTATCGTGGATCATCATCTCGAGATCCTTTCCATTGACGGCGACCGCATCAATTTGCAAATGGAAATGGACGGTCACCGCAAGGGCCGCCGGCGAACCGATTACAAGGTTCCCTTCCTGGTCGAGTTGGCGGTGGCGGAACAACAGCTCCCCTTCGACGAGCCCCAGGACCGCGTGACCGCACACGTGGCACGAACTCGGGTGCGCGTGACGATCCGACTGAAGGATGCTGGGGACCGCCGCGCGGCCAACGTCGCCCAGCGAGCTTTGCGCATCCTGAATGCCGTGCAATCCTACTTGATGGCCAATCAAGAGCCGGAAGCATTCGGCCCACAGGACATCTGGCGGCCGAGCGATCTGCTCAGCCCGTCCCTCAAGCTGCGCGACTAGCTGCCCGTAATTGACCCTCCAGCGATTCGCATCTCGCGGGCAGCTCTCGCGTCACGGCACCAAATCCCGACAATTGTCAGGCCCAATGGCATCGGGTATGCTGCGCGACTTGCCAGCGAGTGGCGGCGAGCCGCTTGGTTCAGATCGTTCCAGCGGCGGCTTTAATCCAGAGCAGCTTGAATTCGCCGCATCACAGGCCTGCCCAGAGGAGATCATCATGCCTTTCCAGCTTCCTCCCCTTCCCTACCCGACCAATGCCCTTGAGCCGCACATCGATGCCCGCACGATGGAGATCCATCACGACAAGCATCATGCGGCGTATGTCACCAACCTGAACAAGGCCGTCGAAAACACCGAGTGGGACAATCGGCCCATTGAAGAGCTTATGCGAAACATCGAGAAGATCCCCGAAAAAATTCATGGCGCCGTCCGCAACCAGGGCGGCGGACACGCCAACCACTCGATGTTCTGGACCACCATCGGGCCTGGCAAAGGTGGTCAGCCGACGGGCAAGCTGGCCGATGCGATCAACTCTCAGCTCGGCGGATTCGACGCTTTCAAGCAAGCCTTCAGCGCGGCCGCGACGAGCCGATTCGGCAGTGGCTGGGCATGGCTCAGCTTGGATAAAGGCGGCAAGCTGGTCGTCGAAAGCACGGCCAACCAGGATAGCCCGCTCATGCACGGTAACACGCCGCTGTTGGGCATCGACGTGTGGGAGCACGCCTATTACCTGCTCTACCAAAACCGCCGGCCCGACTATATCGCGGCCTTCTACAACGTGATCGACTGGGGCGCCGTATCCAAGTTGCTGGACAAGGCCGGTAAATAGCAAAGCCCCTTGGAACTAGCCGACGGCTTCGCTGGGGCGATGCTTGCGGCCATGCCAGCACGAGTTCAAACGGGGCGCCGCGTTTTGCCGTTGACCGCCCTGCGCGCTTTTCTATAATCCGCGACCTCGACGGCCCCCGCGAGGGGGCAAGCGCGCCGAATCGGCCGGAGTTGCAGCAGCCAATGGCCGCCCGACGTCGCGCAAGGTGTCGAGAACGAGTTAGCTAATCAGCGCCGGTTTCGCGGCGAAGCAACTACATTCGATTCGTCCTCAGGGAAGAGGATGCCGGGAAGCGACAACGATGTCGCGCATGCCCGACGCTCCCCTTCTCGGTCTTCAAGAAGGGCCCGAGCGCAATGCAAGCCAGGTTCATGCGGTGGGCATCGGTTGCGGCTGTCGTTGTGTGCGCGTCCGGTTGCCGCAGCTATTCTCCGTGGGGCTTCGGCAAAAAGAATTCGAATTCGATGGGCACCACCGCCACGCCGACGTTACCTTCGGCCGGCGCAACGCCCGGTAGCTATAGCTCGACAACGCCGCCCACGGTGAGCACCGGCGCACCCGATCAAGGTCCGCCGGGGGTTCATCAGCCGACCGCGTACCCCGGCCAGCCTGCCGCCTATACGAATACGACTCCCGCGAATGCAACGCCTGCCGGTGGGTATGGTGGAATGCCCAATGCAGCGCCCGTGTCGGGTTACGAAGGCATGCCCAATTCCGCTGCCGCTGCGACCGCGGCAGCTCCACAAACCGGGCCGTACAACGAGTCCTATGGAAACCCGGGAACGCCCAATCCGGGCCAGGCGTACAACGCGAGTGCCGTGCCGGCCTCTTATCCGACTACCGCCGCGCCAGCCGCAGGTTATCCCGTAACCGGTGCGAGTGCGCCGAACACGTCGTACCCGCCCCCGTCGCCTCCGCCCGCCGAGGCGTACGCCGCGCAGCCGCCGGCCGGCGCGTATCCGGCGAATCCGGCTGCCAGTTATCCCGCAGCCGCGCCCCCCGCGGGCAGCTATCCGCCAGGTGGAGCTGACCCCGCCGCCGCGCCCGCGGCCGACCGCTACGCGACCGACCAGGCCCAGCCCGAGCAAGCCACCGCCGATCGCTACGCGCAAACGGCCGATCCAGCCGGCAGCGGCCTGACCGCCGCCGCGCCACCGGCCGGCGGCGCAGGTGATCCTTACCAGCCAGGAAGCACGGGATATAACCCAGGCCAGACCGGCTACAATCCGCCGGGCGTTGCGCCTTACCAGATGCCGAACCAGCCAGCGGCCGCGCCGCCCAGCGCGCCGCGGCGCGATCCGTACTATCGACCCGGCGGCACGAGCGATTATTTGCCCTCTGGCGGACAAGCAACCCCTGCGAGTTCCCCGCCGGCTGCCGCGCCGACCGACCGCTATGGCGCGCCGGCGGCTGTCGATCCCTACCCACCGGCTGGCGGAGCTACGCCGTCCTATCCGAGCTCGACTGGCGGTTAGTCGTCGCTCAGGCGAGCACGTCGTTTATGACGCGCCCGTGCACGAAGGTGAGCCGCTGCTCGGCCCCGTTGTGCGAGAAGCTGAGCCGCTCGTGATCGAGCCCCAGCAAGTGCAGGATCGTGGCGTGCAGCTCGTAGACGCTCGACGGGTTCACGGCGGCCTGGTATCCGAACTCGTCGGTCTCGCCATAGCTCGTCGCGCGCTTCACGCCGGCGCCAGCTAGCCACACGGTAAAGCCTTTTGGATTGTGATCCCGCCCGTTGGCGCCAACCTGGAAGGTTGGCATGCGGCCGAACTCGGTCGTCCACACCACGAGCGTGTCTTCCAGCAGTCCGCGCTGCTTGAGATCTTTGAGCAGTGCGGCGGCGGGTTGGTCGAGAATGGGCGCGTGAATCTCGTATTGAGATTTGAGCAACCGGTGCCCATCCCAATTGCCGATCCCCTCGCCCATGGCGTACGCGCCGTTGAACAGCTCGACGAACCGCACGCCGCGCTCGAGCAGCCGCCGCGCGAGTAAGCAATTCCGCGCGAAAGCCGCCTTGGTCTTGTTGGGATCGCTGGTCCCATAGGCATCGTGCGTGGCGGTCGTCTCGCGCGACAAGTCGCCGGCCTCCGGCGCGCTGAGCTGCAGCCTGGCGGCCAACTCGTAGCTCGCGATTCGCGCCGCAAGCTCCGTATCCCCCGGATTGCGCGCAAGATGCTTGTCGTTCAGCAGCTTCAAGAAGTCGCGCGTTGAGCGTTCGGCGCCGGGAGCAACGCCGCTGGGCGTGGCCAGGTTCGCGATCGGCTGGTCGGCATTGAAGGCCGTGCCCTGGAATACGGCTGGCAGAAAGCCGCTCGACCAATTGCTCGGTCCCGCTTGCGGCACGCCGCGCGGATCGGGAATGGCCACGAAGGCCGGCAGATTGTCGCACTCGCTGCCCAAGGCATAGGTGACCCATGCCCCGGCGCTGGGATATCCCTCGACGGTGAACCCCGTGCTCATGAAGTTCTCGCCCGGGCCGTGCGTATTGATCTTCGAGGTCATCGAGTGAATGAAGCACATCTCGTCGGCCAGCTCGGCCAGATTCGGCAATAGATCGGAAATGTACTTGCCACTTTCGCCACGCGGCCGGAACTCCCACGGGCTCTTGATCAGGTTGCCATTCTTGCCTTGGAATGTGACCAGCTTCTCCTGACCGGGCATCGGGGTCTCGTGCCGCTTGATCAGTTCCGGCTTGTAATCCCACGTGTCGAGATGGCTGCACGCTCCCGAGCAGTAGATCATCAGCACGCGCTTGGCTCGCGGCGCATGGTGAGGCGCCCGAGCGGCCAGCGGCCGCGCTTCTTGGATCGGTGGCCGAATGGGGGGCAGCACGGCGGCCAGCAGCCCGTCATTGGCCAGCAAGCTCGCCAGGGCAACGCCCGTGATGCCACCGGCGGCGTCGGTCAGAAAGCCGCGGCGGTCGAGCAGCCGCCGGCCGGCATGCGAAAGAATGGGTTCGGGCGGCATCATCAATTCACAAATAGAAATTCATTGGCATTGAAGAGCGCGCGGCAGAAAACCGGCAGTCCGTCCTCGGCGACCATGGCTTGAGCTGCGATGGTCTCGACCTGGTCCGGTTCGCGGCCAAACGCCAACCAAAAAGCACGACGCACCTGGCGGGCCTGCTCGGCGCCGGCCTCGCGCTCAATGCGCTGGGCAAAGAACCTGGCTTGTTCGAGCATGAATGGGCCGTTCAGCAGATTGAGCGCCTGAAGCGCCGTTGTCGAAACGTTGCGCCGCGCCATGGTTTGGCTGGAATCGGGGCAATCGAACTCGCCAAACGTTGAGTCCTGACGCATGCGGGGCTTGTTCTGATACACCATCCGCCGCCACTCGGCGGGCCCGAATGCCTGCTTTGGCGCATAAACCTTCACGTAGTTGGTGTTGGGCTCGAACACTTCATAGCCGGGTCCGCCCATGCGCAAATCGAGCGCGCCGCTGACGGCCAATACCGCATCGCGAATGGCCTCGGCCTCCAGCCGACGCGGAGATACGCGCCACAACAGCCGGTTCGTTGCATCCTGCGCCGTCGCATCCGCGCGGGCGAGGCTCGCTTGTCGATACGTGTTCGAGAGCACCATCAGCCGGTGCAACGGTTTAAGCCGGCCATCGTGTACCAGGAATTGTGCCGCCAACCAGTCGAGCAGCTCAGGATGCGAGGGTTGTCCGCCGTTGAAGCCCAAATCGCTGGGCGTGCGCACGATGGCCTGGCCAAAATGGTGTTGCCACAGCCGGTTGACCATCACTCGCGACGCGAGTGGATTGGCAGGGTCGGAAATCCACCGCGCGAGCGCCATCCGCCGCTCGGGCTCCGCCGCGTTCATGGCCAGCGAAAGGTTTGGTGAAACGGCGGCAATCGCACCCGGCGATACCAGAGCTCGCTTCTGAGTCGGCTCGCCGCGATGGAGCACGTGCGTCGCCGGGGCCTCGGCAAACGTGCCGGCATACACCTTTTCGGGCGCGAGCGATTTCACGCGCTCCGCCAGCACCTCGACTTGAGCCCGCATCATGTCGAGCTCTCGCGCCGCGGCGGTCGCAGGCTCAGTCGATGCCGCGTCCGGATTGTAGGGCGCTCGATCGTCGCTGGTTGCGACGTTGCGCCATTCGTGGGCGTCTTCACTGACTGCAATTTGATATTGGGTTGCCAGCCGATCGCGATAACTGCCCTCGCGGTCGCGCGCCCAGACAATGCGGTCGATCGTGCCTGGTTCGGCAAGCTCGATCTGCACCCAGCCGGCGCCGGGCTCGGACGAAATCCAACTGCGAGCGTTGCCGTACCGTCCGTCATTCACATGCTCGAGACGGTGCAGAGAGGACGAACCCCCGGCGTAAACGCTCGAAGACGAGGCTCTTCCGCCCGCCGAAGCCAGTGCCAGGTTCGCCCCGGCCTCGGCAGAAAAAACCTCAAGCTCGTCGATACACGGTTCGAGCTGAGTCGTCGCCAGCACGGTAAAGCGAACATATCGGGCGCGAACGGGTGCAAAGTGCTCGGCGTTCCACCGGGCGCTCACGCTTGCGCGCCGCTCGGGTCCGTCGGGGGCTAATCTCGCCAGCGGCTGCGCTTTGGCCATTGCCGCATCAAGCTGTTCACGGGCATGGTCCAGTTCGCGCTGGGCCGCAGCGCGTGCCACGGCGCGCGCTTGTTGGTCGCTGGTGCGCAGGTCGCGCTCGCCATGTTGAACGCCGGCGAAGATAGCTTGCAATGAATAGTAGTCGCGCTGACTGATCGGGTCGAACTTATGGTCGTGGCAGCGCGCGCAGCCGACACTCAATCCCAAGAACGCGGAGCCGGTCGTCGAGACCATGTCGTCCAGATCGTTCATGCGCTGCGTCAGCGTGAGCTCGACGTCGGGACTTCCGACGACATCGTGAGCGCCACCGACCAAAAAGCCCGTGGCAGCGTCATCGCCGGTCTGCTCGCCGGCCAGCTGAGCCGCCACGAAACGCGAGAACGTAATGTCGTCGTTGAGCGCGGCGATCAGCCAATCGCGATACGGCCAGGCGTTTGGCCGCGCGGTATTTGTCTCATATCCGTTGCTCTCGCCGAAGCGGACGACATCGAGCCAGTGTCGCGCCCAGCGCTCGCCGTACCGCGAAGATGCCAATAATCCGTCAACAACGCACTCATAGGCGTCGGGCGCGGAATCGGCTACGAAAGCCCGAATGGCTTCGGGCGTTGGCGGCAAACCGACCAGATCGAAGTACACGCGACGGATCAGCGTCGCCCGATCGGTCTGAGGCGAGGGGCGTAATCCATTGGCCTCGAGCTTCGCGAGCACAAATGCGTCGATGGGATTGCGAACCCAGGAAGTATCCTGAACCTGCGGGAGCGGCGGTTGTTGGGGCACGGCCAGCGACCACCAGTCGCGACCGGCCCGTGCGTCCGTCGTGAAGTCGAATTCACTGAGCACGCGGTTTTCGGGCCATGCTGCGCCCGCGGCAATCCAGCTTTCGAGCGACTTTCGCTGCGCCGCATCGAGCGGACGGCCCTTGCCTTCCGGCGGCATTTCGCCAGCCGTGGCGCGCTCGAGCAAGTAACTCTGGCCCGGCTGGCCGGGACTGACGGCCGCCTGGCCGCTGTCACCTCCCTTGCGCGCGGCCGCGGAACTACTCAGGTCCAGTCCACCAGCCGGATCGGCGGGGTTGTGGCAGCTCACGCAGTGCCGCGCGAGAATCGCCGCGGCGGCTTCGAAGTCCTGGCCGCGCGCCGCGGTAGCCAGCAAGAACACGCAGAGCGCAACCAGACTGCGCAAGATGCTGGGCACGTCCAAGCTCTCCCGAGGAACCACCATCCAGCCGGGCGGCTGGTCGGTTCACGATAGACTGCCGCGCGAGCGACTGTCAATTTTGCTGGGGGACGCTATGTCGGCGACGGGAGTCCCGGTCCTTCGCTTTTCCCACGGGCCAACAAAAACCCCCGAGCCTTTGATGCTCGGGGGCCTGGCATCGCGGAGTTGGGCCGCCGGAAAGCTACCAGCCCATGACCATGTTGGATTCGATGACCTTGCGCGCTCGCTCGAGGTCTGATCCGGTCTCGTGCATGTACAGGCGAATGGCATGAACCTTATCACCCGCCGCTTTTGACAAACAGTCGCGTGCGGTCGAGCAAGGATCAGCCTGCCTGGCAATCCCCAGTGCGGTCTTCGAGATCACCCAGGTGTCGCGCGGGCGTTTGGTCAGCCGAATCACCCGATCGCCCGGATAGGCATCGCTGACAACGGCCGTGGCGGAGTCTTCGTCGGCGGCCCAGGTGATGATGATGTGCGCGTCGGTCTCGATTTCAAACAGCGGCATTCTGCATACCCTCCTTTCCTGCGGTAGATCTACCTTGTGGGTCTTGCAGTTCAAGAGCCTGGGATGCAAACCCGGCGGATTTTGCCGTGCATCCCAAGGGAATCCTAAAACGAGCGGCGGCATTCGTCAACGCACCGCTACCGCCGGCGCGCCGAACCACGCGCGGAGCAAAGTCGGGGCCACACCTCGCCGTGCCGAGCACCTGGCGAGGCGCGCATGCCACCAGTGGGGAACCGCCGAAAGAGCCTAGATAGCCGCTTCTTCCGCGATCGGTTCGTCGATCTGTTCGATTTCGCTGCCGGTGTGGCGGAATACGCGATTGCGGCCCGCCGCTTTTCCGCTATACAGCGCTGTGTCGGCACGCGACAGCAGAGTCTGGGCATTGTCGCCCTCCAGGGCCATGGCCACGCCACCGCTGATCGTGACGCCCAGATTGGCTTCGACGGTCGAACGCACACGCTCGGCGAACTGACAGGCGTCCTCCAGACGCGTATGCGGCATGACCACCACGAACTCTTCACCTCCGTAACGGGCCACGATGTCCGTATCGCGCACCGAATCGTCGATGACCCGGGCAACCGACTGCAAGGTCCGGTCGCCGAACAAATGGCCCTTCTTGTCGTTGACTTGCTTGAAATGATCGATGTCGAAAATGGCGATCGAGAAACTCTCGGAATATCGCTCCATGAGCGCGAACAGCGACTCGAGCGTCTCATCGAGTCCGCGGCGGTTGCTGACTCGCGTCAATGGATCGGTGCGGACTTCGCTGAAGGTCATGAGCTGGTTGGTCTGGCGGCGAATCTCGTCGTAAGCCTGCGAGATCTGCTCGGCCAATCGCAACGTGGGTTTAAGGATCTGCTCCGACTCGCCGCACAGGTTCTGCCAGGCGGCCTCCTTATCCTTGCCCGCCATTTCCGTGAGACGATCCTTGAAGCGGCCAATCGCCTGCTGATGGTTGGCGAGGTTCTTGCGTACGCTATCGGCGACTTGCTCGAGCTCTTTGGCGATCAACTTGGCGCGGCGCAGCTCGCGGCGGGCCCGGTCGGCCTCTTGGACGGCGCGGGCGCGCGAGGATCGCCCCACCATATATCCGACGACGGCAATCACGCTCAAAGCAACGGGAATCGGAATGTTGATCGGGAAGTCCATGGTTTAATCCTGGGCGGTCGGGGCTAGTGTTTTCGAATGGGTAAGGGTAATGGCGTCGTGCGACGCCCCTCAGTAGTTCGAGCGCGAGCCGTAGCCTCGCATGCAATAAAAGCCGATGACGACGATCAACGCCACGAGCAAGCCAACCTGGTGCAGGTTGAAATTCTCGACGCGATGAATCAGCCAGGCCAGCTTGTTATGCCACACGGCGCGGTCTCTCACGCGACAAGTCGGGTTCTTCGAAAATCTAGGTCATAAACCCTAAGGCGGGGCGGCTCTTCCCGCTCGCAAGCCAATCTCGTCCTGCAATCGGAACAGCCGGAACTTACGGCAGATCGGACGCGCACATCAGGAAAGGATGAGTGCCGCAACCGGCGAATCACTACAATCGAAAGAAGTCAAAAAGGTGCGTCCCGGCTAACGGGTGCACGTGTCAGCAATGCACCGCTGTGCGTTGCGACTGGAGAATCTTGGTAGCCGTGAATCTCACCAATCCTGTGACCGCGTACGTTGCCTCGACGAATATGGAAGCCCAGCTCCTCAAGGTGCTGCTGGAGGAGGCGGGCGTCGAAGCTCACGTGTCCGAGGACAACTCACCGGCAGGATTGTGGGCCTTCGGCACTCTGCCCGAGATTCATCGGCCGCGGATTTGGGTCAGCGAAGCGGATCTGAACCGCGCGCACGTGCTGCTCAAGGATTACGACGCGCGGGCTGCAGAACGCGAACAGGCACGGCAGCAGCCCGCCGATCCCGAGGACGCAACGATCGAGGTCTTGTGCGAGGAATGCAACCAGAAGTCCACATTCCCCGCCGCACAGAGAGGCACGATCGCAGACTGCCCCCACTGCGGAGCCTACGTCGACGTGGGCGATCCCGTTGAGAACGAGCATTAGACGGCGGCGTTCGTTCGCATCGGGCCTAGCCTGCCGCCCTACAATCTAGTGGGCGAAAAAAATCGCTCGAAAGAGGCGGCGATGGAATATGCCAACACGGCTCTCGACCGCAGCGAGGTCGACGCTTGGACCGGGCCCGGGGTGCTCGAGTTCGGCACGAACTGGTGTGGACATTGCGAGGGGGCTCAGCCGGCCATTCGCGAAGCCCTGGGCCGCGAGAGCGGCGTCAAGCACGTGAA
Source organism: Pirellulales bacterium (assembly GCA_035496575.1). GTDB lineage: Bacteria > Planctomycetota > Planctomycetia > Pirellulales > PALSA-1355 > PALSA-1355. The sequence continues at coordinate 10,815 of DATJEN010000120.1, forward strand.
GGTCGAAGACGGGCCGGGACGGCCGCTGGGACGCTCGTTTCGAGTCAAGCTGTGGCCGACGTTGATCTTTCTTAAGGATGGGGTGGAACAGGCGCGCGTGGTGCGGCCACAATCGAGCGAGGAAATTTCCGAGGCGCTCAGCCAGATCACGGCTTGAGGTCCCCGCCATCCGTTTTTTCCGAGGTGACGTTTCGCCTGTGTGCACCCTGACCGTCATCCCACTCGGCGAGCGTGTTCGAAGTGATCGCGGCGCGACACCTGCATCGGGCATTCGCCTGGCGTGCAACCGCGACGAATCGCGATTGCGGCCGCTGGCGCTTCCGCCCGAGCTACGGCAATTTGGCAATCGGCTGGCGGTACTCCCGATCGATCCGGTTTCCGACGGGACCTGGATCGCAGCCAGCGACGCAGGGCTGGTGTTCGTGCTGATGAACGTATACGGGCCCGCCAGCGCTGCGCTGCAAACGAGCGCCGCGCGATCAGCGGCGGATCGCATCAGCCGTGGGCGGATCATTCCACATCTGCTCCGCTCGTCGAACCTGTCAGAAGCGATCTCGCTGGTTGGCGATCTCGATCACGGCCGCTTCGAACCGTTTCGGTTGCTGATCGCCGATACGCGCGAGCTCGTCGAGCATATCTGGCATGCGAATGAGATGCGGTCAGCTCCGCCCCGGCAAATCAATGAGCCGCTGTTCTTCACCTCCTCGGGATTGGGCGATGACGTGGTCGCCAACCCACGCCGCCGCTTGTTCGTCGAGCAGTTCGCGGCGGACGCCGATTGGATTGCGCGGCAGGATGCGTTCCATCGAAGCTGCTGGCCCGACAATACTCGCGCCAGCGTGTGGATGACTCGGCCAGAGGCGATGACGGTGAGCCGCACCGTGGTCGAGCTGGGCAGGTCGTCAATCTCGATGCAGTATTTTGCCCGGGTAGGCGACGGCAGCGACGAAGTTGCAAGCGAGCCCGTGCGGTTGGACGTCGTGGCAGCCTAGGCGGCATCGCATCGCCGGCTGCGTTTCGCCTGTCATGCCCACGCCCCAGCTTCTATAATTTTGGGCATCATCCTATTGGGCAACCATGGCGATCATCGAGCTTGACGGACTGGCAAAGTCCTACCGCATTTACCAGAAGCAGGAAGGACTGCTGGCTTCGGTGCGTGGGCTGTTCCGCCGCACCTATCGCGAAGTACCCGCCGTGCGTGGCATCGATCTACGGGTGGAAGCCGGCGAGTTCGTGGCCTTTCTCGGTCCCAACGGCGCCGGCAAAACCACCACGCTCAAGCTACTCTCGGGCGTCATCAATCCCACGAGCGGAGCGGCGCGGGTGATGGGCCACGTGCCCTGGCGCCGCGAAAACGCGTATCGCCGGCGGTTCGCGCTGGTGATGGGGCAGAAGAACCAACTGTGGTGGGATCTGCCCGCCCAGGAATCCTTTCGCCTGCACCAGCAGATTTACTGCATTGAACCGCAGCAGTTCGTCCACCGCCGCGATGAGCTCGTCGACTTGCTTGCCGTTCGCAACCTGCTTGGGCAGCCCGTGCGCGAGCTGTCGCTGGGCGAACGGATGAAGATGGAATTGATCGCGGCCCTGCTGCACTCGCCGGAAGTTTTGTTCCTCGACGAGCCGACCATCGGACTCGACGTGATCGCACAGCACAGCATTCAGTCGTTCTTGCGATACTATCAGCAGACACGACAAATGACCGTGCTGTTGACGAGCCACTACATGAAAGACGTGGCCGCCTTGTGCCGGCGGGTGGTCATCATCGCCCGCGGCCAGATCATGTACGACGGATCGCTGAGCGGGATCATCGACCGCTTTAGCGGGCACAAGATCGTGACCTTGGTCTTTCCGACCGACAAGCTGCCAGAGGGCCTGTCGCGGTATGGCGAGATCGTCGAGCAACAGGCGCCCAAGCTCAAGCTGCGAGTTGATCGAAACGGCATTGCCTCGGCATTGGCGGCCATTCTCGCCGAGCACACGGTTGAGGACGTGAGCGTTGAGGATCCGCCGCTCGAAGAAGTGATCGCCGAGATGTTCTCGATGGCGACCGAAATGGCCGAGCCGGAACCCACTCCCGTCCCGCGGTAAACGTCATGGCCGAGCTGGCAACTGAGATCGACGGCGGCGGCTTGCCAGGTTCGGCGCTTGCGGCGCGGCGCTGGACGGCGTCGACCTGGTGGACGATCCTGCGAATCTCGCTGGAGGAGCGGCTGGTCTACCGGGGCGACTTTGCCCTCGGGACGCTGATGCGATTCTTGCCGCTGGTGACGCAGATTTTTTTGTGGGGCGCGATTTTCGAAGCCGTGCAGGATACGACCGGCAACTCGACCGTGGCCGGCTACAGCTATGGCGACATGGTCGCCTATTACTTGCTCACGCAAGTCAGCCGCGCTTTCTCGAGCATGCCCGGCCTGGCAACGAGCATTGCACTGCAAATCCGCAACGGCGAGATCAAGAAATACCTGGTGCAGCCGGTCGATCTGATTTCGTTTTTGCTGTTGGGGCGCGTGGCGCACAAGCTCGTGTATTACGTCGTCGCGGCGGGGCCGTTCGCGCTGGTGTTCTTCCTGTGCCGCGGCTATTTTCCGGGCTGGCCGGATGCGTTGACGTTCCTCGCTTTCTTGGCTTCGCTGGTCATGTCATTTTTGATTGGGTTCTTTTTGGAAGCCACGCTGGGAATGGTTGGATTCTGGTTTCTTGAAGTTAGCTCGCTGTTGTTCGTGTACATGCTGTTCTCGTTCTTCTTGTCGGGCCACATGTTCCCGATCGACATGCTGCCGGGCTATTGGGCCACGGCGGTGCGCGCCTTGCCGCTTGTGTACCTGGCGTACTTTCCGGCCGCGGTGTTCCTGGGCAAACTCCAAGGAGCCGACCTAGCGTGGGGACTCGCCCTCCAGGCTTTTTGGGTTGTGTTCTTTATCGTGCTCTGCCGGCTCACGTTCTACCTGGGCGTCAAACGATATAGCGGGTTCGGCGGATAGGTTGTTCTGGGATGACGATCCTTACTTCCACCAATGGACGTTCGACTGACGGGGAGCTCGCCGCGGCGGCTCTACCCACGAACTTGCGCGCTCACCCAGCCTATAGCCGCGTATTTTTGACCTTCGCGCGCAATAGCCTGATTCGCGACATGACCTTTCGCTCGAACTTCATCATCGAGTGCGTCTCGTCGCTGTCGTGGATGGCCATGAACCTGGGCTACTATCTGCTCATCTTCCAGTTCACGACGTCCATCGGCGAGAACACGGGCTGGGGAAAGTACGAGTTCTTCGCATTCCTGGCCACCACGTTGTTCGTCAACAGCATCGTGCAAGCGTTCTTCATGCCAAACTGCGAAGAGTTCAGCGAATTGATCCGCACCGGCGGACTGGATTTCGCGTTGCTCAAACCAATCGACACGCAGTTCCTGATTTCGCTGCACAAGATCGATTGGTCTTCGCTGTCGAACTTCTTGTTCGCGGTGGGGCTGCTCGCCTTTTCGGTCGCTCACTTGCCCCAGTGGCCCACGCCTTGGCAGATGGCGCTCTACCCGCTGTATGTCGTGTGCGGCGTGGCGATCATGTACAGCTTGATGATCACGCTTTCGTCGACCAGCGTGTGGCTGGGCAGAAACCAGACGCTGTACGACTTCTGGTTTTACATTACCAACTTTTCGCGTTACCCCATGGAGATCTATCGCGGCACGGTGGGCGGACCGTTGCGCTGGTTTTTTACGTTTATCATCCCGGTGTTGGTAGTGGTGAACGTGCCCGCGCAACTGATTGCCAAACCGCTTGCGGCACAGTCCTGGCCGCTGGCGGCGTTTGCCGTGTTGGCGGCCGCGGGCTCGCTGTGGCTTTCGCGCGTGATTTTTACGAGCGCGATGCGCAGCTACCGCAGCGCGAGCAGTTGAGGCAAGTTAGACCCGAATCGCCGCGCTCACTCGGTGGCAGCCGCGTGCTCGGGCTTGACGCCTTTTCCCTTGGCAGGCTCGAAACTGAGCGAAGCCGAGTTGATGCAATAGCGCTGCCCGGTCGGGCGAGGCCCATCGTCGAACAGATGGCCCAGGTGCGCTCCACACTGGCTGCAGGTGACTTCCGTGCGGATCATCCCCAGGCTCGTGTCGGCAGCCGTGTGAAGGCTTTCAGGATTGCCAGGCGCGAAGAAGCTCGGCCAGCCACATTCTGAATCGAACTTGGTGTCGGAAGCGAACAACACCGCTCCGCAGCACACGCACTTATAGGTGCCGACGTCGGTGGTGTTCCAGTATTGGCCGCTGAACGGATGTTCGGTTCCCTTTTGCCGCGTGACCTCGTATTGCTCGTCAGTCAGTTGAGCGCGCCATTCGGCATCCGTCTTTTGCACCTTGGGGCCCAGGGCCGTGGCGCTTACCTCGGGTGCGGCATCGTCGCTGGCATGCTCGGCCTGGCTCGGCTCTTCCGAGCGATCTTGTGACAGCACGGCATTGAAGACCATGCCGGCCAACAGCGACGCGATGCAACCGCCGAACATGGTGACTCGCGAAAACGTTCGGTGTGAACTCATGTCAAAGGCACCTTCGTTGCAGAAAGTCGGCTGGCCAGGAGCATCCAATCTCAGATTCTGGCCCAGGAGCCGGGCGGTGCCGGGCTCGCACCTATTGTATC
>DATJEN010000121.1:0-49581 GCA_035496575.1 Pirellulales bacterium
GTGTTTGGCCGGCGTCTGTTTGATCGGCGGCCCACAGCAGGCGCGGCAGAGTCATGCCGCCGAACAGCGAAAGGGCGCCCACGCGCATCAGTTCGCGGCGACTGATTCCATCGCACAATCGAGTTTTGCCACCCAGCACGCGCAACATATTTGTGGTTCCGTGTGCGCTCGAGCGGTTATCGCGCCACTCGTGTCGGCGGGTTTTTAGGACCCGCTACACCTGGCACAGAGTATACGCCCTCGCCGCCCGCCGCGCAAGACTTCAAGCCGACCGCGCTCACGGCGCATTGTCAGGGGTGACCGCCGCGGGGTGGTTGCCCGAGAAGGCCAGCCATTGGCCGTCGGGACTCCAGGCGGGCTCGACACTTTCGCCGTGCTGATCCGGCAGGCGGTGGGCGCCTTTGCCGTCCGGCTCCAGCAAGCTGAGCTTGCGATCGGTGCTAATCACGATGCGGCCGCCGTCCGGCGACCACGATAGCTGTTGATCCAGATTGATTTTCAATCGAGGTTCGACCTGCGTGTTTTCGCGATCGGCAGCGACGATCCACAGCTCCTTTTTCCGATTGCGCATGACGACCACCGCCAGCCGCTTGCCGTCAGGCGACCAGTCGAAGCCGGGCATGACTTGTTGCACGCGTTCGCCGATCAGGGGGCGCTCTTCGCCACTGACGAGGTCCAGCACGATCAGGTTGCGCATATCAGTGAATGCGAGCCGGCCTCCATCCGGCGACCAGCGCGGACTGAAGCCCGCCGCAACTCGCACGCGTCCCTGACCATCCAGGTTCTGCACGTATACGCCCTGCGGATTCTTCTCGTCTCCGCGAAAATGGAAAGCAATTTGCTTATCGTCGGGCGACCAGGCGGGCGATTGGGTTTCGCCGATCTGTTTTAGCCCGCTGCCATCGAGGTTGACCACGAACAGCCGTATCGTATTGCCGGCGCTCTCCAGCGCGTCGAACGCCAGCCGCGTGCCGTCGTGAGACCAAGTCGGCCGGAAGTGCTCTTTGTAGCCGTCGATCTGCGCCACCTTGCGCAGCTGGCTTCCATCGCGATTCATCACATAGATGGCAGCGCGCATTTCCTCGGCATGCAGCGGCGCGCTAGCGAGGGTGACGCTCAGCAGACCGATGACGAGCCGTCGCAAAGCGATCCGCGGATGAGCGAGCAACTGCTGTGTGCTAGGGAACATCGCGGCTGCTTCCAAATACGATCCACTCGCCATCGGGCGACCAATCGGGGTCGATGCTGCCGCCTTTCTGGCCGGGTACTTTTTGCGGTTCGCTTTTTCCGTCCACGTCGGCGATGAAGATCATGTAGTGATTGGCGATCGCCATTCTTTTTCCATCAGGCGAAAACGAGAGCAGACCGCCCATTTCGTTTTCGAGCCGCTTGTGGGTGCCATGTTCTTCCCCTTCGGCGCTGATATACATCAGATAGCGATGTTTGCGCTCCTCAGGCCGTAGCACGACTGCCAGCCGCTTGCTGTCGGCAAACCACCACATGCCATAGATCTGGTAAGCGGGCTGCTTAAGCAGTCCGCGCACTTCACCCGTCAGCAGGTCGGTAACCTGGATATCGTTGTTGATGGTGGTGGCCAGAAGCGTACCGTCGGGCGACCAGCAGGGATAACGCCCGGCCGCGATTGGCGTCAGTCCCGTGCCATCGACATTCATCACATATGCCTCGCGGCGGCCGTTTGCAAAAGCTTCTGCCGCGATCTGCTTATCGTCAGGCGACCAGACGGGGCGAACGTAATTCCCCAAGCGCCTCAGTTCAGTGCCATCGGCATTGACCACGTACGCACCCTTCGCTTCCGCGGTGTTGCCGTGCGTTTCGAACACGATCCGCTTGCCGTCGTGCGACCAGCGCGGGCAAAGGTGCGTGGTGCAATTTTCGACCTGCGTCACGAAACGAGCCTGGCTGCCGTCGACTTTCATGACCCAAATCGACCATGCGGCGTTTTGCGCGAGCGCGGATTGGCCGAGTGCCACCAGAACAAGCAGGACCGGCGCGGCGAGCCTGAGCAGACGAGAATCCACAGCCATTTCCTTGCACCATCGAAGCCTAGGAACGCGAATCAGTCTTCCTGTTTGCCCGGCGGGCTTACCGCTTCGGCTTCCTCGCGATCGATGAGCCCGTCGCCATCGGCGTCGAGCTTGCGAAACGCTTCCAACGGGCCGACGAACTCGCGCACGCTCAAGTCGCCGTCGTTATTGCGATCCATCTTGCGAAACCAGCGCGGGCCGGTCGTATTGGCTTTGGCCGCCGAACGGGTGGCGTTGCCGCGCGCCACGCGAGCCTCGGTGTCGGAGGGAGCCTCGGCCCCTCGCACGATTTCGAACGACATGCGTTGGGGAATTTCGTCGCCGCCCAGCACACCGTCGCCGTTTTTGTCTTCGAGAGCCAGAATATTCGTGGCGGAACGTAGCTCTCGCGACGACAAGACGCCATCGAGATCGGTATCCAGCATATTGAATAAGTCCTGGCCCATATCGGAGACTTCTAGCTGCAATCGCACGGCGGCCGCGGCCTTTTGTTCTTCGGCGAAGGTGCTGAACTCGCCCTTGAACACCTTCTTGTCGCCGTCGGCATCCATCGCTTCGAATGAGCCGCGGCCGATGTTGGCGGCGTCTGCCTCTCGCTGTTCGAGGTATCCATTTTTGTCGGCGTCCATGGCATTGAAGTCGTAGAAATCGGCCTGCCGCGGATCGCGGTTGAGTCGCACGAAATTGATGTCCAGTTCGCCCAGCTTGAGTTTGTAGCCACCATCAGGGGTAGCCCGCACGCGCCAATCCGGTTCAACTCGCACGCGCGCGCGGCTGCGCCGATCCGCCGTCGTGGTGGGGCCCATGGCGAGCGTCAACTCCAGGTCCGGCGGTCGATCCAGAAAAGCCAGCAGCTCGCCGCGCTCGAGGGCGGCGTCGCTATTCTGGTCCAAGCGCCCCAGTAGCGCGGCCGGCAAGCTTATCTCCCGATCTTTGCCGTCGGTGAGAACGCGTCCGTCGTCGTTGCGGTCGTAACGCTTGAGCAGCCGGTCGGCCACACTATCGGCTGTCGCCGCGGCGTCGATCAACAAAACCGGCGCTGACGGGCTGTCCTTTTCGGTCGGCGACCCCGCCGCGGAAGCCGTCGACTGCGCGGCCGGATCGAGAATGAGCTCGAAACGTGTGATGACGCCGTCGTCATTGAAGTCCCGCTGCATGAGCTGCTCTTCGGCTCTAGCCAGCTCATCGGCCGAGAGTTGCTGATCGACATTGGTGTCGAGCAACGGCAGCAGCGCTCGTCCCGCTGACTGCGAAATGACTGGCCGGGCGCGCAAGCCAAAGGTCGGCAGAATCTTTTGAATGTAGGCAGCCAGCGTGCGGCGATCGACGGTTCCGTTTTCGTCGGCGGCCGATGCCAGCGCGGAATCCTTGGCGATCGAGCGCGGCGCGTCTCGCAAGCTGCCGCTCATGTGGCGCGCCACATCGTCACCTTGCGCGACGCTCAGCCGTCCGTCGCCGTCGTGGTCCAGCTCGGCGAACAGCTCGTCGAAGCGCCGATCCCATTCTTCTCGAAAGGGGCGCCCATCGACCGTTACGTGCAACCGCACAAGCAGCGGGCGGAGCGGGCCGAGCACGATGAGATCTTGCGCATCCGCAGGGGCGCCGCGCGGAGAAACTTCGGCATCGGCGGCTTCGGTCGAGTTGCAAAAAGCCAGGCAGACAACAAACAGGATGAGAAAACTCTCGCGGAGGACGACCGCCATCATCCCACGAGCTCCTCGATCGGCTTGGCGGCAGGATCGGCCAATCGAATCGGCCGGCCGACGTTCGAGACGTTCTGCTTGGTTGGATCGACGCCCAGGGATCGAAAGACCGTGGCCAGCAAATCGGCGACGCTGACGGGGCGAGTTTCGACCTTGGTTCCATCCGCGCTCGTTTTGCCAATCACCTGCCCGGATCGAATGCCGCCGCCGGCCAACACGGTCGACCAGGCGTTGGGATAATGGTCGCGCCCCGTACCGTTGTTGATCTTGGGCGTGCGGCCGAATTCGCCCATCCACACGATCAAGGTCGAATCCAGCAGCCCGCGCTGTTTCAGCTCGTTGATCAGGCTGCTCCACGCGGGATCGAGCGTGCCGCTGAGAGTCTTGATGGTATTGAAGTTGTCGGCATGCGTATCCCAGCCCAGGCCGCCCGCGCCCCCCGAAGTGACTTCGACAAAGGGTACGCCGCGCTCGACGAGTCGGCGCGCCAGCAGGCAGCCCTGGCCAAATCGGTTGCGGCCATAGGCGTCGCGCACCGTGTCGGGCTCGTCGTCCAGGTCAAACGCCTTTCCGGCTGCGCTACGCATCAAGCGCACGGCACTGTCGTAAGCGGTTTTGTAGCCCACGGCTGGCGCGCCGGGATGATCGCTCATGAAGCCACCATTCAGCGAGCCGAGAATTTTGAGCCGGGCGTCGGCCGTGCCCGCGGCGATTTGATGGGGAGCGAGCAGGTCGGGAACCTTGAGGCCATAATCGCGCTCGTCTTGCTCATCGGCTCCGGGCCGCGCTTCGCCCACCAAGAGTGGCGCGAATTGCGATCCCAGGAAACCGGGGCTGTAAGCGGCGGGGTTCAAGTTGCGGTAAGGTGAGATGCTGACGAAGCTCGGCAGGTCGGCCAAAGGATTGCCGAGTTCTTTCGCGACCAGCGCGCCAAGCGTGGGATAGCGCACCGGCGGCTGAGGCAGGTAGCCATTGCGCATCAGGTACGTCGCGCGGCCGTGATCGCCCTCTTTGGTGCTCATGGAGCGGATGATCGCCAGGTGTTCGGCAACACTGGCAAGCTTGGGCAGGTGTTCGGAAATCTTGATGCCAGGCACGCTGGTGTCGATCTCTTTGAACGGGCCACCATTTTCATGGCCGGGCTTGAGATCGAAGGTATCCATCTGGCTTGGACCGCCGTTCATCCACAGCAGGATGCAGGCCTTCTTTTGGCCCGGCGTGGTTGTGCCGGCCGCGTGCGATTCGAGCCAGGGAAAGGTGGCCGCGCCGACGAGCGTGGCCCAGGAAAACCGCATCCACTCGCGGCGGTTGAGCTCGGTTCCAGCGGATTGCAGAACAGACCCTCGCATGTGCCTCGCCCTTTCCTGTTGAGTTGAGACAAGCCCTCTTCGAAGCGCTGCGCGAACTCGTTTAGTGGTTGAGCGCAAACTCGGCGCTATTGAGCAGCGCCCAGAACACGTCGGCGAGCGCTTTTCGTCCATCACTCGCGGCTCCGCCGGAGTCGACATATTCGCCCAGCTCCTTGGATTCCTGCTCGCTTGGGTTGCGCGAAAGCGTGGCCAAGAAGAGCGCTTCAATCCGCTGGGCGTTGCTCAAAAAGGGAGCGTCGGCGACCGCCGCGAGCGTTTCGCTGTTTTCCAGATCGGTGGCGTTGGAGACGAGCTTGCCGTTCATGAGCGTCAACGCCTGCAAGATCGAGGTTTCTGCCTCGGTGCGCGCGACCGTTTGATCGGCAAATCGGCCGCGGAATTCGGCGGCCGCGCTCGCCAGATCCGGCAGGGCGCCCGGCTGGCGTTCGCGCGTGCGGCGCTCCTCGCGAAAACCGGTCGCCTGCACGATGCTCGCGAAAAGCTGATCGGACGTCATGCGGCGCAGCGGCATCCGCGCAAAGTGAACCAGGTCGTCGTCGTGGGCCGAGCTTGCGCGGCTGCTCGCCTGGTAGGCGCGCGTTTGCGTAATGGCCCTGATCAGGTAATTGAAATCGAAGTGATGCAGCGCGAACTGGCGCGCCATTTCGTCAAGCAGTTCCGGATGCGATGGCGGGTTTGTGGGATCGAAGTCGTCGACCGGGTGGACGAAGCCGCGACCCAAAAAGTGTTCCCACATGCGATTGACGGCCGTTCGCGCAAAGTAAGGATTGTCTGTTTGCGTAATCCACCGCGCGAGCAGCTCGCGCTTTGTCGCGCCGCTGGCCCAATCGGGCGCATGGCCGCCGATGAACTCCGGCTCAACCGTGAGCTGCGTTTCGGGAATGCGGATCGCCTTCGAATCGGCTGGGCCTGGCTCGGGGCGTTTCATCGCGCCAGGTGGATCGTCAAAAAAAGCGGCCAGAGACCAGAATTCCTTGCGCGTCCAATGCGAGAAGGGATGATCGTGGCACTGCGCGCATTGAAGTTGCAGGCCCAGGAAAAGCCGGCTGGTGGCGGCCGCGATCTGCTCGCGTTTGAACTCGTTGGCTTGGAAAAATGCGGCTGGGCTTGGCAGCGACGAACGCATGGGCTGAGGATTTGCCCGCCGCGCTTCCGGCAAGGGCGCGGTCAGCATTTCGGTCGCGAGCCGGTCGTACGCCATGTTGACCGCGAAGCGCAGCCGCAGCCAGGTATCGAATTGAAAAGTGACCCCGCTCACGTCGACGTTGTCGGGAGCGCCCGCCAGCGCGAGCGTGCGCCAGGTGTTGGCAAAGTGCTGAGCATGCGCTCCGCGGGCGAGCAAGTCGTCCACAACCTTTCGCCGCTTGTCGGCGCGCGTGTCGGACATGAAGCTTTGCAGCTCGGCGACGGTTGGGATCTTGCCGACCAGGTCGAGGTGAGCGCGACGCAAGTACTCGGCGTCGCCGGAAACCGGAGCCGGCTCGACCTTGGCGCGCGACCAGGCCTCGGCCAATTTCGCATCGATGTACGAAGTCAGCTGCGCGGAATCGAGCGGTCGCGATTCCTGCCCAGCGCTCGCGGGCGACTGGCCCGCCGCGCTCGATGCGACGGCGCTTTCTTGCGCGCAGACAATTCGCGCGGCGCTAACAATAGATAAACAGGAGCCGCTTAAGACAAAGAACAAGCCTGCGCGAGCCGCCAGCGCGAACCTCTCCCACGTAACCCGCCTGACGTTCATCCTTGTGGTACTCCTCGAAAGCGCCGGGAGTCTTTATGAAACGACAGAAGCGACAGAAACGGCCGAAAAGGCAGAAAGGGCTGGCGGTCATTGTATCACCCCCACGAACAGGATTCAAAGAATCGCCGCGAGAGGGAAAATTTTCTTGCTTTTACAAATTTCGATAAGTCTAATCGGACGAGCGGAATCGAGAGGCAAGCGGTCGGTCGTCGTGAGGTTTCGCGTGCTGGCTTTTGCGCTCAGTCATGGCGTGCGTCACGCACGGCTTCCGGCCCTATCTGTTGAGCGGGCTGCTCAATTCATGGCGACTCTTAGCCCGCGTCGGACACGGCTCTGTCGGCTTGCGGGGTTCGCCACTGCCCTGGTGTGCCTCGCGACGAGCTGCGTGGAAATTCGTGGCCAAGTCTTCATTGCCGCGCCCGCTATCCGCGTGGGCGACAACACCGAAAAGCCAGTCTCCGCCTTTACGTTGCCGACGCAGCCGACCGACGTCAAAGACGCGCTGGCTGAGTTCCGACGTTTCGTCGAGCACGAAGCCTGGGAAAAGGCGTTCAAGTCCATTGAATCGATCGCCGGCAAGGCCACCGGGTTGGTCGACCGCGGCGACGGTGTTTTGGTGCCCAGCCGCATGCTCGTGCAGTCGCTGTTGGCCGGGCTTCCGCCAAACGGAAAGAACGCCTATCGCGTGTTTTACGACGCGCAGGCGATGGCGCTGTGGGACAAAGCCTCGGGAGCGGCCGAGCTCGGAAACTTGACGAAGATCGTCAACGAGTATTTGGCAACCACGATCGGGGCCGCGGCCGCCGACCGGCTGGGCGATTTGTACTTCGAACGGGGCGACCTGGGCCAGGCCATCACCGCGTGGCGCAGCGCGCTCGACTATCGTCCGGACAGCGACATCCCCAAGGCAAAGTTATTGGTCAAGATCGCGACCGCGCTTGCGCGCGAGGGGCGCGGCGGAGAGCTGGCGGAGCTTGCGCGCACGCTCGACGAGCGGTCCGCCGGCGAAACGGTCGAGATTGGCGGCCGGCGGCTGGTCGCCGGGGACTATCTAAAGACGTTGTCGGCCAGCGCGAAAGCGCCGGTGCCCAAAGTTGAAAGTAAATCGCAAGCGGACATCGCGCTGCCGGCATCGAATGACCCGCTGTGGCAATTCCGCTTTCAGAGCAAGGTCGATCCGGCAAACCCCACTCAGCCGTTTGCGATTACGGACGTGTACGGCCGGCAGCGGGCGAACGATTTTCCGCTGCCAACCGCCACCGATGGCGAGCGCCTGTACGCCAACGTGTTTGGTGTCGAGATGGCGTTCGACCTGGCGAACGGCAAGATGCTGTGGCGCACCGGCCGGCTGCAGGACCTCACCTTCCAGCAGAATCGCCAAGGGGCCCAGCCGGAACGCTACTCGGTAACGGTCATGGGCGACCGCATCTGGAGCGTGACGCGCGATATTCAGCAGATGAACAATTTTCCGCCCACGTTCGCGCTCGTGGCGCGCGAAGCGGCGACGGGCAAGGAGATTTTCAACAGCCGCAAAACCTTGAGCTCGTGGAATATCAGCGGCCGACCCCATTTCATCACGGGCGACTTTGCGAAAGTGCGAAACAGCGCCGAGAGCGCTCCGCCATCCGCTACCGCCAATGCGGCTAGCGAAAAACCATCGACGCTGGATTTTTCCAAAGGTTTCTCCGAGAAGCAGGACGGATTGAAGCTCAACGGCGTGGCGGCGATCGACGAATCTCGCCTGCGACTAACCGACGGTGGCAGCAAGCAGGCCGGCAGCGTGTTTTCCAGCAAACCACTCAACGTGGCCGGTTTCACAACTGAGTTCGAGATTCAATTGACCCGCGCCAACGCCGACGGCCTGGTGTTCGTCGTGCAAGGCCAGGGCGCGGACGCGCTCGGCAAATTTGGCGACGGGATGGGATTCGAGGGAATCACCAAGAGCGTCGGCATCAAGTTCGATTTGTATGGCAAGGACGCCAATACGACTGGCTTGTGCCTCGACGGAGAGCGGCCCAAGCCGGATAGCGCGATCGCGCTCAAGGACGCAAAAATCGACCTGAAGAGCGGCCACCCGTTCAAGGTAAAAATCGATTATGACGGCAGCGAACTGGCGGCCACGATCACCGACGTCGAAACGAAAGCCAGCCACACGCACCGATACCAGGTCGACATCAAGACCTACGTCGGCGGGACCACGGCGCACATCGGATTTACGGGGTCATCGGGCAACTTGACTGCCATCCAACACATCAAGAATTGGACCTACGCCTCGACCACTCCGAAAGCCACGCCGAAAGCTTCGCCTGACGCGCCGCCCATGGGCCTGGTCTACATCGGGGCGACGCGAACCACCAAGAACACCGAGTTGTCGCTGCTCGCGCTCGATGCGGGGACGGGCAAGCTGATCAAGTCCATCACCTTGGGCTCGCATGCGGTCGACCCGAACCAGGTGTATTACGATCGCCCGTCCGAGCCGTCAATCCTGCCGCTCGGTGGACGATTGTTCGTGGAAACGCACGCGGGCGCTTTGATGTCCGTGGAACCCCAGTCGGGCACGATCGATTGGGGGATCATGTATGAATCGCCGCCGCCGCAACAGGGCTATTACTACTACGAATATCAACCACCGCAACTGGCCGTGGGCGACCCGATCGTGCGCGATGGAATGTTGTTCACCAAGGGCATGCGCTCGCACCGCCTGGTCGCGCTAAGAACTGACGCTCCCGGCCTGACATGGAATCGGCCTGTGGACCGGGCCGCCGTCGTAATCGGCATCGATGCCGAGCGCGTTTACGTCTCGGGTGAGGATCTGATGGCCTATAGCCTGAAAACCCAAGAAGTGCTGTGGTCGACGCGCTTGCCGCGATCGGCCACTTGGAGCACTCCGGTCGTGACGCAAAACCGAATCTATCAGTTCACCTCGCGCGGCATTTACGAGGTCAATAAAGAGAACGGCAACGTAGAGAACCTGTTTCGCGGCACCGATCTCGATGCCTTTGGCGGGTCGTTGCTGGTCACTCCGCGAGCGCTCGTTACCGTGTCTAATCTGGCGATCACGGCCTACCCACGCGAGCCGAGCACGACGCAATCTGGTCCCAATCCAGCCGGCAATTCTTTGAACCCCTGAATCGCCCACCATCCCATCGCGAACCAGCAGCAGGAACCTGTTTTATGAAACGCCTCATCACCGCCGCTTCAGTCACTGCCGCGCTCGTGGGGGCGCTTGCGTGCTCGAGTGTCATGGCCCAAGTGGTTTCCAACGTTAGCGCCAGCGACGGGATCACGGTGGCTGGTAATGGCGACGCTTCAGCGCGACCCAACCTGGTGGAGATCGACATGCAGGTGACGGGCAAGGCTGAGTTGACGGGTGATGCCCTGGTGAAATACCGCGATGCCAAAAAACGACTGCTGGAAGCGCTGGAAAAAGTAAAAGTGCCAAACTTCACGGTGAGCGATCATGGGCTATCGATCAACGTCGGCAACTCCGCCGAAATGCAACAGCGAATCATGAACGGCCAGATGCAGAATCCGGGAAAGCCTCAGGTCGAGGTGGTGAGCACCGTGCGCATGAGGATCAGCGACGTGCGCGAGATTCCGCCCGAAGAATTGATCAAAACGGTGGGCCGCCTGATGGATGTTGCCCAAGACGCCGGGGTCACGATCGGGCCCAGCGCGGCCGACCAGATGCGCGCCTATCGATATGGGCAGTCAGTGCAAAACTCGTTGCCCGTGCGGTTCGTGCTGACGGACCTGGCCGAGCTGCGTGAAAAAGCGTACGAGGCCGCGGTGGCGGACGCGCGAAGCCGGGCGACGCGGCTGGCCAAGCTGCACCAGGTGAAGGTCGGCGCGCCCACCTCGATTCAAGAGATCGTGGTCGGGGGCGATCAGCCGGTATCGCAAGCCATCCAAATCAATCTCAACCAGTTCAATTCACAAAACGCCACTCCCACGGCCAGCGAATCGGAAGGGCCGCGCATCGTTTCCTCTTCGCTGGCGGGCATTCCCGTGCAAGTCAAGTTGATGGTTCGTTTCGCAATTGCTCCGCCCGATCCATCGACCGCGCAGAAGTAAACAACAGGAGAGCCAATCATGGCCGAGCGCGCGCACAAGCGATGGGCAACGAGATGGACCGCGCTGTCGCTGCGCGCCTCGCTCGCATTTGGCCTGGCCTTGCTGATGGGCGCTGGAACGCTGCGCGCCGCCGAAGAAGTTTTGCCCAAGCACATCACGCCGCAAACGCTCAAGGCCGTCCGCGCGGGGCTCGATTATCTCGCGCGCTCGCAAGGGGATAACGGCAGCTGGCAGAACGACCAGGGCGGAGAATCCTATCCGGTGGCGATGACGGGCCTGGCCGGCACCGCGCTATTGGCCAACGGCAATACCTCGACGCGGGGCCGCTACGCGCCGCAGGTTGAAAAAGCGGTGGAATACCTGGTGGGCTGTTCCACGCGCAGCGGACTGATCACCGGCCCCTCGCAGGAAAACGGCCGGCCCATGCACGGACATGGATTTGCGCTGATGTTTTTGGCGTGCGCGTACGGCAGTGAGACCAAGCCGGCCATGCGCGAGAAGATCAAGGAAGTCATCGAGAATGCGGTGAAGCTGACAAGCGAGGGACAAAGCGGCGACGGCGGGTGGACGTACATTCCCGGCGCGGGGGACGAGGGCTCGGTCACCGTGACCCAGGTTCAGGCGCTGCGCGCCGCGCACAACGCCGGCATCGCGGTGCCGCGCGGCACGATTGCCCAAGCCGTGCAATACATCGAGCACTGCAGCACGTCCGAGGGCGGCATCAGCTATTCGCTTCGCAGCGGCGGCGGTCCGCGCCTGCCGATCTCGGCCGCGGCAGTCGCCACGCTGTACAACGCAGGCCAATATGACGCGCCCGTGGCCAATCGCTGCCTGGAATACTTATGGCGGCACTTCGAAAACTCCAAAACGTGGAGCAAGAACGCGGGCCACGATTATTACTGTCAACTCTACGCGGCGCAGGCCTTTTATCTGGCGGGTGACAAGTATTGGGATTCGTACTTCCCGGCGGCCCGCGACCAATTGCTGGCCCAGCAAGATAAGAGCGAAGGGGCCTGGACGGGCGATTACATCGGCAAGTCGTACGGGACTTCGATCGCGCTGATCATCTTGCAATTGCCCTACAAGTATTTGCCGGTCTATCAGCGGTAACTCAGTTTTTTGAGGAACAACACGTGAAGAGCACAGCAGAGGCGGATTTGGCCGGCTTGAGCCGTTTGAAGGCCGCCCACCAGGACCTGCGCGAACAAATCGCCCAAGTCGTGGTGGGACAAGATGACGTGATCGAGCAGTTGATGATCAGCATCTTCGCGCGCGGCCATTGCATTCTGGAAGGCGTGCCAGGCCTGGCTAAGACTCTGATGGTGAGCACGTTGGCCGAGTGCCTCGCGCTCAACTTTACCCGCATCCAGTTCACACCCGACTTGATGCCCAGCGACATCACCGGCACCGAGGTTCTGCAAGAGGACCGCGCGACTGGCGCTCGTCAGTTGCGTTATGTGCAGGGGCCGGTGTTCACCAACGTGTTGTTGGCCGACGAGATCAATCGCACCCCGCCCAAGACGCAGGCCGCGCTGCTGGAGGCTATGCAGGAGCGGCAAGTGACTGCCGGCGGACGGCGCCACGCGTTGCCCGATCCGTTCTTCGTGCTGGCGACGCAAAACCCGATCGAGCAGGAAGGCACGTATCCGCTGCCCGAAGCTCAGTTGGACCGGTTCTTGTTCAAAGTGTTCGTCGGATATCCCACGCCTGACGAGGAGCGCCGCATCTACCGGGTCACGACGGGCGTCGAGCAGCAAGCGCTCGACAAGGTGCTCTCGCAAGAGGAGATTCCCGAGCTGCAGGCTTTGGTGAGGCGCGTGCCGATTTCGGACCACTGTCTCGACTATGCCATGGCGATCGTCCGCGCCACGCGCCCGGCTGAATCCGAAAAGCCCGCCTACATCGGCAAATGGGTCGCCTGGGGCGCTGGCCCGCGCGCCGGGCAAGCGCTCGTGTTGGCGGCCAAGGCCCGCGCTGCCCTGGAAGGCCGCACCTGCGTGCGGATCGAAGACATTCGTGCCGTGGCGCTCCCCGTTCTGCGGCACCGGCTGGTGACGACCTATGCCGCGCAGGCCGAAGGCCAGACGCCCGACACGGTCATCACCGCGCTGTTGCGCGATATTCCCGTCCGACCCGGAGTCGAGGAGCTCGATGGCCACGTCGCCCAAGTATTCCGATCCTGAAATTCTGGCCCGCATCGCCGGGCTGTCGCTGCGCGCTCGGCAGGTGGTCGAGGGCACGATTTCCGGTCTGCACCGCAGCCCGTTTCACGGCTTTAACGTCGAGTTTGCCGAGTATCGCGAGTACTCTCCCGGCGACGATTTGCGCCGATTGGATTGGCGCGTGCTGGGGCGCACCGACCGCTTCTACGTCAAGCAGTATGAGGAAGAGAGCAATCTGCGCGCGACGCTGGTACTCGATTGCAGCTCCTCGATGCGATATGGCTCGCGCGCGCTGAATAAATTCGAATACGCCGCGGTCGCGGCCGCATCGCTTGCGACTTTGCTCGTCGAGCAGCAGGACCCGGTGGGCCTGGCCTTATTCGATCGCGAGACGCGCGAGATTTTGCCGCCGGCCGCGACGCAGGCCCAATTGGCGCGGATTATCGGCCTGTTGGAGCAGGCCCAGCCCGATCGCCAGACCGATCTGGGGAGCGTGCTGCGCTCGTTGAGCGAGCAGGGCAAGAAGCGCGGGCTGATGATCATTTTGTCCGACCTGCTGACGGACCTCGATTCGTTTTACGATGGCCTGAGGCGCTTGCAATATCGGGGCCACGAAATCCTGGTGATGCACGTTCTCGATCCCGACGAGCTGGAGCTGCCCTTCAACGACCTGATCATGTTTCGCGACATGGAGGGTTCGGAGGAGTTGCTTGCCGAGCCGTGGGCCTTCCGCCAGGCCTACCAGGCGGCCATGCGCGAGTTTCTGGACTCCGTACGGCAGGGGTGTGGTCAGCGCGGCATCGACTACCTCGGACTGCGCACCGATCAGAGCCTGGCCGATGTTCTGAGCCATTACCTGCACGCGCGCGACCGCTTGAAGCATGTCATTTCCGGCGGCCGATGACCCAACGCCTTTTTCCTTTGCCCCCATGAACACCCTGACCTTTCTTAATCAGCCGCTGCTGTGGGGCCTGGGACTGGCATCGATTCCGATTCTGATCCACCTGCTCTATCGCCGACAGTATCGGCGCCTGGACTGGGCGCCCATGCATTACTTGAAGCTGTCGATCAAGCGCAACCGGCGGCGCATTCGCATCGAGCAGATCCTGCTCTTGCTGCTGCGCACGGCGATCGTGTTGTTGCTGTTCTTTGCCGTGGCGCGACCCATTCTAAATGCCGCCGGCCTTTCGCGATTTTGGGGCGACAGCGGACGCACCAGCCGGATTGTCGTGCTCGATGATTCCCTGAGCATGGGATATGCCGACCAAGGCAAATCGGCATTGGCGCGGGCGAAAGAAGTCTTGCCCGAGGTGCTTTCGGCATTCGGCACGAAGGATCGTTTGACGCTGCTGACCGCTTCGCGACCGAAACAGCCCGAGCTGCGCGAAGTGGAGCTCGAAAACATCGATGAGATCGTGAAGTTGTCCGCGAACTTGCCTGCCACGGAAGTCTTTGCTTCTTGGGAGCCGGTGCTGAAGGCCGTCGATGAGCTGATTGCGGGCGGGTCGTACCCGCTGCACGAGCTGACGCTGTTCACCGACTTGCGCCGCGCCGGGTGGGAGAGTCCCTTGGAGGAGTTTGCCGGGCGCTGGCCGGGCCAGCACGTCAAGCTGCGCGTGATCGATGTTGGCTCGCCCGATTCGACGAATGTAGCGCTCGTGAGCCTGAAGCAGGTCGACCGCCTGGCTCTGGCGGGCGTGCCGACCCGCTTCGAAGCCGAAGTGCGAAACGACACGGCGGGGGAATTGGCGGGCAAGGAAGGCAACCTGATCGTCGACGGAAAGGCCACCGTGGTGCGTCTGCCCAATATCGGACCGCGCGAGACGGTGCGCGTCCCCTTAGTCGCGACCATGCAGGAGCCCGCTCCACACGAGATCGGCTTCGAGCTACCGAACGATTTTTTGCCGGGCGACAACGCGCTGTGGGCCGTGGCCCACGTGCAGCAAAGCGTGGACATGATGCTCGTCGACGGTGAGCCATCGACCGAGCCGCTGGGAAGCGAAACCGATTTCCTGGCGCTGGCCTTGTCGCTTTCGGGCGACACGAGCGAGCCCTTTCGAGTCGAGGTGATCACCGACTCAGAATGGAGCGCGAGTCCCCAGGCTCAGTCCGATCTCTTGGTGCTTTCGAACGTGTCGCGAGTGAACGCTGAGCAGGCCGAGCTGTTCGAGCGAATGGTCAATGGCGGCATGGGGCTGATGGTGTTTGTCGGCGACCAGGTGGATCCCGACAATTACAACCAACACCTCTTCAAGGGTGGCCGCGGTCTGCTCGGCGCGGCGCTCGAAAGCGTCTCGGACAGCGAGTTTTCGGGATTACTGGTTGAGCCCGGCGAGTCGTCGCCGCTGGCCGCGCTCGCGCAATTGTCGCCCGCGGTGTTGTCGCGCACTAAGTTCCGCAAATGGTACGAGGTGCGCCTGCCTGCGGACGAACCCGAGGGCGTGCACGTCTTGGCGCGCTGGAACAATCCGACGGCGGCGCCGGCGGTCATCCAAAGAAACATCGGGCGCGGGCAGGTGCTCTTGGTGACCACTACGGCCGACCGCGCCTGGAGCGACTGGCCCACCGAAGCCAGCTATGTGCTGGCGGTTCGCGAAGCCGCACGCGCGATTGCGCGGAGCACGGCCAGCTTGCACGAAGTCTCGGCCGGTGAAGCGATCACGATCGAGGTGCCGAAGAGCCACGACGTCACGCTGCCTGTCGTGCAAGCTCCCGGGGAAAGCGAAACGAAGCCTTTACTGCTCTCGGGCGAAGAGCCCGCCACCGCTGCTGCATCCAAGTCGAGCGCAGAATCCCCCCGCGCTGCTTCGGCCAACAGTCCGGGCAGGCGCACCTTACGATACACCGACACGCGACGAGCGGGATTGTACAAGGCAAGCTGGCGAGATTCGGTTGCGGGACCGACGAGCGAAACGTTCGCCGTGAACCCGGATGTGCGTGAAAGTCAGCTAGAACGGATGCCGGTCGAGGAATTCAAGAAATTGTGGGGCGCCATGGAGCCCGAGGTGATTTCGCTGGGCGTGAAAGCCGACGCGGCGCTCACGGTGCATGGGCAGGAGATTTGGCGCGCGTTGGCCACGGGTCTGCTGGGCTTGTTATTAGTCGAATCGTGCTTCGCGCGGTGGTGCGGACGTCAACGCTGACGGTGTGTGCAAACTTGCGCGAAAGAAGTTTCGCTTCCTCTTGAGTGGTTATGCCCGACTTCCTGCAATGGCTGCTGGGACTCAAACAGGTGCCCGATTGGGCAGCCGGCGGGTCGTGGCACGTTCAGTTGCAGTCCAAGCCCGAGGGGCTGTGGGCCATTGTTTGCGTCGCGCTAGTTGGGCTTGCAGTGGTGGGCATTTGGTACTTGTACCGCACGGAGCTGAGCCTGGTGCGGCCCCTGATGCGCGTCGCCCTGGTAGCCACGCGCTTGCTGGTGCTTACGTGCGTCGCGTTCATGCTGCTCGAGCTGGTGTTCGTGATCACCAAGCGCGAATCGCAGCCTTCGAACTTGCTCGTGCTGGTCGACACCTCCGAGAGCATGGGGCTCAACGATCCCTATCCTGACGACGAAAAACTAGGCGACCTGGCGACGAAGCTCGGTTACGAGAGCTCCGAGCCAATGCGCAAGGAACAACGGCTGGCGATCGCGCGCAAGGGGATCGAGAAGTTGCTTCCATCCTTGGCGCGCGAGCGAACCATCTCGCTTTACACTTTCGCCCAAGAGCCGCTGGCCAGCTCGCGCGAGGCCTTACCAAACTGGGAAGCCAAGGGAACGGCCACCGCGATCGGCACCGCCATGGCCAGCGCTCTGGCCGAGCATCGTGGGCAGCCCGTGGCGGGATTGCTGTTGGTCAGCGATGGGCAGGCCAATGCGGGGGAGGATTCGCGCAAGGTCGCGGAACAAGCCGCCAAGCAAGGCGTGCCGATTGTGTGCCTTGCCGTCGGAAGTGAACAAGGTCCCAGCAACGCGCGCCTGGCCGCAATCGAGGCCGACCCGGTCGTCTTCATGGGAGATCCCGTCGAGATCACGGTCGTTGTCGAAGGGGAGGGCATGCAAGGACGCACGGGCGCGGTGGTGCTCGAAAAGCGGGAACAAGCCGGCTGGATGCCAGTGGGACGTGAGGAAGTCACGTTCGAAGAAGCCAGCGGCTCGAAGCGAGTGAGCTTCAAACTTGCTCCGGATTCGATCGGCGAAATTGAGTTCCGCGCGCAACTATCAGAGACCGGGCCCGAGCTGACCGAGGCGGATAATACGGCCACGCACGTCATGAAGGTCGTCCGGCAGCAGATTCGCGTGTTGCTCGTCGCGGGCGGGGCCTCGCCGGAAGTGCAGTTCTTGCGCAACGCGCTGTTGCGCGACACGGGGCTCGAGTTTGCCTGCTGGCTGCAAACCGCGGGCGGGGGTTATGAGCAGGTGGGCACGCGTCCCATTCGCCGATTGCCCTCCAACCGCCAGGAACTCGAACAGTATGACGTGCTGATTCTCTTCGATCCCGACATGCGGTTGCTTGGCCCGGCGTGGTCGGACCTGATCACCCATTTCGTCGGCACGTCGGGGGGCGGATTGGTGTTCGTCGCCGGCGAAAGCCACACGCGCAATTTGTTCGATGGCACGGCGACCGACAGCGGCAAGGGGGGCGAGAGCACCGTCAACCATCAGTGGCTGCGCATCCTGCCGGTCGTGTCCGATCCGGGCCTGTACCGCTCGAATGCCGAAGTCGCATTGAGCGCGCGAGAACCGTGGAACCTGGAGCTGACCGAGGATGGCGCGATCGATCCCATCTTCCAGTTTGCCGCCGATCCCGGACACAATCGCGAAGTTTTAACCAGCCTGCCCGGCATGTATTGGCATTTCCCGGTCACCCGCGCCAAGCCCGGCGCCACGGTGCTCGCGCGACACGGCGACCCGCGGATGCGAAATTCTTTTGGCCGCAACGTGCTGTTTGCGATGCACCGTTATGGCCCTGGCCGTACCGCGTTCCTGGGATTCGATAGCACGTATCGATGGCGCTATTTGCACGAAGAATACTTCGACGGGTTTTGGGCGCGGTTGATCGATCGCGTGGGACGCTCGAAGGCCCTGGGGGGACGGTATCCTTTTACGCTGAGCAGCAACCGGAGCGTCTTTCATACCGGCGACCAGGTCACGATTACAGCCAGGGCCGCCGAAGGCCTCGAGGGGAGCAATGCCGTGCTCGATTTGCGCGGTGAAATCGAGCTGGCCGGACAGTCGCCGCTTGCGCTCGATATGAAACCACTGGCAGAGCGGCCGGGAGAGGCGCAGGCCGAGATCACGCTCAACGAGGCGGGCAGTTACACCGTGCGCGTGTTGCCTGGCAACGTGGCGGGCGAGAGCGATCCAAACGTTCGCCCGGCGACTGTCAATCTAAAAGTCGAGGCGGCGGATAACGAGCTCGATCGGCCCAAGCTCGATCGAGCCTTGCTCGAGGACGTGGCCAAGGCCAGCGGCGGCGCTGCCTTTTCGATCTTCGACTACGACAAGATTCCGGATGCTTTCAAGATTGGGCAAGTTCACCGCACGCTCGAGTATCGAGACGAAATGTGGGATGCCCCGATCATGTACGGCAGCTTGCTTGTTCTTTTGACTTGCGAATGGCTTCTGCGCAAACGATCGAGGATGGCGTAAGCCGCGAAATTCACCATTTAAAAACCGTTTATGGCGATCGCACAACACGAACCCACTATCGCAACCGAGCCGCTTTTCGAAGCGCGCCGCAATGTCGTGCACCGGCTGCACCGGGTGCGCCGGCAGCTTCGCACGCACTTGCTCGTCGAAGGTGTGTTCGTGGTTGTCAGTGCGGCGATGTTGTTGGCCGCGCTCAGCTTTGTGCTCGATCGGTTTGGGCGATTCCATTTGCCGACCCGACAAGCCCTGCTGCTCGTCGGGCTGGGCTCGCTGGCCTTCATCGCCGTGCGGCGTTTTGGCAGGCCGCTGTTTCTCGACCTCGAGGATCTCGACGTGGCGGAGCTTTTGGACCGTCGCACTCCAGGAGTCGGCCAGCAGATCTCGAACGTGTTGCAATTGCCCGATCTTCTCAGAAACGGAGACGGCGCGTCGGAAGGCATGGTGCATGTCACCATCACCGACTGCGCGCACTCGCTGGCCCAGGTCGATTTCGCCCGCACCATCAATACTTCGAGGCAGGTCAAGCTGTTGATCGGCTGTGCCGGCTGGTTGCTACTGGCGCTGGCGGTTTGGTTGCTATGGCCGGCAACCACCGAGCTGTGGGCGCGGCGATGGTTCGCGGGCTCGAACGTTCGCTGGCCGCAAGACACCTACCTGAACGTGTTGGGCCTTGAGGATGCCGACACCCTGGTTGTGCCGCGGGGCGAAATGTCCTTGGTGCAAATCGGCGCCAAGCCTGCCTTCGTCAAAAGTGACGCAGGCTGGTTATTGCGCGGGCGCGGGGAGCCGCTCGTGGTTGAAAGCACCGAGGCGCCGAGTGGTGTTGCGCCCGAGCGAGTCAGCGTTGCCTACCGCTCGAGCGATGGAACGCGCTATCGTGGCAACGCGGTGCAGTTTGAGGACGCGACGTTCCGCTATGAACTCGTGCCATTGGCCGATCCCATCGAGCTGGTGATCACCGGCGGTGATGATTGGCTTGGCCCTATCCGCATCGAACCCATCGACCGCCCCGCGGTCAAAAGCCTGGATTTATTCGTCCAGTCGCCCGGCGATACCGAGCGACGGCAGGAGAGCGTGGGGGACGGCACTTCACAATATCTCTACCTGCAAGATTCGCAGCTCGAATTGAAATTAGTGGCCAACCAGCCGCTCGATTCCGCCGAGGTGTTTGATGGCGGAACGCCGGTCAGTGGTTGGCAACGCCTTGACGAGCAGACCTACTCGTTGCGCTGGACCATGAGCAAACCGTTGTCGCTGGAATTCCGCCTGACGGGCCAGCGGGGCGGGCTGACCTCCAAGCCAACTTTCCTGACGATTGGGCTTCTCAAGGATCGCGAGCCGCGCGTGATGCTGCGTTCGTCGGGCGTTGGGCGGCGCATCACGAGCGTGGCGCGGATTCCGCTCACGGTGCGCGCCGCGGATGATTTTGGAGTGACGTCACTGGGGATCGACCTCGAGCGCACCCAGGTCCGCGACGACAAGCCGCAGGTTCGAGTCGATCAATTGCCGATCGAGCCACCGGACCAAGGCGGCCCCCACCTGGGAACGGAATTGGAGCTCGACCACGAGCTCGCCTTGGCCGAGCGAGAGCTTGGCCCGGGGGATTTGGTCAAGCTCTATGCCACGGCGATCGACAATTGCGCGCTGGGGAAACAGAGCGGAAAGTCGCGCGCTCTTTCGTTCCAGGTGGTGAGCCCCGAGGAACTGTTCTACGAGATCCTGACTCGACAACGCGAGCAGCGGGCCAAATTCACGGCTGCCTTGGAAATGGCGAAGGCGCAAGATTCGGCTCTTGAGAAGCTGTCGAACCGCGACGAGGCGATTGCCATTGCACGCGCGGAGGCCGTGATCAGCCGGCAAGTCTGGCAGGTGGCCAATATTTTGGACGGGTCGCTGCAGGAGATGACGCTCAACGATCTGGGCAACCCTCAAGCGCGCGAGATCTTGCAAAGCGGCATCATCGCCCCCCTGCGAACCCTGCACGGTGACTTACTGACGCGATTGCGGGCGAGTGTCGACCAGCTTGCCGCGAAGGAGAAGTTCGCCGAGGGAGATCGCGACGAAGCGAAGAAAGTCTCGGAGCAGTCGCTCGAAGCCATGCAGGCGATTTTGGCGCAGATGTCGCAGTGGGAGAGCTTTGTGGACGTCATCAACCAGTTGAAGCAGGTCATCCAACGTCAGACCGACGTTTTGAAGACGACGGAAGAGCTAAAAGACAAACGGACCGACGCGCTATTCGACCCGTGAGACCTCTTGCGACTAGGATGGATACGCAGAAACCTTCGCGCTTGGAGCTTTGGCGATGAAAACAAGCATATCGAGGTTCAGCGGCGGCTTGTTGGTGCTGACGCTAGTTGGGTGGCCGGTAGTCGCGGCGGCCGCGGACGTGGGCGGGCTCGATTTGCGCAAACCGCCCAAGCCAGCAGCCGCCGCGAAGAAATCGGAGGAGAAAGCGGCTGACGCTCAGCGCAGCGAGCGCGAGGTCGGCCCTGGCGACGAGCTGAGCTTCCGGCAATTGCAAGTCGCCGAAGAAATGCGCGAGCTGGAACAACGCATGTTCCGGCTGGCCGAAACCCTCAAGGCGCTTGAGCCGGAGAATTCCTCGCGGCTGATGCTGGGGCTGAAATATGCGCGCGAGGAATTGATCGCCCACCGCATGGACGAGCTGCGCGAGGAGCTGGCCAAGCTGGCTTTGACCGGCGCGGTGGATGAGCAGCGCCAGGTGCTCGTGAAGCTGGAGCGCTTGCAGCAGTTGTTGCTGTCGAACGATCTGGATTTCGAAATGAAGCTCGAGAGACTGCGGCAAATTCGAGCAACGTTGCGTAAGCTCAACGCTGTGGTCAAGGAAGAGAGCCGCCAGGAGAAGCGCTCGAAAACTGCCGCCGGCCGCGAGAAGGAGCTGGCGGAACTTGGCAAGCGGCGTGCGGCGCTCGAGGCCCTGATCAAAAAGCAGGAGGAGCATATCGAAAAGAATGCCGCACTTGTCGCGGCCACTGAAGGCGGCGAGCAAAAGCAAACGGCCCAGGCCCTGGGCCAGGCACAAGACGCAACGCGCAAGGAGACCTCTGCGTTGTCTGGACCGATCGGCAAGCCCAGCCCGCACTTGAAGGCCGCGGGCGAAGGCATGCAAGCGGCTTCGACGGCGCTAGCCAAACCGGCGCCCGCCGAAGCGACGTCGCCGATGGACCAGGCCTTGCGTGAGCTCAAAGAAGAATTGGCCGATCTGGCCGGCAAAGAAGCGCAAGCCAAAACCGCGCTCTCCAAAGAGCCGCTTGCAACCCTGCGCAAGGATCAGGAAGAAAACCATCGGGCCAGCGACGAAGTCGCCGAAATGACGCGCGGGCTGGGCAACAACGGCACCGCGGCCTTGGCCGAGATCGTGCGGGCCGGCGGGTTCATGGGCAAAGCCGAAAGCCGCTTCGGGGGCGGGCAGCCCGGCAATGCCAACGCGGACCAGGGCCGCGCGCTCGAGGCTTTGAAATATGCTGAAGAACTGTTGGCGGAAGAGGCGGAACGCCTGGCCCGTCAGCTCCGCCGCGAGGTCAAGAAGCGAGTTGCAGATGGGCTGACGTTGATGCTCGAGGAACAGACGGCGGTCCGCGAGCGAACGAGCGCCGTGCAGGCGGGCGTGAAGCAGGGTTCGCGCCAGGCGTTGGCGGGCATGGCGGCCTTGGCCAAGCGCGAAGAGCGGATTACCGATGTTGCGCAGGAGCTCATCAACGTGGTCGAAGAGACGGAGTTTGGAATCGCGTTGCCAGCCGCCATCGCGGCCGTCCGCGACGCAACCGATAGCGTGCAGATGTCGCTAGCCGAAGGGGATGCCTCCGAGGAGGTCGTGGCCGCCGAAATACAGATCGAAACCGATCTCAAGGCGATGCTGGCGGTCGTGAATGAAATGTCCGATGCCAACAGCCGTACGGGGCGTCGCGGCGGAAACTCGATCCAGGACCAGCGCAAGGAACAAAACCGCATCATCTCCGAGTTGAAGATGCTGCGGCTGCTGCAAAGCCGCGTTCACCAAAGCACCAAGGACGTAGAGGCCAAGCGCACCACGCCCGCGCTGACGGCCGCCCTGCGGAAGCGGATCGAAGAGATCGAAGGACGACAAGAGGATGTTCGCGATGCCACGGAGCGGCTCGCCGAGCAGCGCGGAGACGAGATTCCCGAAGCACAATGATTACTGGTTCGTTCAACGCTTTTCATACGAGCATGAAAATGAACACCCACCAAAGATTGCTGGTTACCCTTATTGCGACCGCTTCGCTGGCCATCGTCGCAACCGCGCGCGGCCAGGATCCAGACGAGCTCGACCCGCTCGGCGACGTCATCGTCGACATGCAAGTCGCGGGCGGCAGATTGGCAAAGCTACTGACCGACAAACCCACGCAACAGAAACAGAAAGACGCCACGGATAAACTCGATGCGCTGATCAAGCTGTTTGAGCAGCGCCGGCAGCAGCAAGGCGCCGGTGGCGCGAATCCCGATGAACCGCTTAACGATTCCAGAATCACGGCAGGTCCGGGCGGCTCGGGCCCGCTGCACGCGCCCAATCGCCGGGGCGGCTCGTGGGGCGAATTGCCTGTCCACAAGCGGCAACAGATTCTGCAATCGATGACCGAAGGCTTTCCGCCGCACTACCAGCCGATTCTGGAGCGCTATTACCGCAGGTTGGCTGAAGAAAAGCCGGCTAGCGAAACGGCGCCGGAACCCAAACCTGATGCCGAGCCAGCTCCGCCGAGCAAGCCCGACCGAGCAACGAAGAGCGATAAATGAATTTGAGATCATGCCTACTGCTGGTAACGGCGTGGCTTGTGGCTGCGCGCATCGTGGCGGGCGCGGACCCGGCGGGCGCACCCGCCATCACGGCGACCGTGACCACGGCCGAGGGAGAGCAACTTGCAGGTCCCGTTGCCGGATTGGCTGAGGGCAAGTTGACGATCGCAACCGATCCTCCACGGACCTTCGACCTGGCGGATCTGGAGCTAGTCCAGTTTGCCAGTAGCAGTAGCCCTGTTGCAGCTTCCGGGTCCGACGGGCTCGAGTGGATCGGGCAAGATAACCACGATCTGGCGCAGGTCGGCGCGGCCACGGGCGGCAACGGCATCCAGGACTTGCATATCCGCGCGCAGCGGCTCGAGCGAAAGCCCGTGATGCAGGTGCTCGTCGTGTGTCGGCTGCCGAAGCAACTGCGCGCCTGGCGGCTGGATACCTCGAATTCGCCCCACTGGCGGCTCGCCATGGAGCGATCGGAGTTGTCCCCGCAAGCGGACTTGTACTTGGACCCGCCGACAGACGACTGTTTTGGAATGAAGTTGGAGGCGACCTTCACGTATGAAGACGGCTCCACGTCCAAGGCGGCCGTCACCGCGACCACGCACACAAGTGACCAGGCTAAATTGAACGCGGCGGCAAAGCCGGGCGACAAACCGGCCAGCGATCCGAAAACGTCGACGCAAGCGGCGGCCGCCAGCAGCGAAGTTTTCCTGGCAGGCGGGGGCCGATTGCAAGGCAGCCTGGCCGGTCTGAGCGCCGAGTCGCTCAAGCTGCGCTCGGCATGGAGCGCCGATTTGGATTTGCCGACGCTGCACATCAATGGCGTGTGGCTTGGCAATCCGGACACCGACGGTTCGCGCGCCGATTTCGACAAACAACTGTCGGCCCCGGGCGGCGAGGACAAGGTTTTTCTGGTGGCGCCCGACGGAAGCAAGGCCCAGATCACAGGCAGCGTGCAGGGCGTAACCGACGAGCAATTGAGCGTCCGCTACAAGGACGAGAATCGCTCGATCAAAAAGGAACGCGTGCTGGGCGTGGTGTTTGCCGACCGCCCAAAGCTCCCGCCGATTCGCGAGACTTACCAGCAATTCACGTTCGCCTCGGGCGACTCGATTTTCGGGCAATGGCGCGGCTTGAAAGATGGGACGTGCGACGTCGAGACGATTTGGCACGGGCGGGTGCCCATCCCCATCGGCAGCTTGTCAGAAATCCGCACGCGAAATGGAAAGCTGGCTTACCTATCGGACATGGAGCCTAGCGCCGTGGAAGAGGTGGCATATTTGGGCCGCGTGATTCACTGGGGCGCGAACCAAGGGTTCGACGGCAATCCGCCCTCGTTCAAAGGCAAGAAACCAGGCCACTCGATTGCGATGCACTCGCGCGCGAGGCTCACCTTCGCGCTTGACGAGCAGTTCGTCGCTTTCAAGACAACGCTCGCCTTCGATGACTCGAGCGCCAAGCGGGGGCGGGTGGCCTGCCGCGTGATGCTCGATGGTCGAGAGCTATTCTCTGAAAAAGACCTCCGCGCCGATCAAGAGTCGCGGGACCTCGAGCTGGCGCTGGATGGCGGCAAAGAGCTGACGTTGGAAGTCGATTTTGGCGAGAACGACGACATCGGCGATCGGGTGCTGTGGGTCGAACCACGATTGATCCGCCGTAGTGCTAAATGATCCATTGTTGCAGGCGCCTTCAGACGAGACCGAACGAATGACACGCACCGTTGTGTGGCTGCTGGGAGTCGTTTTCGCGGTAGGCGGCGCGCGGCTGGCATCCGCCGATCCGCCCACTGGCGAGTTCACGGTTCATGAGTTGTCCGTTTGGATCAGCGACGGTTCTGGGTCTCAGGCGAATGCTCGAGATCGTTACTCGTCCCCCTTTCCATCGAGCGTGGCGAGCTCGCGCGCCACCAATAGCGGCGTGGTGAAACGACCCGCGGCGCCTTTCGGCCTGATCACGTTCTATGGCAAGCCGGTGACCGATCTGGATGTGGAGCTGCGGGTTCGCGGTGGCAGCGTGGTCAGCCATTGGCCCACGGCCGAAGCCTTGCCGAATCGCGTGCGTTGGGCCGGCAACCCGAGCGTGGCGCTGCTTGAGAAACTGGACGACGAAGCGACGTTGCTCCTCGTCGAACAAGGGCATTGGTTCACCAAGCCGCGCGCTTGGGACGACGCGCTTTACATCCGCCAGGGCGCGCGGTCTGAACGGTTCTTGACGTACGACGCCGAATTGACTTTTCCCGCCCCCATTCAACTGTACGGGGGACCGGACAAGCTCACGGTGACCAATCTTACCGACGGCAAGCTGCAGGACGTGCTGCTCGTGCGCACGACGCCCGGCGGTCTGAGAACGGCTTGGATCGATGAGCTGCCCAAAGCGAAGACCAACCTGCTCAGCCCAGCCACTCAAGCGGTTGCAAAAAATGCCGCCGCTGTTGCAAAAAACGCCTCCGCTGTCGCTGCGTCCGTCGCGAAGCTGGCGGAAGCCGCGAAGGCGGTTGCGCCCAAGGTCGATGAAAAGCCGAAGGTCGATGAAAAGCCGAAGGCGGACGATAAGCCGAAGGCAGATGAAAAGCCAAAGGCGGACGTCGCCGACGCAAAGGCTGCCGCAAAGCCGGGAGCCAATCTGTTCGGCTCGACCGTTAAGTTGACGCCTGCCAAGAAGGTGGACGCCGAGGCCAAGGCAGCCGCCAAGGACGGGGACAAGGCCGACGCCAAGGCTGCCGCAAAGCCGGGAGCAAACCTGTTCGGCTCGACAGTAAAGTTAATGCCTGCCAAGAAGGCGGACAAGCCGGCGGAATCTCTTCCCGCCGCTCCAGCTACTCCTGCGAAATCGGCCGCGCCCGCCGGGGGTGTCGAAGTGACGTTGGCCGACCCCGCCCCGGGTGATCAGGCCAAGGCGAAGTCGACGGTGGCCGATGCGCTCAGCCAGCGCTTGGCCAAGGCCGGCTTATCGACGAATGAAGTCCAATTGGTGATGGGGCAAATTGGACCGCTGGTGCTCGAGAACCAGGCGCTGGTTGCGATTGGCCGCATGGAGCCCGCCGCGATCGATTCCAAGCTGTCACTTTCGGTATTCCCAGAACCGCGCAAGCTGGTGCGCGTGCCGCTGGTCATCATGCTCAACATCGACCCCCAGATCAGCGGCGAAATGGACCAGTTAATCGCGCAATTGGGCGATGCAAAGTACTCCGTGCGCGAAGAGGCGCAAAAGCGGCTCACTGAGCTCGGGCCGCGCGCGTTCGACGCACTCAAAAAGGCGATCAACCACGCGGACATGGAAATTGTCGTTCGCGCGGAGCGCGTCCTGTTGAGTCAGAACCAACAAGCCGCCGGCCGGCAAGGCGTCGCCAGTGAGAAGGCCGCCGCCGCGCCCGCCGCCGCGCCCGCCGCTCCCGCCGCGAAGAAATAGCCGCGCCGCGAGCGGCTTGTATGATCCGGCGGCAGTGTTTTCCGCTCGGATCACGAGGGGGGCGGCAGCTCGCAGCGAGGGCGGTTACATGCCGCTAGCGCGGAGTGTACAATCGGGGTTCCGCCACTTGCCCTTCGCTTTCCCCGGCCGACTTGCCGTTCATGAAGCTTGCGTTCAGCTCCAATGCTTTCATGCATTTCTCGATCGAAGCCACGATCGAGAAGATCGCGAGTCTTGGCTATAGCGGCATCGAGATCCTGGCCGACGTTCCACATGCCTGGCCCGCCGGGTTGCTGCCCGAACGTAAAGAGTCGATTCGGCGGCAACTCGAGCTGCACCGGCTGACGATTTCCAACGTGAACGCGTTCATGATGAACGCGGTCGCCGATCCGCGCCAGCCCTACTGGTATCCTGGCTGGACCGATCCGGATCCGCACTACCGGGCCATCCGCCGCGAGCACACGAAGCGCGCCTTGCAATTGGCGGCGGAGCTGGGGGCGCCGTGCATTACCACCGAGCCCGGCGGCCGGCTGGCCGAGGGGCAGACGCGGCAGCAGGCGTCGCAGACCTTTTACGAAGAGCTCATGCCCTGCATCGAGGTGGCCGAGCACGAACGGGTGCGGATTTTGATCGAGCCCGAGCCCGACCTGCTCATTGAAAAGTTTGAAGAATACCTGGAGTTCATGGAGCGCATCGACAGTCCTTGGGTGGGACTGAACTTCGATATCGGCCATGCCTATTGCGTGGGCGAAGATCCGGAGAATTGGGTGGCGAAGATGGCGCCGCACACGCGGCATTATCACCTGGAGGACATCGCCGCCACGCGCGTGCACCGGCACCTGATCCCGGGGCGTGGGGCCATCAACTTCCCGGCCACCTTGCGGGCGATTGCCGCGACCGGCTATCAAGGTTGGCTGACGGTCGAGCTCTATCCCTATATCGACAGTCCCGAAGAAGCGGCTCGCGAAGCCCTGCAGTTTATGCAGGCGCAAGTAGCCGCGCTCGACGGCGCGGGCGCGCGAATTGGCGGGACGGTTGAAAACCGGGCGTGAGCACCGCTCTTGGCTTTGGTTCGTGACTCGACATGCGCGCCTATCTGCAGTTGTTGCGAGCGCCAAACGTCTTCACGGCGGCAGCCGACATCCTGCTGGGCTTCTTCTTCACGCATGACTCGCTCGATGCCTGGCCACAACTGGCGCTGCTGGTCGCGGCCTCGTGTTGTTTGTACCTGGCGGGCATGGTGCTCAATGACGTCTTCGATCTCGAGCAAGATGCCGCGGAGCGTCCATTTCGACCGATCCCCTCCGGCAAAGTTTCCAAGGCTGTGGCAATGCGGCTGGGCGCCGGCTTGCTCGTGGCAGGCGTCGGATTCGGCTGGCTGACGACCTGGTTTGCCAGCGATGTGCGGCCGGGCCTGGTGGCAAGTGGCCTGGCCGGCGCGGTTTTGGCCTATGACGGGCTGCTAAAGAAAACGCCAGTCGGTCCGCTTGTGATGGGTTTGTGCCGCACGCTCAACGTGTTATTGGGAATGAGCGCGTCGCAAGATGATTGGAGCGCCGTGCATTGGGGCGTCGCCCTGGGCGTCGGCATTTACATCACGGGAGTGACGGTCTTTGCCCGCAGCGAGGCGCGTGAAAGCGGGCGTGGGCAATTGACGTTGGGACTCGTGCTGCTGCTGGCTGGGCTGGGGGTGCTCGATCGGCTGATGTACTGGGTTCGCGGCGACGAGTGGCCGCCCATCTTGGTTCCGCCGCGGTGGAGCGTGTTCTGGCTGCTGGTGGCCGCGCTGGTTTCCTGGCGATGCGTGCGGGCGATCGTTGCGCCTGACCCCCGCAATGTGCAATCGGCCGTGAGGTATTGTATTCTGTCGCTGATCGTGATCGACGCGGGGGCGTGCCTGGCGGTGCACGATCTGAGCTATTCGCTTTCGATTCTGGCCTTGCTCGTTCCGACGATCGCGCTAGGCCGCTGGATTTACTCCACCTGAGCCTATTCGGCAGCCATCGATAGCGGACCCTCGCGACTCACCACGACTCCTCCTGAGCCGATCGCCAGCCATCGAAAACGGACCCGCCCAAGTCACCACGATCCATCTAGAGACCTTCGATGCCTGACCGAGTCGTGTTGCTGTCCGTTCCTGGCCTGCGAGGGCAAGACCTTGCCAAGATGCCTGCGCTTGCGAAGGTGGCCGGGGCAGGGGATCAAATCAACCTGGTGCCCAGCTTCCCCTGCGTGACGTGCCCCGTGCAGGCCAACATGACGACCGGCAAATTGCCGCGCGAGCATGGCGTCATCGCCAACGGGTTCTATTGGCGCGAGCGGCACGAAGTCGAGATGTGGACGGCCTGGAACGAGTGCATCCTCGCGCCGCAGATCTGGGACATCTTGCACGAGCATGATTCAACGATCACTTCGGCGGTGTGGTTTGCGCTGCACAGCAAAGGCGCTGGCGCCGATTTCATCTGCACGCCCGCGCCGATTCACAATCCCGATGGCAGCGAGTCGCTGTGGTGCTACACCAAGCCCACGGAGATGTACGGCACCTTGCGCGACACGCTGGGGCATTTTCCGCTGCAACATTTTTGGGGGCCGCTTGCGAACATTCGCTCGAGCCAGTGGATTTGCGATTCGGCTGTGTGGGCCGCCAGGCAGTTCAAGCCCAACTTCTTCTACATCTATTTGCCGCACCTCGACTACGCGGCGCAGAAGTTTGGGCCGGACAGCCCGCAGGCCACTGGGGCATTGGGCGAACTGGATGGCGCCATCGCATCGCTCGTCGATGGAATCGAGGCGGCCTATGGCGAGAAGCCGCTGTGGCTCGTCGCCAGCGAATATGCCATCACGCCGGTCACGCACGTGCTGTATCCCAACCGCGTGCTGCGCGAGGCGGGATTACTCGCGGTACGCTCCGAAGGCGCTAGCGAGCTCATCGACTTCGAAGCCAGCCGGGCCTGGGCCCTGGTCGACCATCAGTT
The DNA here is from genome assembly GCA_035496575.1 of Pirellulales bacterium. Taxonomy (GTDB): domain Bacteria; phylum Planctomycetota; class Planctomycetia; order Pirellulales; family PALSA-1355; genus PALSA-1355. Next base: position 29,881 of record DATJEN010000121.1, read on the forward strand.
TTCGCATGTCTTCGTGGCCGACCCGGTGGACGTGGACCGCGCGGCGGAACTGTTCCGCGGCCGCGAGGGAATCGAGGAAGTGTTGGTCGGCCCGCAGCGCGCCAAATATGAGCTCGACCACGCGCGGGCCGGAGAGGTTGTTCTGGTCTCCTCTCCCAACAGTTGGCAGGCCTATTATTGGTGGCTCGACGGCGCACGAGCCCCCGCATTCGCGCGCACGGTGGATATCCACCGCAAGCCGGGCTACGACCCGATCGAGATGCACTTCGACATGGCCACCAAGTCGATCCCGCTGGATGCCACGCTCGCCAAGGGCTCGCACGGCGCGCCGCCGCGCGATCAATCGCAGCGCGGCATTATCGTGAGCTCGCAAAAAGGGGTGCTTGTCGGCAGCGCGATGTCCGATACCGACGTGTGCGATCTCGTGCTGCGGCAATTTGGAATTTAAGCGCGCCTGCAAACCATCGCTACGCGCGCACCGCGTGCGGAAACGGGCACAGTGGCACGCTGGCGCTGGGTTCGGCCAGGACGTCGGCCAGTGTCGTCGACGCGAAGGCCCGTTCGACTTCGGCAAGTGCCGCATCCATCTTCTTGTGCAGCGGGCAGAGCCGTTTGCCGTGTGCCTTGAGGCCCAACGGGCAGACCTGGATTCGCTCGATAGGTTCGACGGCGTTGACAGCCTCGAGAATTGTGATTTGCCGGGGCGGGCGGCTGAGAGAAAAGCCGCCGCGCACGCCACGATGCGGCTCCACGAGTTTTTGCTTGCTCAATAACTGGAGCACTTTCGACAAATAAGGTCCCGGCACCTTGGTGACCTTGGCCAACTGCCGAGTGGTTTGCGGGCAATTTGCCTCGGCTGCCAGGGCCACCAAGGCCCGCAGCGCATATTCGACGGTTTGCGAGAACACGGCGAAGCTCCAGAAATAGGATGTTGACATCCAGTATAGCTCACGTTAGGCTGGCGAGATACTGGATCTATACATCCAGTATTGACGGTCGTGCCCGCCATTTCACTCCTGCCACGAGGATTTCCACCCATGCCTATCCCACTCACGTCCCGCCCGATCTTGTTTGGACTTTTGTCGGCTGCTTTGGTATTGGCGGCCGCCATTGCCGGCGATCGAGCCGCGAGCGTCACGCTAGCCGCCGAAAAATCGACGTCCGCGGAGAGTGGGGAGCTGGAGCGGGCGCGCCGCGAAGTCAAACTACTGGACGACATCTACAAGACGGCGATCGTTCTGATCACGAAGCATTATGTGAACGAATCGTCAGACCTGCCGGCCGGCGAGGCCTTCAAAGTCCTGTTCCAGGGCATGAAGGACAAGGGATGGCACGAAGTGCGTCTGCTCGATGCGACCGGCGACCCGCTCAACGGCGACAATGCTCCGCAGGACGCTTTTGAAGCCAATGCCGTCAAGGCGCTCCTTGCGGGGCAAACCTATTTCGAAGAGCAGGTTCAGAAGGATGGCAAGCCATTCTTGCGCGCCGCCACGCCGATTCCGATCGTCATGGAGAAGTGCACGTTATGCCACCCGAACTACAAGGACCAGAAAGTGATCGGCGCCTTGGGCTATAGTCTGCCACTGGCCTCCAAGCCGGCTCGCTGATCTCGCAGGTGAAATCCCTGCGACAAGCCGGTTACTTCTTCTTGGGATCGAGGTTTTCTTTCAACTGTTCCGGCGTGACGCTGGACTCGACGCCTTGAGCCGGTACATCGGCTTTCGCGGTCCACAACAGCGCGTTCAAAATCAGCTTGCGGAAGTTGTCGTTGCCCCAGTTGGCGTGCGTGTGTCCGCCGGTGAACCCAAAGCCGCGCCCGCCATCGGGGCGCTCGACGGCCCAGGCCACGACTTCCTCGCGGCCGGGATGGCTCTTGGCGGCCTCGGTGCGGCGGCTGGCATCCGGCGGGGTGGCGACCAGCAGCGGCACAACGTTTCCGCTGCCCTCGGGAAAGCGGATGTTGTAGTACCACTCGTCGCGAATCTTGAACGGCTGCACGCCGCCGGTCGTCGCATGCCGGGGAAGCTTGCCGAACTCGGCATCCCAGTGCGGGTTAATCGAATAGCCGGTCTCGTAATAGCCGCCGATCCATTTGGTCAGGTCGGGACCGCCTTTTTCCTTGGGCACTTCAACAGCGTAGTGCGCGCAGCAAAGTCCCACCCCGCGCTTCATCAGTTGATCGATCTCGGCCAGCCGATTGCGTTGGATCAGCGGGTGGCCTGACCCACCGTCCATATACAGCATGATCGAGTCAGCATTGTCGAACGCGGTGGGGTCGGCCGGCCAGCCGTTGTAATACGCCGCCGCGACAACGCCGGGCGTCTTTTGCAAGCAGCGCTCGAGAATCTTCGTTCCGGCATTGAACTCGTGGTCACCCGGACCGTGGCTGGGCGTGCCGGCCACCATGACGATCTTCTTGCGCCCGTCGGCCAGGCGCGTGCGCTTGAGCCGAATGTCCTTGAACTGCACTTGCATCGGCGGGCCGGCGTGCAATTGCAAGGCCAGAATGCCGCTTTCGGCGCGCTTGTCTTTTTGATTGTCGAACACCTCGGCCGTGACCTGGCCGTTGATCTTGTGAACGAGATGATTGCCCTCGGCCGTGATTTCGTATTCGTTCCAATCTTCCTTTTTGATGTTGGCCTGCAGGGCCGCCGAATCGCCGACCTGTTCTTCATGCCGCTTGCCGTCGGCATCGATGGTGACCTTCTGACCGCGATTGGCGAGGATGCCCCGCCCGCGCTCCTCATACAAGATGCCCGAGAACGTGTCTTTGGCTTCGAAGTCGCCCTGGTACCCGCCGACGACCCACTTATCGAGCTCTTTGCTGCGGTATTGAATGCCGGAGTTGCCGCCCACGATCTTATAATTGAGCCGCAGCACGAAATCGTCGACCGGCGCCTGGCGCCAGATCAGAAACGTGTTACCCTTGGTCGGGTTGTCCGCCGTTGTCTTGCCGGTAATCGTGCCATCGACCACCGACCAGAACTTCGGGTTGCCATCCCAACCCTCGAGATCCTTGCCGTTGAAGATCGGCTTAAAGCCGGCTTCGTCGGCGCCGCTGGCCGCGTGAGGCGCCGTGACAAATGCCAGAACCAAGAAGGCGAGCGCGAAAGCGCATCGGCCGACTCGCCGCGAGCGCAATTTGAAAATGCGAGAATGCATCGTGAGCCTTTCCTGCGAAAGATGGCTGGAGAGCACAACTGGATGTGCCGGCCATTCTAATCGTTGGAAACGCCCAGGGCAGCCCGCGCGGGGGCTCCTCAGAGCGAGGCGGGCTGATCGACTTCGGGCGGCGTGAATTCGAAGTTCCGGCTCTGGCTGAAAAACCGTAGCGGATTCTCGTACACGATGCGGCGGATCAGCGACTCGCTATGGCCGCGCAGCCGCATGGCCAGGATGAAATCCGGGACGGCCGTCGGCTTGGAGGGCCCCCAATCCCCGGCCGAATTGACCAGCAGCCGCTCGGGCCCGTACATCTCGATCATGTCGACGGCCCGCTCCGGGGTGCATTTGCTAACCGGATAGAGCGTCATGCCGGCCCAAAAGCCCTCGTCCAATACGGCGCGAATCGTGTGTTCCTCGACGTGGTCCACCAGCACACGGCTGTGATTGATGCGCGAGTCATCGCACAGCATGTCCAGAATCATGCGCGTGCCCTGGTATTTATCTTCCAGGTGCGGCGTGTGGATCAGGATCTGCTCGTCCGTTTTGGCGGCGAGGTCCAAGTGCTCGCAAAACACGGTGGCTTCGTTTTTCGTGTTCTTGTTGAGCCCGATCTCGCCAATCCCGAGCACGCCGGGGCGGTCGAGAAACTCGGGAATCATGGCGATCACTTCGCGCGAGAGGCTGACGTTTTCGGCTTCCTTGGCGTTGATGCACAGCCAGGTATAGTGTTGCACCCGATACCAGCTGGCGCGCTTGGGCTCGAACTCGGTGAGCTGGCGAAAATAATCTCGAAAGCCATCCACGCTGCCGCGGTCGAAGCCGGCCCAGAAAGCCGGCTCGCTCATCCCGACGCAGCCCATCTTGGCCAACGTCTCGTAGTCGTCGGTGACGCGCGAGACCATGTGGATGTGAGGATCGAAGTAGTACATTGCCGTGTCGTGGAAGCCTCAGGGGCCTTTCGAATTCTCGAAGGTGGCTCGCCAGCCGGGGTGGTAGGAGCGCGAGAAGACGAGCTGAATCTGCTCGGCCCTGTCGGCGTCGCTCGCAGCCAAGATCTCGAGCGATCGGCGGATGCCATCCATGCGAGGGTCTTTTTCCACGGACCCCGCCCGGTCGATCCGATCGAGCGAGGCCGCGATTTGCAGCAGCCGCGCCCGGATTTCGAGAAACTCGCGGTTCAGGACTTCGCCCGCGTCGAGCGGCACGCCAACACTCGCCATCATCCCACGTGTCTCCTGCGGATGTGCATCCGAAGTCAATTTTGCAGTGCCGCCTGGTGGATGCAAGCGCCACGCGAGATCGGAGCGCCGCATCGCGCGTGGCTGCTCTTTAGATCGACGAGTTTTCAGGGTGACGAGGGTGACGGGGGCGGGGGAGCGGTACGCCGGATTGCCGGATCGTTACGCAGCAAATTGGTCGGCATCTTGCGCTGCACGCCTTCTGGCAAGCGTGGCTTGAAATCGGCTGCATTGGCGTCGCGGCCCATGCGGACCGTGCGCTCTTGCGGCTTGTAGCCCATGTAGTTCAAGAACTCGCCGACCGGCATGGTCTTGATGCCATAGTTCTTCGCTTCGTCGTACATCTCGGTGTAAGCCGCGATCGCGTCGGTTTTGCCATCGGCGCCGGCCTTGGGCGGATCGCCCAGCACCATGTACTTGGTGTTGATCGACATTTTGCCGGTCTTGCCGGTCTCGCTTGCCTCGGCATCGATGACGCCGCCGTTCATCGAGATCAAATCTCTCACGCGCTGCCGGTCATCCGCGCCATCTCCATCGATATCCATGAAGCCCGCCAAGGCGAAATGCTCGGTGCGGCCTGGCTCCCAAGTCGGCGAAAAGATGTTGTCGCCCGGCATGATCGGGTTCGACAAGTTGTCCTCGATAATGCGGGCTTCGGCCATGTGAATCTGCTTCAAGCTGACGACCTCGATCTTGCCCTTTTGCATGCCTTGGCGTGGATTCGAATCTTCGCGGTCGAACACGCTAAAGGTCGTCTGCCGCCGCAAGCCGTCGGCCGTGCCCAAGTTGATCCACACCACGCGCTGGGACTGGTTGACCCAGGTCACTTTGCCATCGGGTACTTCGTTGGCTTTTTCGGATCGCAGCTTTTCGTCGTTAATGCGGTCGAGCGTGCCGCGCAGCTTGGACTTGTCTTCATTGAGCACGGCGATTTGAGCGCTCGTCTTTCTGGTGAGCTCTTCGGCCTCCTTGCGCTTGGAGTCGAACTTCTTTACCAGCTCGGTCTTGTCGTTGGTTATCGTGTCTCGATCCTGCGTAAATTTTTCACGCTCGGCTTTGAGATCGGCGGCGGTTTTCTCGAGCGTTTCCTTGTACTTGGCGATCTCGGCCGCCTTGGCGGCTTCGTCCGCTTTAATTTTCTCAGCCAAGCTGGTGTTCTGCCCGGTGAGCTCGGCGATCCGCGTGTTGGCCGTCTTCAGTTCGCCGCCCAGATGCTCTACCAAGAAGCGATAGTTGCGGTTGGCTTCGGGAATTCCCTTGCCATACGCTTCCATGTCTTTTTTGGTGCGGGCTTCGGCCTCGGCGGTCTTGTCGCTGGCGGCGGCGCCGATCAGATTTTTAAGCGCGGTGCTCTCCTCGTTGGCGGTGCGAGCCGCGGTGTCTTTGCTGGCGTTTTCGGCGATCAGCGATTTGTTGGCCTCGTTCACCTTCTGGTACGAGCTGAAGAACATGTAAGTGGTCACAATCAAGATGATCGTGAGAATCACGAAGATGATCAGGGCGATTTGCAGCCCTTGATTTTCGCGAGCAGCCATGAACGAATCTCCTCCGCGGTGCGCCGCCTTGCCGCACCTCGACTGTTACCGGTTTCGCGTGAGCACGCGCAATTCGTAGGCGAGACGTGAATTGGCGAAAACTGCCGCAAAGCCTCTCGCGGCGGCGGCTGGGCTCATGCCAGCAAAACGCCTTGGACAGCGCCTAAACCGATTGTAAATAGCCACTTTCGGCGTGTCAAAGCGCGCCAAAATCGGTGCCACTATCCGCTCTGGGGTGCCTTTTCAGCCAGGAAAAACCGCTGATTGACCAAGGCAAGCCGGCCATCCTCTACATGCCGCTACCCGGCGTCGCCCCAGGACCGCTGGAGTGCTTGCGGATGCGATCGCGCAGCCGGGCGGCGTCTTCGAACCGCTCTTCGCTGATCGCCTCGTCCAGTTGCGATTGCAGGCCAATCAAGGGGTCGGAGGGAACCTCGGTGGGGTCGCCGTCCGATTCCTGGTTCGCGATCTCGTCCCGCCAGTGCTGCAAATAAACCAGCTCGTTGCACTTGTCGGCATTTTCCAATTGATCGTACTCGCGCAAAAAGCTGCGAATCGAAACAATGCCCGCGTCAATGGCGCCGAGCGCCGCCTGGTATTGCTTGAGGCCCAACAGCGGAGTCGCCACGGCCCGCGCGTGCATCATCGTGACATAGGGCCGCCACTGGTCGAATTGCAGCTTGTCCTTCATGTTGCGGGCATGTTCCCGCACAAAAGCAAACAGCCGCAGATTGCGGCTTGTATCGCGGGCGCAGAGCTCATATCGCTCCAGATGCCAAAAGCTCACGTAGCGGTGATAGTACTGGACGCCCTCGCGCAACAAGCGCACGCAGTCCTCGCTTTCGAGCATGAAAGGGGGGCCATCCGGGTTGCGCTCGTCATGCTCGCGCTGCTGCCGCTGGTAGTGATCGAGCCATGACGGGCAGCCGGCCGGGCGCTTGCCATCCGGGCGTCCGTCGAACTCCATCTGCAAGAGGCCCAAATCCAGGCGGAGCTGGATCTTGTCGCGGCCGTCCGCGCCCGGCACGATGCGGACCGAGATTCGATCGGGGTCGTAATCCCAGCCTTCGAGTGTTTGCGAAATGTCCTTGCTCACGCCCAGGCTCGCGCGCTAGAGACCCCACCAGGACCCAGCAGGTAAGTCTATACGAGGCTGCTACGCGGTGGGAGGGTGACCCGGCATCCCAAGCGCGGTCAGCCGGCGGGTCGAAGCGCGAGTGCAAATGCCCCTGGACCGCTCGAAGGCGGTTGGCATGTGAATGGAAAACGGGGCAACCGCAATCAGTCGTTGGCTTCGCGAAGCACCGGTTCCATGACCTTGGTGTTGCGCTCGACGGCGAGCACGATCGTACGCTGCTCACCGCCGTTGGCGGCGCTGGCCACGACCGGAATGACCTGCCGCTGGTTGGGCAAACTCATCCGCACCGTAAACGTGCCGTCCGAGCGCAGCCGAACCGGCTCGCCGCGCAAGCTGACGTGCGAATTCGGGCTGGTCACGCCATAGATAATCATCTCGGCGTCAACTTCAAACTTGAAGTCCTGAGCCGAGGTAAACAGCCCCTCCATTCCCGATCCAAAGCGGGTCACCATGGGCGAGCCCATTGGGCGGCGCAGGCGTTCTTCAAACAACTCTTGCAGCTCGAGGCTGTTGTTGTCCGTTGAGTAGCCGCCGCTCATCGCATAGATCTTGTCGAAGTTCTCGGCCACGTCGGTCCAGTTTTCGTCAATCGCATCGCTGCTGCCCGGCTCGGGCGTGTTGACGATGTTGCTACGGACGAGCGAGTAGAAGCGGCCCGAGCTGCCCATGTAACCGAGCTCGAGGCGATAGTTGCCCGGGGAGTTGTCGACGTGGACGTACCAATTGCTCACGCCGCCGTGAACTTCGATGTCGCGCACCACGCGCTCGGAACCGTTTGAGCTACCCGCGTCGGAAACTTCGAGAAGCCGCAAGTAGGGGCGTGCATTGTGCCAATCCTGGCTCATGGCCGCCTGAACGCGCTCGACGCTCTGGCGACGAATTTCCCAATAGGCGTGCAGCCAATAGGGATCGCGCACCATGACCACGATGCGCTCCTTGATTCCCTTCTTGGACTTGCCATTTTCAGAGGCCAGGCTCTTGGAACGCTCGAGCTTGGCGCGGATCTGACTGAGGTGCCGTTGCACGCGCGGCGAGCCTGGTTTGCGAGCGGCCGTGCGCGGCACCGTCTTGGCGGCGCTCGATCGGCGCGCCGGAGCGGCGACCGTGGGCTTCTTGCCATTCGTGGCCGCTTTGGGCTTGGAGGAGCTCAGCAGCGCTTTGACCAATTGGTCTTTTCGCATGCTGTGCCAACCACGCACGCCACCTTGTTTGGCCATCTGGGCCAAATCTTTGTGAGAGTAGGACTTGAGAGTTGCTGGCGTCATTAAAGGACTTGCCTCCGCATTTGCCCGCGAGCAGTGCTTCTCATAAGCACCGTTCGCCGGACAGGAAAGTCGTTGGATTGAGCGTCGTCCGTGACTGGAAACGCTCGAACCCTTCGGGGCAGTCCTTAGCCGCACGAGGTGACGCAACCGACGGTCACGGCAGGGCCGGAACCGGCAACGGCGTCATGACAACTTCGCGAAAATGACCGGAGATGGAAGCAGACGCAACTCCTTGCGACGGTGGCGGTTCTGGGGGGTCCGCCTCCAACGTCGCAAAACGTCCAAATCCACCAAGGTGGGCACTCTTTGGGGCGTGTGAGGCCTTGGGGAGCACGACAACCTCGCACCCGTGTACTCTAATCGAAGGGCTAAAAAAACGCAACGGGCTAGCAATTCAGCAAGCAGCGAAATCCGGTGCGCCTGCTAGCTTTAGGAATTGGCACGGTCTGCTAAGTCGCGCTGCGCGCGCGGTTGCGGAACGGTTCAAACCGCGCGCGCAGCAACCTGTTTCGCGGCTCCGCAGCGACGTTCGCCGAGGCTGCTGATCGCTCGGTTTCGGTCTTCAAATTCGATCCATAAACTCGCATCACTTGAGAGGTTGGAAATAGATTGTGAAAAAAAACACGAATTTAGGTTGTGGGCCGTTGACCCTTGATCGACCATTGACTAAATTCCCTTACGGCTTTGTAAACACTGAGCGGCCGAGGCTCCGACTGGGCGGCTGGTACCTTGTTTAGGTCGCTCCCAGAGGCGAGGCCCGCGACGTGCCAGGGCGCCAAGACGACCGGTCGCCTATGGCGATCGCCTTCGAGTGGTCGGCGACGATCATGACCATTTCCGCTGAAATGGTCGTTCCAGGGCTGTTGGGATATTGGGTCGATCAACGGCTCGGCACACGGGGTTTGTTTCTGATAGTTGGATTTGCCCTGGGAGGCACGTTGGCCGGGCTGCAATTGATGCGGATCGCCAATAAGCGCACAGGGCCGGGCGGCAAGCAAGTCGACAGCCACGAAGATGTCGGGCAGGAAGATGTCGGGCGGAAAGATGTCGGCCAGTCGTGACGCAATGTTCTGGAATAAGCTCGCCGGCTTGAGCTTGCCCGCTCAAGCTGGCCTGACCACCGCGCTCTTGTGCGGCTTGTGGATTGCGCTGGCGCCGGTCGCCTACCAAATCGCTGGCCCGATGGGATTGGTGGCCGAGGCGTTGGGCGCGGGCCTGTGTCTATTCGGCGCTCTGTTGGGTCTGGCCATTGGCGCTGCCTTTCCGGGCTCCGCGGGCGTGCTGAAGCGCATGTTCTTCTCAATGTCGACGCGCACAGTTCTGCCTCTCATGGTCGGAGTCGCGCTGCACTTCAAATCTCCCGAGTTGGCCAGAGCCGGCTTGATCTACTACCTGCTCGTTTTCTACATGGCCACCTTGGCTATTGAAACGACCTTGCTCTTGGCCCAGGTTTCTCGCACTCAAGGCTCCGAAAAGTCGATCTGACGAGTCATGGCCGACCACAACACCGCAGCGCACGACAACACTGCAGCGCACGACAGTGCAGGGGCAGCCGCGCCCCACGCAGAGGCTCATGCGCACAACCCCTTCGACAAAACTCATCTGCTTGGGCACGTGAAGGATGCGGAGTATTTCGAGCTGCCGCGCGTGTTGGGCGGAAAAATCCACATCCCGCAGTTATTGAAGACCGAAGAGCCGATCGCGGTCATCCACACCGGCTTTAAGCCCATCGACGATCGCATCGAGCCTTTCGACCTGAAGTTCACGAAATTCATGGTGCTGGAATTGGTCGCGGCGGTGGTGGTGGTGCTGCTATTCACGCGGCTTGCTGCGCGCATCAAGCGCGGCGATGCACCCAAAGGCAGCTTAACCAACGCGCTCGAGGCGATGGTGGTGTTCATTCGCGACGAAGTGGCCCGGCCCGCGATCGGCCACCATGATGCCGATCGCTTCTTGCCCTATCTTTTAACCGTGTTCTTCTTCATCGTGGGGTGCAACCTGCTTGGGCTGGTGCCATGGGCTGGCTCAGCTACCGGCGCGCTTGCGACCACGGGCGCGATGGCCGTGTTGACGTTTGCAACGGTGATCATCGCCGGCATGATCAAGCTGGGCCCGATCAAATTCTGGCTGGCGCAGGTGCCGCACATGGATCTGCCCACGCCGATCGCCATCGTGCTCAAGCCGATGATCTTTGGGATTGAGATACTCGGGCTGTGCATCAAGCACTTCATCTTGGCCATGCGTCTTTTGGCCAACATGATGGCCGGCCACCTGGTGCTGACGGTCATCCTGGCATTCATTGCCGCCAGCGCTTCGAGCCTGATGTGGTATGCGGTGACGCCGGCCAGCGTGCTGGGCGTGGTCGCACTGAGTTTGCTGGAGTTATTCGTCGCGTTTTTGCAAGCCTACATTTTTACATTCTTGTCGGCGTTGTTCATCGGGATGGCTGTCCATCCGCACTGATGCGTGGGCGGCTTACCGCTGCATGAGAAAAACAATTTACCTGCACGTATTTTAGAGGAGACCCACTAGTGAACAGTTTCGTAAAAGTTGCCGCGATGTGCTTTGCCATTGTTCTCGTGGCTTCGCCCGCAATGGGGCAAGACGCGGCCGCCGCGGCGAAGGCCGGTCCGATGAATCTTGGTTCGGCGATTGGCGCCGGGCTCGTGATTTTGGGCGCGGGATATGGCATCGGCAAGATTGGCTCGAGCGCGGTGGAGAGCATGGCCCGCCAGCCGGAAGTGGCCGGCAACGTGCAAACGGCCATGATCATTTCGGCAGCTCTGATCGAAGGGGCAACGTTCTTCGCGTTGATCGTGTGCATGTTGTTCAATTCCTCCGGCGTCTAGGCCCTGCTCCGTGCCGTTTTCCATCGCTACGGCCTGCTAGAGATCGATAAGTGGAGGCAATATGAGCTTGGCTCGGTTGGCTTTGTGGTTGGCCATCGGTTGCGCGCTATGCGCTCCGGCGGGCGCGATCGCCGCGGCGGACGTGGAGAGCGAGATCCAAAAGGCGGAGGAGAGCCTGTCCCACGCTGCGTCGACGGATCCGAGCCACGCCAGCGCGGACACCGATCCCTTGTCGGTCGATCCAGACCTGGCCCTGTGGACACTTGTAGTGTTCGTGGTCCTGTTGGCGGTGCTCAAGAAGTTTGCCTGGGGACCGATTCTCTCGGCGCTGGATGGCCGCGAGAAGAGCATCGCGGACCACATCTCGCAGGCCGAGCGGAATCACACGCAGGCGCGGCAATTGTTAGCGGAGTACGAGCAAAAGCTCGCCAGTGCCGCTAACGAAATTCGAGCGATGATGGAAGAAGCGCGCCGCGATGCGGAGCGCGCGAAGCAAGCGATCTTGACCGAAGCGAAAGCCGGCGCGGAAGCCGAACGAGATCGCGCGCTGCGCGACATCGAGTCGGCGACCGACCAGGCCATCGAATCGCTGGCCGAGCGAAGCGCCAACCTGGCGGTTGAGCTGGCCGGAAAGATTCTGAAGTCACAGCTTTCGGCGGCCGATCACGCGCGGCTCATCGAAGAGGCCATGGGCAAGTTCGCCGCTACCAGTGCGAGCGCTAACTAAGGCTCGGAAGGTATTCGAGGATGGCTGACCGCTTCCAAAGCGAAGAACCGACAAAGAAAACGCCCGAGTCGCAGGGGATCGACGTCGGCGCTCAGCAGGTGGCGGCACTGTATGCCAAGGCCTTCTTGGCTGCGGCCGAAAAATCGCACCACACCGACGCCTTGGTCGAGGAGCTCGGGGGACTGGCCGATTTGTTCGGCCAGCAGTCGGACTTCGCCGCCGTGCTGGCTTCGGCGCTGGTGTCGCAGGAGGAAAAATCGCAGCTACTGGACAAGGTTTTGGGCGGCAAAATTTCCGATACCCTGCTCGATTTTCTGAAAGTGCTCAGCCGCCACGAGCGGCTCGATCTGGTGCGGCCAATCGAGCGCGAAGTCGTGCGGATGTATGACGAGCTGCGTGGCCGCGTGTTGGTCCACCTGCGCACGGCTACTCCGGTGCAGGATGGCTTGTCGCAATCCTTGCGCAATTCGCTCGGAAAGCTGTTCGGCGGCGAACCCAAAATCGAAGCCGAAGTCGATCCCGCCTTGATCGGCGGAATCATGTTGCGCGTGGGAGATACCGTCTACGATGGTTCGCTGGCCAGGCAACTCGAGCAGGTCCGCGAGCAGATGATCACTAGGAGCGTCCATGAGATTCAAAGCCGACGAGATCGCTTCCGTCATTCAGGCGGAAATTGAAAACTATCGTTCCCGAATCGACGTGCGCGAGGTCGGTCGCGTGCTCGAAGTCGGCGACGGCATCGCCCGCGTGTATGGTCTGTCGGGCGTGATGTCCGGCGAGATGGTCGAGTTTCCCGATGGGACCACCGGATTGGCCTTCAATCTGGAGGAAAACTCGGTCGGCGTGATCATCTTGGGCGACTACCTGGGCATCACCGAAGGTGACGAGGTCAAAAGCACGGGCCGACTGTTGAGCGTGCCGGTGGGCGAAGGCGTGATGGGCCGCGTCCTCGATCCGCTCGGCAACCCGCTGGATGGCAAGGGCCCTGTCGTCACCACCGAGCGCCGCGACGTGGAAACGGTCGCGCCCGGCGTCGCCCAACGCAAGCCCGTCCACGAGCCCATGCAGACCGGCATCAAGGCCATCGACTCGATGACGCCTATCGGCCGTGGGCAGCGCGAGCTCATTATTGGCGACCGCAAGACAGGCAAAACAGCCATCTGCATCGACGCCATCATCAATCAGCGCAATTCCGGCGTGAAGTGTTTCTATGTCGCCATCGGTCAGAAAGAGTCGACCATCGCGGGCGTGATCGAAATCCTGCGCTCCAAGGGCGCGATGGACTACACGACCGTCATCGTGGCCAGTGCCAGTGATCCCGCGCCGCTGCAATACGTGGCGCCGTACGCCGGCACGTCGATGGCCGAGTACTTCATGTATCGCGGCCAGCACGCGCTGATCATTTACGATGATTTATCGAAGCAGGCGGCGGCCTATCGGCAGTTGTCGTTGTTGATGCGGCGGCCACCAGGCCGCGAAGCGTATCCGGGCGACGTGTTTTATGCCCACAGCCGCTTGCTCGAGCGATCGGCCAAGCTAAGCGATGAGCTGGGGGCCGGGTCGCTGACTTCGCTGCCGATCATCGAGACGCTGGAAGGCGAGGTCTCGGCGTACATTCCGACCAACGTGATTTCGATCACCGACGGGCAGATTTACCTGCAACCAGATTTGTTTTTCGCGGGCATTCGCCCCGCCATGAACGTGGGCATCTCGGTGTCCCGCGTGGGTGGCGCCGCGCAGGTGAAGGCCATGAAGAAGGTGGCCGGCGGTTTGCGACTCGACCTGGCGGCCTTCCGCGAGCTTGAGGCGTTCGCCCAGTTGGGAACCGATTTGGATGCCGCGACGCAGTCGCGCTTGGACCGCGGTTATCGAATGGTTGAAATCCTGAAGCAGGGCCAATACGAGCCGCTGGACGTGGTCGACCAGGTATTGATCATCTTCGCGGGGACTCGGGGACATTTGGACAAGGTGCCGGTGACGGAAGTTGCCGCATGGGAAAAGCAGTTCCTGACCTACATCCGCGAGCGGCATTCACAGTTGCGCGACAAGATTGCGCAGACCAAGGACCTCGACGATGCGGCGATGAAGAGCATCGTCGAAGCGATTGGAGAGTTTAAGAAGCAATACGCGGGTAAGAGTTCCACCGCCACAGCCAGAGTGTGACCCCGATGAGCGACGATCCGGCGCACCACGTCGAGATTGAAGTTCGCGAGCTGACCGACGACGCTCGCAATTGGGGAATGCTCTGTCACCTGGCGGCACTACTGGGTTTCATTCCACCGTTTGTGGGAGTTGTGTTAGGGCCACTCGTTGTGTGGCTAATCAAAGGCAAAGAGCACCCGTTCATCGATGCTTGCGGGAGGGAATCGCTTAACTTTCAAATTTCGATGCTGATTTATTCGGCAATCCTGTCCCTGACATTTTGCATCGGAATTGGGTTTGTTTTGCTGCCCGCGCTGTGGGCCATGGATGCCATTCTGGTCATTGTGGCCGGAGTGAAAGCCAGCCGCGGAGTGAGTTACCAATATCCTGCAAGCATGCGTTTGATTCGTTGAGAATATTTGCAACCGTTTAGACGTGGACCATGGCCAAAGCCCGAGCTCTCGACAAGCGCCGCAAATCGATTCGCAACATCCGCAAGATCACGCGGACGATGGAGTTGATTGCGACGGCGCGGTTCAAGAAGGCGATGGACCGCGCGCACGCGGCCACGGCTTACACGCGGCGCATCACGCAACTGGTGGCCGACTTGGCCAATAGCGGGCTCGAGGTGCAGCATCCGCTGCTCGCAGGCCGCGAAAAGGTCGAGCGCGCCGTGCTGTTGGTTCTGACAGCCAACCGCGGATTGTGCGGCGGCTATAACGGCAACGTGCAACGGGCCGGTTTCGCCCGCTTCAACGAGCTACGCAGCCAGGTGACCGAGCTGTCACTGGAAATCTCGGGCAAGCGGGGCATCGCGGCCGCGAAGTTCCGCAATATCCCCGTGACGCAAACCTACACCCACTTCGAGGACCGGCCGAGCTTCGAGCAAGTAGAGCTGTTGGCCAACCGGTATCTCGAGAGCTACGCGGCCGGTCAACTCGACCGGCTGGACGTCGCGTACATGCGCTTCGAGAATGTCGCCCGCCAGTCGGTGATGGTCGAGACGCTGTTGCCCCTGGGCGCCCTGGAGGGAGCCGAAGCCGGCGAACCCAAGGCGCAAGCGCAGTACGAGTTTCTGCCATCGGCCGAGAGCATCTTGGAAGAGGTTGTGCCGACCAGCTTCAAGGTCAAGCTCTTCAAGTGCTTCCTGGACGCGGCTGTCAGCGAGCAGGTTGCCCGCATGGTGGCGATGAAAGCGGCCACCAAGAGCGCAGGCGATCGCATCCGGCAGCTCTCGATGGCTTACAACCGCGCACGCCAGTCGCAGATCACGGGCGAGATCATGGAAATCATCGGTGGCGTCGAGGCCTTGAAAAGCTAGACGCGCGCAAGAATCACACGAGAAATCTCTTCACTCCAAACTAGAAGTCAAGCATGGCAACCATCACGAACCATCAACCCTCGACGGCAAATGTGGGCCACGTAACCCAGGTCATCGGCTCGACGTTCGACGTCGAATACGCCGAAGACCGCCTGCCGGCCATCTACAACGCCGTAAAGGTTTCGTCCGAGCACAAAGGCGTCAAGGTCCACCTGACCGGCGAAGTGCAGCAACACTTGGGCGGCGGTCGCGTGCGCTGCGTCGCGCTGGGCAGCACCGACGGCATGGTGCGCGGACAGGAATGCATCGACACCGGCGCTCCGGTAACCGTTCCCGTGGGTCCGGCAACGCTCGGCCGCGTGTTCAACCTGATCGGCGATCCGGTTGATGGCCGCGGACCGGTTGACGCTGAAGAGCGCTGGAGCATCCACCGCGACGCTCCGCCGCTCGTTGATCTTTCGACCAAGACCGAGCTGTTCGAGACGGGCATCAAGGTGATCGACTTGCTCACGCCGTTTGTCCGCGGTGGCAAGGCAGGCCTGTTCGGCGGGGCAGGGCTCGGTAAAACGGTTATTCTCACGGAGCTCATCGCCCGCATCGCCAGCGCCCACGGTGGTTATTCGGTGTTTGCGGGGGTCGGCGAGCGCACGCGCGAAGGCAACGACCTGTGGCTGGAAATGCAGGAAGCCGCGATCGGCGACACAGGCCGCAAAGTCATCGAGCAAACCTGCATGGTGTTCGGCCAGATGAACGAGCCGCCCGGGGCCCGTTTGCGCGTGGCGCTCTCGGCTTTGACGATGGCCGAGTATTTCCGCGATACGACCGGCGCCGACACGTTGCTATTCATCGATAACATCTTCCGCTTTTCGCAAGCCGGCAGCGAAGTCTCCGCGCTGTTGGGCCGCATGCCCTCGGCCGTGGGTTATCAGCCCACGCTGGCCACGGAAATGGGGGCCCTGCAGGAGCGCATCGCGTCGACCAAGAAGGGGGCCATCACCTCGGTGCAGGCCGTGTACGTGCCGGCCGACGATCCGACCGACCCCGCTCCGGCGGCCGCGTTCGGTCAGCTCGACGCGTTCTTGTACCTGGAGCGTTCGATCACTGAAAAAGGTATTTATCCGGCGGTCGATCCGCTGGCCTCCTCGAGCCGCATTCTCGACCCGCAATATGTGGGCGAACGCCACTACCGGGTTGCACGCCAGGTGCAGACCAGCCTGCAGCGTTACCGCGAATTGCAGGACATCATCGCCATTCTGGGTGTCGACGAGCTGAGCGAAGCCGACAAGCTAGTGGTGCACCGCGCCCGTCGCATGGAGCGTTTCTTGTCGCAGCCGTTCTTGGTGGCCGAAGTGTTTACCGGTAAACCCGGTGAAATCACACCCCTCAACGATACGATCCGCAGCTTCGAAGAGATTGCCAATGGCAAGTGGGACCACCTGCCCGAGCAGGCCTTCATGTACGTGGGACCGATCGAGCAGGCGGAAGAACAAGCCAAGAAGATGGCCGCCCAGGCCTAAGTTGCGAGGAGCATCCACAAGTCATGCCGCAGATCGAGTGCATCGTCGTCACGCCCGAATCCACGATCCTGGACGAGCAGGTGGATTTTGTGGCGCTACCCCTCTATGACGGGGAGATCGGAATTTTGCCCGGCCGCAGCCCGCTGATCGGCCGGTTGGGCTTTGGCGAGCTGCGGCTTGTCAATTCGGGCCACTCGCGCCGGTACTATGTCGACGGTGGATTCGTGCAAGTCGCCGACAACGTGGTCTCGGTCCTCACCAATCGAGCCGTTCCAGCCGCATCGCTCGACCCGCAAGTCGCGGCCGAGCAACTCGCCCAGGCGCGAACGCGCAAGGCCAACAGCGACGAGCTTCTGGCGATCCGCGACCGGCTGGAGCTGCAAGCGCGCGGTCAAATTCGGGTAGCCGCCCGCGCGCGGTGACCGATCGATTCTCGGAGAAGCGCTCGGTTGCCGGCCTCGGGTGCGATGCCGCCCCGGTGGCGAACTATCTTCGCCACGTGGACCCACCGTACCGGCTTCAATGATTTTCTAGCGCTACGCATCGCTCCGATTCAACGAAGCTTGCGCGTGGCGCCGAAGAATGGAATCATCTCGGGCATTTTGGTTCGCCCGGTTTGGTATGTGGCACCGGCCGCAGGTTCTTTGTGCTTCTGAATCTCACAGAGCTGCCAAGCGGGACAGATTCGGCGGCAGGCGGTGAGTTTGACGACGGTACCATCGAGCGAACCCTGGCGTCTCTCGGTGTCTTAAATGGCCCGCGGGTGGGTGCGGGCCAGGTGGATGCTGCGCTAGAGTTTGGGCTGCCGCTGGCGGTATCTGCGTGCTCGATTGTGTGCGTTCTGGCCGCGAAGTGCTGCACCGGCAATAGGCCGAGACGGCAGGCGGCCGACTTTGACGCTCTCGAGCGCGAACTTTACGAGCTCTATCGCCTGGCCACCTGACGCGGTTGCCATTGGCATTCCGGCCCGATCGGAAAATCAGCCGCTTCGGCTGTTGCGCGCCGGTTGCTAGACTCATCGCAAGTCGCGCAGTTTCTCCCAGGGCATTCTTTTGAAGCCGTTCCTGCTCTCGTTCGGTTTGGCAGCCGCCGTGCTGGTGTGGTTGTTTGCGCCTGCGCTAGCCGGCGAGGCCAGCTTTCCTTTCCGCGACGCGGCGCATTATTACCACCCGCTGTTTGAGTACATCAGAGGGGAGTGGGGCGCCGGGCGGTTGCCTTTGTGGAACCCGTACGAGAATAGCGGCGTACCGCTGCTGGCCGAGAACACATCCAGCGTGTTCTATCCCGGCAAGCTGCTCTTTGCGCTGCCGCTGGATTACACGTGGCTATACAACCTGTACATCGTTGCTCATGTCGGGCTGGCCGCGGCAACAAGCTACCGGCTGGCTCGATATTGGGGCGCCAGCCAACTGGCCGCCGGGCTCGCTACGCTGTCCTATGCCTTCGGCGGAAGCGTTCTTTTCCAATACTGTAATGTCGTCTTCCTGGTGGGCGCCGCCTGGCTGCCACTGGCCATCGAATTGTCCGACCGCATGATCGCCCACACCAGCTCTTGGGCCACTGCTGGTTTCGGTCTGGTCCTGGCCGTGATCGTGTTAGGTGGCGACCCACAGATGGCATACAACGCTGCGTTGCTAGCGCTGGTTCGCGCGTGCCTGCAACTGCGAGTGAACCGAGCACGCTGGCTCGTGCGCAGCGTGTTGCCGCGCCTCCTGGGGGCTGTCGCGATTGCGGGGGCAGTCGCCGCCGTTCAGATTCTTCCCACCATCGAGGCCTCGCGACTAAGCGCCCGCGCGATGTACGACTCGCCGCGGAACATCTATGAGGTGGCTGAATACCTGGCCGATCCGGCCGAGCGTGGCACAACATGGTATGCCGGCCTGGTGGGACAGCAGGCCAGCACGCACGGCCGGCAGGTGTATTCATTCAGCCTGGACCCCTGGCGCGCCGTTGAAATGCTGTGGCCCAACGTACTGGGCCGCCCATTTCCGATGGATCGGCGCTGGGTGGGGGCGCTGGGGTATGAATCGCAGCTATGGGCTGCATCGCTATACCTCGGCCTGGCTCCCCTTGTGCTCGCGCTTTCGGCATGGAGCTGCCGCCGAGCGGCGCCGATCGAAGTCCGCTTTTGCTCATGGATGGTTGTTTTGGGCGCGCTTGGCAGCTTGGGTGTGTTCGGGCTGGCATGGCTGATCGGACTTCTGTTTGGCGGCTCCGAACTGGTCGGCATCGGCGGTGAGGTCGGCGGACTGTATTGGTTTCTGGCCACCTTTCTGCCGGGCTACATCCAGTTTCGGTACCCTGCGAAATTATTTGTGTGCGCGACCTTGGGCTTCGCAATCCTCGCGGCGCACGGCTGGGACCGCGCATGGAAAGAATGCCCGAAGCCCTTGGTGAAAGTGCTGTGGGGAATCTCCGCGGTGAGCCTTTTGTGCCTGATCGGGGTGATCTTCTGCCGAGGAATTGGGGAAAGCTACGTACCGAGACACGAAGCCTCGCGGTTGGTTGGCCCCTTCGACGGCGGCGGGGCCTGGCGGGATGCGGTGACTGCGCTTCTGCATACGAGCGTCGTGGCGGCCTGCACCGCCATGTTTCTGCGCTGGGCAGCTCGCGGGAAGGTCCGTTTGCGGTTCCCACAATCGCTCGCGCTGTGCCTCACCGCTCTCGACCTCGCAGTCGCGCAGTCGCCGCTCGTCCTGTTTGCCCCCAGTGAGGCTTGGCGCGGCGAGCCGGGCATCGTTGGGTCGCTGCCGCCGCATCCCGAGGGCTACCGCATTTTTCGGCCAACGGGTCCATTGCCCGCG
>DATJEN010000122.1:0-8831 GCA_035496575.1 Pirellulales bacterium
CTGCTGGATTGAACCCGATCTGGACGGGGATTGTGAATCCGGGTGGCGTGCCCTTAGCCAATGCGCCGGCGCCCACTTGGGCACAGATAGTAGCCAGTCGGCGCGGTGATACCGGGCCTGGCGCAAATGTGCTAACGCCGAAAGTTGGTGTTAGTTCGACTTTTTTTGCAAATCCGTTTCGGACGGCAGGTGGTTACGGTTTGGCGCTACCGGGAGCGATGCCAGCTCCGTTTCCGTCGGAAGTGTTTGTGACCATGATGCGTCCAGATCCGTTGGTTGCAGGGGCGAATCTACCCTTATTCCAGCAGCCGGCAGCGGCGGCGCAACCGTTCACTAATCCCGATCGCAACCCCTACTTCCGCTATCAGCCGCTCGAACGTCTCTCCAACCTCCTCACCACGCGCTCGAATGTCTATGCCGTGTGGATCACGGTGGGGTACTTCGAAGTCACGCCGTGGCAGCCTGGCATTGACGCGGGGCATCCCGATGGCTATCAGCTCGGGGCCGAGATCGGAAGTGACTCGGGCGAGATCACGCGGCATCGCGGCTTCTATATCTACGACCGCTCCATCCCCGTTGGATTCGAGCCCGGGCGAGACCACAATATCGACGAAGGCGTGCTGTTGAAGAGGTACATCGAATAGGGGTTAGGGTTCAGGGATCAGGGGTCAGGGAAAACAGGAATACGAGAGACCGGGATTGTGGAATCAGGGGATTCGTTTGCCCCTGACCCCCGACCCCTAGCCCCCAACCTCTAACCCCTATGCGCCTGCCGCTCATCTTTGTCCTCGCGTGTGCTGCGATCGCAGGTGCGACTCCGGCTCAAGCCGCCGAGAATCAGCCCGCGCGAGACGGCAGCGCCCGGCGACCGAATGTGCTCGTGATCTGTGCCGACGATCATGCGCCGTATGTGATCGGCGCGTATGGCAATCGCACGGTTCGCACGCCCAACATCGATCGCCTGCTGGCCGGCGGCATTCGCTTCGATCGGGCCTATTGCAACTCGCCCGTCTGCACGGCCTCGCGGCAATCGTTTCTGACCGGCCGCTATCCGCGCACGATCGGCGTCACGCGGCTGGAGACGCCGCTCTCGGCAAGCGAGCTGACGCTGGCCGAACGCTTCGCCAGTGCGGGCTATGACACGGCCGCCATCGGCAAGATGCACTTCAACAGCGACCTTGCGCATGGATTCCGCCATCGCCTCGACCTGGCCGATCATCGCAAGTGGCTGCCCGCCCAGCCCGCGCGAGAGCCCGCGGCGGGGGTGGAAGTGCAGCCTCCGTGGCGACCGTTCAAAGATGCCGCGGCGGTGTGGCTGAACGCGGCTTGCCGGCCGATCGGACTGGCCGATGAGCAGATGGATGGCACCTGGTTCGCGCGCCAGGCGGTCGAGTATCTGGCGGAGCGGCGCGACGGGCCATTCTTCCTGATGGTCAGTTTCTACGAGCCGCACTCGCCGTTTCGTTTTCCGAGGGAGTTTCGCGAGCGGCACCAGGCGGCGGAATTCAGCGTGCCCAAGCCCGGGCCGCAGGACGACGCGCAGATTCCGGCCGTGTTTCGCGATCTGACGGGCGCCGAAAAGCAAGGCATCGCGGCGGCGTATTACACGTCGGTCGAGTTCCTGGACAAGAATGTAGGGCTCGTGCTCGCGGCGCTCGAGCGGGCTGGCCACGCCGACGACACAGTCGTGGTATACCTGAGCGACCACGGATACTTTCTGGGGCAGCATGGACGCTTTGAAAAGCATGCCAGCTTCGAAGAAGCCGTGCGGGCGCCGCTTGCCATTCGCTATCCGCCGCGGATCGAAGCGGGCCGCGCTACCGACGCGCTCGTGGAGCTGGTTGATCTCGCGCCAACGCTCGTCGAGTTGGCCGGCGTGGAGCGGTCCGCGGGCTTGCAGGGCCGCAGCCTGGTGGCATTGGCCGAAGGAAAAACTACGCGGCACCGCGAGCATGTGATCGTCGAATATGCGCCGAACGAAGAGGCGATGATCCGCGACGAGCGCTGGAAGCTGATCTATGAGCGCGGCGTCGAGCGGCGCACCGATGGCTATGACACCGGGCGGCCGCTCGTGCGAAATCACTTCCGGCTCTATGACCTGGAGCATGATCCGGCCGAGCTGCACAACCTGGCCGACGAACGAGCGCATGCCGACACCCGGGCACGGCTGACGCGGCTGTTGGTTGAGCATCTGGTCGCGACGGCGCGCGAGCCCGAGCTTCTGCCAAAAACGTCGGACCCGCTGGCGATATTGGAGTTCGCGGTGCAATCTCGCGATGTGCCGCGCAAGTGAAGTGGGCCGGAAGCGCAACACCGGCAAACGCGTTGCCGGCAGCGTCGCGCAATTTCTTCTTGGCGCTATCGTCTTGGCCTGCAAAAGCCTCATTTGACACTCGCGCCTAGAATGACGCAGATACCTGTCCGAGGAGGTGAGGAGGAGTGCAGCCATGCCAGCCCGATTCGAGTGGATACACGACGAGAGCGCCGGTCCTGGTCCCGTGCAGCCGACGGGAGATCCGATCCCCACGGAATCCGAAGCGCTCGATGCTTTTTCGCGGGTCGTCATGCGCGTGGCCGAGACGCTTACGCCGGCCGTGGTCAACGTGCGCGCCAGCCAAGGCGAGCGCGGCGGGTCGGGCTCCGGCGTGTTGTTCACGCCCGACGGCTTCCTGCTCACGAATCATCACGTGGTGCAAGGTCGCACCGAAGTTCGCGTCCGCTTGACCGATGGCCGCGAGCTGAGCGGCCGCGTGGTGGGCGCCGATCCGTGGACCGACCTGGCCGTGGTCAAAGCTCACTCGGTGGGCGAGCCCGCTGCCCTGCCCTTCGCCGCCTTGGGTGATAGCTCGCGGCTGCGCGTGGGCCAGCTTTCGGTGGCGATCGGCAGCCCGTTCGGCTTTGACTCGACCGTAACCGCGGGCGTCGTCAGCGCGCTGGGCCGCAGTCTGCGCAGCATCACGGGCCACCTGGTGGACAACGTGATTCAAACCGACGCGGCCTTGAACCCCGGCAACAGCGGCGGCCCGCTGGTCGACAGCCATTGCAATGTGATCGGCATCAACACGGCCATCATCCCCAGCGCCCAGGGCATCTGCTTCGCCATTCCGATCAACGCGGCCAAGCACGTGCTGCCTCAGTTGATGCAGCATGGCCGGGTGGTGCGCGGGTACTTAGGCATGCACGGTCACAGCGTGCCGCTGGCCCGCTCGCTTTCGCGCGAGTTCGATCTCGAGCAAACGGCCGCCGTCGAGGTGGTGGCGGTCGAGACCGGCGGGCCCGCGGACCAGGCCGGCATCGCGGCGGATGATCTGATCATCGCGCTGGGCGACCGCGCGGTCACCAGCGTAGATGACCTGCACAAGCTATTGACCGAGCTGCCGGTGGGCGTGCCCTCGTCGGTGGTGATCCTGCGCAATTCTCGGCGCTTGCAGCGGTTCGTGCTGCCCGAGGAGTATCCGCACTGGGACCCGGCGAAACGCGGGTAATGCGTCCGACACAGCAAGCGGTCTCAGATTGACGGCCAATTTCTAGTGCGCTAAAATCCGGCGCACTGGATGGCTGATTGCCCGAATTCGTCCCTTCCGCGAGGTTGCATGTCGCGATTTGTATTGCCCATCGTGCTCATCGTCGTCCTGGCCGGCGCGACGCTGGCCGGAATGCTCGGCTCGGCCGACGGCGATCCGAACCTGGTTCGCATCGTGTCCAGCTTGCCGCGCACCGGCAGCGCCAAGGCCCAGACCGACACGATCGTCAACGGAATCAAGATCGCGCTCGAGGAATCGGGCTATAAGGCCGGCAAGTTCACGCTCGAATACGCCGACTGGGACGACGCCACCGCCGGGGCCGGCCAGTGGACCGCCGAGGCCGAAACCGCCAACGCCGCCCGCGCCGTGCGCGATCCCGACGTGATGGTGTACATCGGCACGTACAACTCGGGCGCGGCCAAGATCTCGATGCCGATTTTGAACAAGGCGCACCTGCTGATGATCAGCCCCGCCAACACCTGGCCGGGCCTCACCAAGCCCGACAAGGGCGACCCGGGCGAGCCGGACATCTACCGGCCGACGGGCGAGGTGAGCTATTTGCGCATGGTGCCGACGGATGACCTGCAGGGTCCGCTGGGCGCCGCTTGGGCCAAGGAGCTGGGCGTCAAGCGCGTGTACGTGCTCGACGACAACGAAGTTTATGGCAAGGGCATCGCCACGCTGTTCATCGAAGCCTGCCAGGATCTGGGGATCGAAGTCCTCGGCCACGAGAGCATCGACTCGAAGGCCCAGGAGTTCAAGCCGCTCATGGCCACGATCCGCAGCGAGCGGCCGGACATGATCTACTTCGGCGGCACGACGCAATCCAAAGGCGGGCAGATCGCCAAGGACATGATCGCCGCCGGGCTCGACTGCAAGTTGATGGTGCCCGACGCGTGCTATGAAGAAGCGTTCATCGAATCGGCCGGGCCCGAGAACGTGAACGATCGCTGCTATGTGACCTTTGGCGGGCTGCCGCCCGAAGAGTTGGCCGTGCGCGAAGGGCCCGGCAAGGCCTTTGTCGACAAGTACCAGCAGCGCTATGGAAAAATGCCCGAGGGCTATGCGATCTACGGCTACGAAGCTGGCAAGGTGGCGGTCGAAGCGATTCGCCTGGCCGGGTTGAAGGATCGCGACGCCATTCGCAAGTCGGGCCTGTCGATCGAGAACTTCGACAAGGGCGCGCTCGGCGTTTGGTCGTTCGACGAAAACGGCGACACCACGCTCAAAACCATCAGCGGCAATATCATTCGCGGTGGCCACTTTCAATTCGTCAAACTCTTGGGCGAGTAACCCGCGCTAGCACGCCTGCACGATCAGTTGCAGTTACGGAGGATCCGGTTGGTCACGTGCTTGTTGTGGGCTGACATGGATTCCGCGGGCTTCGCTCAAGCCTTCTTGCAATATGCCCTGATTGGCCTGACGAACGGTGCGCTGTTTGCGCTGGTGGCCCTGGGCTACACGATGGTCTATGGGATCATCGAGTTGATCAACTTCGCGCATGGCGACGTGTTCATGCTCGGTTCGTTTCTGGCGTTGACGCTCATCGGCGCGCTCGCCGGATTGGGTTGGAACTGGGACGACCCAGCCATGCTGTGCGCGGGCATCGGCATGTTGCTCGTCGTGGTGCCCATCTTCTGCGCGGCCGTGAATGTCTCGATCGACCGCATCGTGTACAAGCCGCTGCGCACGGCACCCAAGCTAGCGCCACTGGTGTCGGCGATTGGCGTGTCGTTTCTGCTGATGAATGTCGGTTTGTTGTGGGGCGGCGCGGCGGATCGCCACTTTCCCGACCTGGTCTCGCGACAAAACCTGCTGGGCGAAGGGGCCGCCATCGGTTTTACGGTCAAGGACCTGATGGTCGTCGGCATCACCGTGCCGATCATGATCGCGCTCACTCTTTTCGTGCGCCTGACGCGGCTGGGCAAAGCCATGCGCGCCACGGCCCAGAATCCTGTCGCGGCCCAACTGATGGGCATCAATGTCGACCGCGTGATCGCGCTCACGTTCGCGATCGGCGGCGCACTGGCCGGCGCGGCCGCCGTCATCTATGGGCTTTATATCAACACCGTCAGCTACCAGATGGGCTTTCAGAATGGCTTGTATGCCTTCACCGCCGCGGTGCTGGGGGGCATCGGCAACATCCCCGGTGCGGTGTTGGGCGGGCTGGTGATCGGGCTGGCCCGCGCCTTTGGCAGTGCCTATGTCGGCGAGCGCTGGACGAGCGCGCTGGTGTTCGTGATCCTCATCGCCATCCTGGTCTTCCGGCCGGCCGGCCTGTTGGGCACGCGCACGAGGGAAAAGGTATGAGCACTCCGCGCGATCGCTCGTTCTCGATGGAATGGTTCTACCTGGCACTGGTGCTCATCTATCCCTTGCTCGTCTATCCAGAGAACGCGCTTTTCCGCTGGACGGAAATCTCGTTGGGAATGCAGCTCACCTACATCTTCATCTACGCCATCCTGGCGCTCGGGCTCAACGTCGTCGTTGGCTTCACCGGCTTGCTGCACCTGGGCATCGCGGCATTCTTTGGAATCGGAGCCTACATAACCGGCATCCTCAACGTGCCGGCTTATCCCTTTCAGATTGGATTCTTCTGGTCGATGGTGTGCTCGACCTTGGGCGCGGCGCTGTTGGGCGTGCTGCTGGGCGCGCCGACCTTGCGGCTGCGCGGCGATTATCTGGCAATCGTCACGCTGGGATTTGGCGAAGTCACCCGTTTTACGCTGCGAAATTTGGAAGAGATCACGGCCGGCACGCGCGGCTTGAACCCCGTCCCTCCCCCCGTCCTGCCCGCGGCGCTTGCTCCGCCGCTCGAGGCGATTGGGATTCTGCCCGACTGGAGCCTCGACTACCGGCTGTTTTATTATCTGACGCTGGGCATCCTGCTGGCCGTCATCCTGCTGCTGAGAAACTTGGAGCGCTCCCGCCTTGGCCGGGCCTGGGTCGCCATTCGCGAAGACGAACTGGCGGCCACCTGCATGGGCATCAATGCGGCCCGCGTCAAGCTTTCCGCCTTCGCGCTAGGCTGCGGACTGGCAGGATTGGCCGGCTCGCTCTATGCCACCACGCTCACCAGCACCGCCGGCCCGGACGCGTTCGATTTCAATCGTTCGATCATCATGCTGTGCTGCATCATCTTGGGTGGGCTGGGCAGCATCCGCGGCACGCTGCTCGGCGTCGTGCTGTTAATTGGCTTCGACAACATCCTCGCGCCTATGCTGGACGGGATGCTGCAAAACGCGAACATCAATCCCAATGGCTCGCCGCTATTGACGTTCAGCAGTTGGAAGCTCGCGATCTTCGGGCTGGCGCTGATCCTCATGATGCGATTCCGGCCCGAGGGGCTGCTGCCCTCGCGACATGTTGAAGCGGAGCTGCTGACCAAACGACCGCTCGGCCATCCGCGCGCGGGAACCACCTGATGGCGCTCCTCAAGCTCGAAAAACTGACGGTGCGTTTCGGCGGGCTGACCGCCGTGGAAGGCGTCGACTGCACCGTCGAACCGCGGCAAATCTTTTCCGTTATCGGGCCGAACGGCGCCGGCAAGACGACCGTGTTTAACGCCATCACCGGCATTTACGAACCGAGCGAGGGCAAGATCGAATTCCACGGCCGGCCGCTCGAACGACCGTTCGGCGCGCGAGTGATCGCGGCTTGTATCGCGGTCGGCCTGGCCACCGGGCTGTGTGCGGCACTGTTTAGCCTCGATGTGAACGCGCTGTGGCGTGCCACGATCAAACGAAACTTCGAAGCGCCCGGCGATCCATTTTCTTACTCGGCTGCCTGGCAGGACGCGCTCGATTATGTGCGCGGCAAACTGGCGCTTGAGCGCATGCGAGGCGGGCGGTACGCAGTGCGCACGGCCGATGGCCGCCGCACGCTCGGTTACGCCCCCAGCCAGGCTGAGGCGGAAGTTCAGCGCGAGCGCTTCGAGCGGCTGATCGCGGCCGCGGACCATGGCAACCTGGTCGAGCGCGACGGGTCGTGGGTCGTGCGCGATCTGGATGACAACGAGGACCTGGCCAGCTTCCCCAAGGAAGCCGATGCGCGCGCCTATCTCGACAAATACGCACAGATTGCCCGCGAGCCGGTCACGCGGCGTCGCCTGGCGCTATTCGCATTGGTGGCCGGTTTCGTGGTGGGTGCATCGGGCACGTGGGCGGTGTGGAGTCGCGCCCGGCGAACACCCGAGGTGATTGCCAGAGCCGGCCTGGCGCGCACGTTTCAAAACATTCGCCTGTTTCAAAACATGACGGTCATCGACAACGTTCTGGTCGCCATGGATCGGAAGCTGAAGGGCGGCATCGCGCGCATGGCTCTGCGCCTGCCTGGCGTGCGCCGCGCGGAGCAGGCTGCGCGCGATCGAGCCCGCGAGCTGCTGGCTTTTGTCGGCCTGGCCCACAAAGAACACCTCCCGGCCGGCAGCTTGCCCTATGGTGACCAGCGCCGCTTGGAGATTGCCCGCGCCCTGGCCACCGACCCGGAGCTGGTGTTGCTCGACGAACCCGCGGCGGGCATGAATCCGGCGGAGTCGGTCGAGCTCAATGGATTGATTCAAAAGATTCGCGCGCAGGGCAAAGCCGTGTTGCTCATCGAGCATCACATGAGAGTCGTGATGGGAATCTCGGATCGGGTGGCCGTCCTCGAATACGGAGTCAAGATTGCCGAAGGCACGCCCGACGAGGTGCGCCGCGACCCGCGCGTGATTGCCGCCTACCTCGGCAACGAGGAGATCAGTTGATGGGGGCGCTGCTCTCGGTCGAGGATTTTTGCGTAGGCTATGGACCCCTCGAGGTGCTCAAAGGCATTTCGCTGGAGGTGCAGCCGCGCGAAATCGTGGCTCTCATCGGCGCGAACGGGGCCGGCAAGACCACCACGCTGATGGGCATCTCCGGTTGCTTGCGTGCTCGTCGTGGGCGCGTGCTGTTCGAAGGTCAGGAAGTTCAAAACCGGCCGGCCCACGAAATTGTTTGTCGCGGAATCTGCCACTCGCCCGAAGGCCGCAAGATTTTTCCGCGGCTGACCGTGCTGGAGAACTTGCAGATGGGCGCCTTCGCCCGCCGCGACCAGGCGCAGATCGAACGCGACCTGACGCACGCCTTCGAACTGTTTCCGATCCTGGCCGAGCGCAAAAACCAGCTCGGAGGCACGCTTTCGGGCGGCGAACAGCAGATGCTGGCCGTGGCCCGGGCGCTCATGGGCCGGCCGAAGCTGTTATTGCTGGACGAGCCCTCGCTGGGGTTGGCGCCGCTCATCGTGCTTAAAATATTTGAAGTGGTACGGCGGCTGAACGAGGAGGGAATG
>DATJEN010000123.1:0-31241 GCA_035496575.1 Pirellulales bacterium
GAACAGGCCGCCGAAGAACATGAACTCCGTGGTCAGGAACAGCCACATGCCCAGCTCGGCGGCCTCGCGCTGTTGTCGCGTATCGTGGAAATGATGGGCCAGGCCGGCATGCGGCGCGGCCGCAGTCTCAGACAGTGCCAACGGGCGTCTCCTCTTGTTCCAGATTCTGCTCGGTGTCCTCCGGCGGGAAGTTGTAGGCTTCCTCGCTGACTACCGGCGTCTCGCTGAAGTTTTCCGTAGGCGGCGGCGAAGGCGTCTGCCATTCCAGGCCGGTGTGGCCAAAGGGATTCGGCGGCGCCTTGGGGCCGTAGCACAGCGACCAGATCAGATACGTGAGCGGAAAGAAGTATCCCACCGCCAGGATCGAAGCCCCAGCCGACGACATCACGTTCAGCACCTGAAACTCGGCCGGATACACGTGGTACCGCCGCGGCATGCCCAGGTAGCCGAGCACGAATTGCGGAAAGAAGGTAAGGTTGAAGCCCACGAAGACCAGGATCGCGGAGAACCTCGCCCAGCCTTCGGGATACATGCGCCCCGTCATTTTCGGCCACCAGAAGTGAATCCCGCCGAGATAGGCCATCACCGTGCCGCCCACCATGATGTAATGGAAATGAGCCACCACGAAGTACGTGTCGTGGACGTGGACGTCGACCGCTAGCGTAGCGAGGAACAGGCCAGTCAGGCCGCCAATCGTGAACAGCCCAATGAAGCCCAGGGCGTAGAGCATCGGCGTGTGATAAGAGATGGAGGCTTTGTGCAGCGTGGCGGTCCAGTTGAAGACCTTGATCGACGAAGGGATGGCAACCAGAAAACTGAGCATCGAAAACACCATGCCGGCATAGACCGACTGGCCGCTCACGAACATGTGGTGGCCCCACACAAGAAAGCCCAGCACCGCGATCGCGAAGCTCGAGAATCCGATGAAGGCATAACCAAAGGGGCGCCGCTGCGAGAAGCAGGCGATCAGCTCGCTGATGACCCCGAAGGCCGGGAGAACCATGATGTACACGGCCGGATGCGAGTAGAACCAGAACAAGTGCTGAAAGAGCAGGGGATCTCCTCCCATCGACGGATCGAAGATGCCAATGCCGAACAGGCGCTCCAGTCCGACCAACAAAATCGCGATCGCCACCACCGGCGTGCCCAACACCATGATCAAACTTACGGCATAGTGCGACCACACGAACAAAGGCAATCGAAACCAGGTCAGCCCCGGCGCGCGCATCGTGTGCGTGGTGACGATGAAGTTGAGCCCGGTGAGGATCGAGGAAAACCCGGTGATGAAGATGCCGACGGCCGTCGCCATGACATAGGTGTTGGAATACGTGCTGCTGTAAGGCGTGTAGAATGTCCAGCCCGTGTCGACACCACCGGCTAGGGTGGCCCACAGGGTAAAAGTTCCACCCACCATGAACAGATACCAGCTAAAGAGGTTGATCCTTGGGAATGCCAGGTCGCGCGCGCCGAGCATCAGCGGGATCAAAAAGTTCCCCAGCACGGTCGGGATCGCGGGGATCAAGAAGAAGAACACCATCGTCACGCCATGGATGGTGAACAGCTTGTTGTAGGTTTCAGATTGCACCAGGTCGCCCGCGGGGGTCATCAGCTCGAGCCGGACGATCGTGGCCGCGATGCCACCGATCACGAAGAAACCGGTCACCCCGAACAAGTACAAGATGGCGATGCGCTTGTGGTCGCGCGTCAGCAGCCAACTTCGGAACGTATAAGCCGCGTTCAAATAGTTGCGGTGTGGGCGCGGTGCATTCGGAGTCATGGTTGCTGCCCTTTTTCCAGTGGCGGGCTAGCCGGTTGTGACGGCCCCGTGGGCGGCGCGTTGCGATCGGGCGCGGCACGCGACTTCAAATGCGCGATGAGTTGCAACAGCCCCTCTTCGCCGATCTGGCCTTCGAACGACGGCATAATCGGCTGGTATCCCGCCACGATCTTGGCGGCTGGCCGCATGATCGACTCGCGCAAGTACGATTCGTCGGCCACCACGGTCGTGCCGTTTTGCAAGCGAACCGTGCTGCCAAACAGGTTTTCCAGCGGCGGTCCGCGGTTGACGCCGCTGCCGCCCCCTTCGTGGCAGGTGCCGCAGCGAAGTTGCTCGAAGAGCTGTTGCCCGGCGACTTGCGGCGAGACATTGGTTTCGCCGCCGCCACTCAACCAAAGCTGGTATTGGCTGGGCTCGAGCACATGCACCACGCCACCCATGGCCGAATGTTTCGCCCCGCAGTACTCGGCGCAAAACAGGTGATACTGACCCGCCTTGGTCGGCCGGAACCATACCGTGACGTAGCGCCCAGGCAGCACGTCGTGCTTCACGCGAAACTCGGGCACGTAGAAACTATGAATGACGTCTTCCGAAATGAGCGTCATCCGCACGTTCTCTCCCAATGGCACGTGCAGATCATCGATCTCGGCATTGCCCTCGGGGTGCTGAAACTTCCACATCCACTGCCGTGCGACGCAGGAGATTTCGATTCCGCCCTTCGGCGGCCAGGCTTGCTCGAAATAGGCTTTCGCACCCCACACGAACATGACCAGCGTGAGCGCGAATGGCACCAGGATCCATGTAAGCTCGAGGTAAAAAAGGTGCGTCGGCGGATGCGATCGATCGGCGGCTGAGCCGCGACGATACTTGATCGCGAAGTACACGATGGCTGCCGCAATCGCGATCGTAAAAAACGAGCTCACCCCGATCAGAAACAGATACAGCGCATCGGTCTCTCGAGCGAATGAAGACGCTTGCTCGGGCATCCAACGGAATTCGGACGGGCCATCGGCCATGGGATTCAATCCGCCCCCGCAGGCCAGTCAACCGAACGCACTGGCCGAACTTGTTTGGCGTACCGCCACTCACGGCGAAACATGATCCACAGAAAGCTACCCAGCGCGAGCGTTGTCGCGATACCGGCAATTTGCAAAACGCGCGAAATCACCAGCCCGTATTTGCCGGTCGCCGGGTCGTAGTGAAAGCACAAAAGCAACAACTGGTCGACCGCCGTGCCAATGCGGCCAGACGAGCTCTCCACCAATCCCAGCCGCAAATCTGCCGGCTCATAGTCAATTCCATACAAATAGCGCGACAGCCGGCCCTCGGGCGTGACCAGCATGATGCCGCTGGCGTGCGCAAACTGATCGGAGCGCGGATCGTATTGGAAACGGAAGCCGGCGGCCGTGGTGAGCGCAGCAATCGCGCGCTGGTCGGCGGTTAGAAAGTGCCAGCCTCGATCGGCCCCG
This sequence comes from Pirellulales bacterium, assembly GCA_035496575.1. Classification (GTDB taxonomy): domain Bacteria; phylum Planctomycetota; class Planctomycetia; order Pirellulales; family PALSA-1355; genus PALSA-1355. The sequence continues at coordinate 3,247 of DATJEN010000123.1, forward strand.
CCGCGGCGATACGCGCCGACATAGGTCGCCTTCTTGGCGGCTGCGATTTCCGCAGTCTCGCGCGGATCGACGCTGATCGTGACAATTTCGTAGTCTCGACCGATCTCCAGCGGAATCGCCTGGCTGGCGCGCAGCACGCCATTTAGCACTTGCGTGCAAAGCATCGGGCAACGGTAGTACACGAAATTGAGCACGACCGGTTTGTCGCCAAAGAAATCGGCGAGCAGCCGTTCGCGGCCCGACTCGTCGCGCACGCGCACCTCGAGTGGCAACTGCTCGCCTAAATGCTGGTCGATGCCGACCGTTTGGGCGAGCGTCGCCGGGCGCGGTTCTTGCGCTTGGCCGGGGACCGACCATAAGGCCACCAGCGCCAACAGGCCGAGAAGACAACAAGATGGCAAGTGGTTTCGCACTCGATTACCTGGACTGCTGGTTTTGTTGAACATTCGGCTGTTGTGTTTGTTCTTTAGCGCCCGAATCCGCGGGTTGCTGCGGCTGTCCAGTGCCGGTCGTTTTCGGCCAGCCGTGTTCGACCAGCAGCTTCATGGCCTGCTCGATGGGAATGTGCGCGACCGTTTGCTGTCGATCGACCCAGCCATAGCTGCTGAGGTATGCGTCCTGGTTTTCGTGATACGAGGCGTAGTCGCGCACGGGCGCATCTTGCAAGCGCGGCGCGGGCGGCGTTTGTTGCGTATCGGCCAACGGCGAGAGAGCGGGCTCGCGGTGGATGGCTGCAAATTCCATCGCGCGCATCAAATACCACAGCAGCACGAGTACAACGAGCACCGTGGCGGCCACCGCCGCGGCAAGCAGCACGATTGCGGGGATGTTGACATCCCGTGTTTCGTGCCCGGGGCGCGACTCTCGATTGTCGGGCGGCGGAGCTGAGTGCTCAGACGGTGGCATGGATCGCGCCCTCGGTACTCTCTTGAAGTTCGGCGATATCCAGCGCGACTCTGGCAGAGCGCGATTCGAGCTGACCGAGATAGGCCCAGCTCCACAGGCCTCCCAAGCCAAGCAGCACGGCCGCGTCGATCCACCCAAAACTCAGCGCGGGAAAGAACGCCGGCATGACGAGCCAGTACAAATCCACGAGCCGCATCGCAAGCAGCGTCGTTGCAACCGCCGCCAATCGGCGTGGATGGCGCTTTAGATTCCGCGATAGCAACAGCAAAAAGGGCAAGGCAAAGTGAAACGCCGCCAGCGCGAGCACGATCCATTGCCAGCCGCCATGAATCCGCCGCAGATACCAGGGCGTTTCTTCGGGCAAGTTCCCCGACCAAATGATCAGGAATTGCATGAAGACCACGTAGGTCCAAAACATGACAAACGCCAACAACAAGTTGCCAAGGTCATGCAGGCGCGACGTTTGTGCCACCTCGCGCCATGGCTCGCGTTCTCGCAGTCGGCTCGTCACCAGGATGGCGAGCGCCAGCCCACTGACTCCTTGAGCGGCGACAAACAACACTCCATACATGCTGGAGGACCAATTGGGCTCGAGCGACATCACCCAATCCACCGCCGCAAACGTCACTGTGAGCACCCATATCACAAGCCCCGGTCCCGCCAGCAAGGCCAGGCGTCGTTGCCGCGTCACGATCGACTCGTTTACGGAAAAGCGATTCATCGCCAGGGCCAACCCTAGCCACAACACGAAGTAGCCGACCGCGCGGGCTTCCCACGCTGTTGGGTTCAAATAGGCCGCCTTCTTTTGCAGCACAGGGTCGGTCGCGACCAGGCTTTCGCGCGCCCAGGGGTAGAGCACTTCCAGCCCAAACGCCAGCGGAATGAATAACACAGCGACGAGCGGCAGCGTGCTATAAGCAGCCTCAAGCTGGCGGCGGATCGAATATCCCCACTCGCCGCCCGTGAGCGCGTGCAGCATGGCAATTGCCAACGACCCGAGCGAAACTCCCCAGAAAAAGAGAAACGCGAACAGATAGGCCGTGAAGAACTCGACTGGATTTCGGTAATATCCGAGTCCGGCGATGGCCGCGCCGATTACCGCCAGCGCCAGCGCCGGCCCGCGGTAGCGGCCAATATCGGTGTCGCGCTGGCGGCCATCGATCATGGTTGAACCTCGAGCTGCGCGCGTGCGGACAAGGGCACATCTTCTATCGTGGCGTTCTGGCTCAATTGCAGCGCGCGCACGTATCCCACCACGGCCCAGCGGTCTCGCGGCTGTAGCTGTGCGGCGTAGCTTGGCATCGCGCCCAGGCCATGCGTCATCACGTCGAAAAAATGGCCGGCCGGCGCTTGCCGCAGACGTTCCACATGAAACGAGGGTGGCCGGCGGAACCCGCGCTGCACGATCATTCCATCACCATCGCCGCTGAACGCGTGGCAGGGCGAGCAATAGATGTTAAAGCGATTGCGTCCGCGCTCAACGAGCGCGGCGGTAAGTTCGACAGGAGGCTCGCTGACGAACTGCCCGCCGCTGCGTCCGGTGGCAAACGCCTCACTCTCCGGCAACCACCCGCGCGCGATCGTGCCGGCAACCAGCGGGCGCGACGACTGGCCATTCGCGAAGAACGAGCTGGCCTCGAACGTTTCGTAACGTGGCTGATCGCGCATGTCTCGATGACACCCGGCCGCCAGGGCACATGCGATTGTCGAGAGCAAGACTCCGGCAACACGGGCGGATAGTGCGCGGCTCATAGCTGCACCTCGTGAACGCCGTGGGGATGCAGCTCATCCAGAAACTTGCGGGTTGCAACGATGTCGAACTTTGGATCGCGCCGCTGAATGGACAAGAAGAAACGATTGCGACTGGCCAGCTTGAACTCGGGCACGTTGAAAAGCGGGTGATAAGGAGTTGGCAGCCCGTTGAGCGCCAGCATCCCAAGCACGGAAAATAGCGCCGCGCCGAGAACGGTCAGCTCGAACACGATGGGCATGAAGGCCGGCCAACTGTGATGCGGTCGGCCGCCAACGTTCAGTGGATAGCTGATGACGCACGCGTAGTACTGCATCACATATCCCGAGACACCGCCAATGATCCCGCCCAACAGCGTCAACCACGGCAAGCGGCTGTGAACTTCGCCGAGCGACTCGGCCAGGCCATCAATCGGGATTGGCGTGTAGGCGCCCATGTCGCGGTAGCCCGCTTCATAGGCGCGCTGTGTCGCCGCGAGCAGCTCCTCGGGCTGCTCGAACTCGGCCAGCAGACCATATAGGTCCCCTGCGTGCGACATAAAGCACTACGCTGGTGGCGCGCTGGTCTCGTGAACCAATTCGCGCAACTCAAAAATGGAAATCACCGGCAACAGCCGAATGAACAGGAACAGCAACGTCAGAAATAAACCGATCGAGCCAAAGAACTGGGCAAAGTCCCACACCGTGGGTGTGTACATGCCCCATGCCGACGGCAGATAGCCATGGTGCAGGCTGATCACAATGATGACGAAGCGCTCGAGCCACATGCCCACATTGACGACGAACGCGACGGCGAACAGAAGCGGCACGTTGCGCCGCGCGCGGCGGAACCAAAGCACCTGCGGCACCAGCAGGTTGCAGACGATTAACGACCAGTAAACCGGTGCGTAGGCGCCAAGCGCGCGATCGACAATCAGCGACCACTCGAAATCGTTGCCGCTATACCACGCGAAGAAAATCTCCATTAAGTATCCATATGCTACGACCAGGCCCGTGGTGAGCATCACTTTCGCCATGTTGCCCAAGTGCCGCAGCGTGATGAAATCCTGCAAGCCATAGACGGCGCGGAGTGGAATAGCGAGGGTCATCACCATCGCGAACCCGGAGAAGATCGCCCCAGCCACGAAATACGGCGGGAACAACGTCACGTGCCAGCCGGGCACGATCGACACCGCAAAATCCAATCCCACGATGCTGTGCACCGAGACCACGAGCGGCGTAGCCAGCCCGGCCAGCAAGAGGTACGCCGTTTCATAACGCTTCCAATGCCGCGCCGAGCCGCGCCACCCCATGGCCAGTATGCCGTAGGAAATTTTGGCAAACGTTCCCTTGGCTCGATCGCGCAGGGTAGCCATATCAGGGATCAATCCCACATACCAAAATATCAGTGAAACGAGCGCATAGGTCGAAACCGCGAATACGTCCCAGATCAATGGGCTGCGAAACTGCGGCCACAAAGTCATCGTGTTGGGATAGGGCAGCAGCCAATAAAAAACCCACGGCCGGCCGAGGTGCAAAAGTGGATACATCCCCGCGCAAGCCACGGCGAACAGCGTCATGGCTTCGGCGAAGCGATTGATGCTCGTGCGCCAAGCCTGTCGAAACAACAAAAGCACGGCCGAGATCAGCGTGCCCGCGTGGCCGATGCCGATCCACCACACGAAATTGGTGATGTCAAATGCCCAGGCGACGGGAATATTGTTGCCCCAGATGCCGATGCCGCGCGCCAGCAGATAGCCTGCCGCGTACAGGAATATCATGAAGAATACGAAAGACACCGCGAATCCAAACAGCCAACTGCGCGGAGCGCGGCGCGCGAGCACGATCGAGCTGATCTGGTCGGTAACGGTCGCATAGGTATGCCCCGGCTCGAGCACGGGCGGGCGGCCGTGTTCGGCCAGGCCCGCGGCTGCGCCACGATCGTCAGAATCTCGTTCGTACGAATCGCTCACGAGTTGCCCTCGTCGCGTGGCTTCGGCTCGTCGCCGGCAGGAGCGGCCAAATCGGGGTGCGGATTCGTCACGCGCGCCAGATGCGTCGTGCGCGGCTGCGTATTCAGCTCGGCCAACACGCCATAATTCAACGGCGAACCTTTGAGCTTTCGCACCTCGGCAGCGGTGTCGTTCAGATTGCCAAACACGATGGCCCGCGTCGGACACGCTTGTTGGCAAGCGGTAATGACTTCGCCGTCGCGGATGGGGCGCATCTCCCGCTTGGCGTCAATCCGAGCGTGGCTGATGCGCTGGATGCAGTAGCTGCACTTTTCCATCACGCCGCGGCTGCGCACGGTTACGTCCGGATTGCGCATCAGCTTCAAACTGGGCGTGATCTCGTCGGTGTACTGCAGATAGTTGAAGCGGCGCACCTTGTAGGGGCAATTATTCGAACAATAACGCGTGCCCACGCAACGGTTGTAAATCATGTTGTTCGTCCCTTCGCTGTCATGCACCGTCGCCGCCACGGGGCACACGACTTCGCAGGGCGCCATTTCGCAGTGCAAACACATCATTGGCTGGAAATAAGTCTCGGGGTCTTGGGGCGAGCCATGGTAATAGCGGTCGATGCGCAGCCACTGCATTTCGCGACCGACCGCCACCTGGTCCTTCCCGACAGTCGGAATGTTGTTCTCGGCCTGACAGGCGGCCACGCACGCGTTGCAGCCAATGCACGCGGTCTGGTCGATCACCATGCCCCAGGCATTGCCCGTGTATTCGTATTCGGGATACAAGCTCGGCAATGGTTCGGCATCGTGCTTGTGCTGGCCGGCCGCGCCGCTTTGTAACTGTTCGAACGTGTGGACGCGTACGATGTCGCGTCCCTCCATGTTGTGGTGACCTTGCGTGGTGACCAGTTTGTAGTGCCCGCCCGTCTTGCGAATGCTGGCGCCGTGCGCGAACCACGCGTCCGCATTCGGTCGCAACGTGTAGGCGTTGTAGCCCAAGCCCGTGCCGACGCGTCCACTTTTGCTGCGGCCATAGCCGAGCGTCAGCGATACGCAACCATCCGCCTGGCCAGGCAGAGTCCAAACCGGAGCCTCGATCGAGCGGCCCTCAAGCGTAATTTCGATGACGTCTCCGTTCGCCAGCGCACGTTGTTCGGCTGTGGCCGGGCTGAGATAGGCGGCGTTATCCCAGGTTAACTTGGTGAGCGGCTTGGGCAGCTCTTGCAGCCAGGCGTTGTTGGCAAACCGCCCGTCCCAAATGGTCGGATCGGGGCGGAACACCGCTTCGAGCTCGCCATCGGGAAAGGGGGGCGCGTCGGGCGAGGCACGCTCATTGCCAAATGAGCTGGTGACGCGAACGTCGAGCGTGTCGGCGGCCGTCTGTGGAATGACTCCGTCGTGCACGGCGCGCTGCCAGGAATCGCCAAAATTCGCCTCGCCTAACTCACCGCGCCAGTAGTCTTGCACGATTTCGTAGCTCGACTGCCCGCCTTTTCCCGCCAGGGCTGCCACCAATTCATAGGCCGTCCGACCTCCATACAAGGGCGCGATCAGCGGCTGCATGATCGTGGCGGTGCCGTCATAGGCCCGCGCGTCCCCCCAAGACTCCAAATAATGGGCCGCCGGCACGTGCCAATCGCAGAGGAACGAAGTCTCGTCGTAGTACTCAGACAGGTGCACGCGCAGCCGCACTTGGGCCAGCGCCTGTTCGAAGTCCAACATGCCCGGCGCAGTGAAGACCGGGTTGCCACCAAGCATCACCAGCGTGTCGACGCGTCCGGCGTGCATATCCGACACCAGGTTGGCAAATGACTCGCGCCCGCTCCGCGGGCGAGCCATGACCGGCACGGTGTGGATGACGGTCGAACCGACATTTCCGAGCGCCTGGTTGATTGCATGCGCAAGCGCGTGCACGCTAGGCGGCTGCCCTTCGCCTGCAATGACCAGGCCTGCGCCGCGATGGGCGTTCAGGTCCGATACCAAAGCGCGCAACCAATCCTGGGGCACGATATCTTCGGCAGCAGCGGAGCTGGGCTGGCCCACGTCCAGCCCGAGCTGGCCGGCGAGCATGCGCGCCGCCGGCTCGATCAGCGATGGCCGTCGCGCGAGATGATGATCGGCCATGGCGCCGGTGATCGTGGGCGTGCTCTCGATCACGTACAGGCGGTTCATCGAAGTTGGTCGAGCGGACACCCGGCGGCCGTCGATGAACTCTCGCGCATAGCGCAAGCTTGCCGGCAGAGTGCTCAGGAAGTCGGCGTCGAGCGACACGATGATGTCCGCGCGCGAGAAATCGTATCGCGTCTCGACCGTTCGTCCGAAGGCCTGCCGCGCACCTTCGTACGCGTTGTCGAAACCGGCCGGATCAAACTGGTGCCAGTTGGCCTCGGGCAGATCTTCGAGCAAGGCCTCCAGTTGCCGCGCGAGCGTGGGCGACGTGACTCGTTCGGTGAGGATGCGCAGCCCTTCACCACGCCGCTCGCGAATCGGCCCGAGCTCGGTGGTCAGCGCTGTCAGAAAATGATCCCATGTCTCGATCACACTGCGGCGGATCACCGTTTGCGAGCGATCGGGATCATAGAGGTCGAGTATCGACGCCTGCGCCAGCGCATCCGTCGCGCCCAGGCTGGCGGGATGATCGGGATTGCCTTCGAGCTTGGTCGGCCGTCCCATGTGGCTTTCCGCCAGCAGCCCCAAGGCGTATCCGCCGCGAGTCATCGCGGTGGCGAAGTACAGCGGGCGCCCGGGCGTGATTTCCGGCTGCGCTCGCACGTAAGGCACGATGGTTTCCAGCGGCTCGCGCGTACAGCCCGTAATGCCCGCCAGCGCGAACGAGGCGGCCATCAGCTTCAAGAAGTTACGACGACCAACGGGGTCGTCCCACACCGCAAGTTGGCTGGGGAATTCGCGCGCTAAAAGCTCCTTGAAGTCGGCTGTCTCGGCCAACTCGTCGAGACTTCGCCAGTAGGCGGTACGTCGCGCTTGTCCTCGGCTTTCGCAGCCGGCCGCTCGGCATGACTCGTCCAGTATTGGAAGCAACGTGCTCGTCATCGGTGGCAAATCACGCAGTCGGCGAGTTGGGTGGTGGCGATCTTATATTTCTCCACCAGGTTTGGTTGCGCGTCGGTCGTCGCGACGGCCGTGCTGGCCTTGTCTTCGTCAATCTGCGTCGCGCCCCCAACGGGCTTGCGACCGAACTTGAACACGTCGGCCAGCGACCCTACCGCATTTTCCGGATGGCGATGGCAGTCGAGACACCACTCCATGTGCAGCGACACAACTTTGCGCATGAGCGGCATGCGGTCGACGCGCCCGTGGCAGTTCTCGCAGGCAACGCCCTTGGCCACGTGAATGCTGTGATTGAAGTACACGTAGTCCGGCAGGTCGTACACGCGGGTCCAAACCAAGGGCGCGCCGTTGCGCCAACTGGCGCGCACCGGTTCCAGCAGCGGGCTGTTGCGCCAGATGAGGGAGTGGCAGCCCATGCACGTCTCGGTATTGGGCATGCCTGCGAACGAGGACGTCTCGACGGTAGTGTGGCAATAGCGGCAATCGATGCCCAACCCGGCCGCGTGATGGTCGTGGCTGAAGGGGACGGGCTGATCGCGGACCACGTCGACTTGTGTGATATAGGGGGAGCGAACAAAGAGTCCTGCCGCCACGGAAATTCCCACCAGGATGAAGACAGCGCCGAAGATCGTGGCCTTCGCGAAGGCATTCGTGCTGGGATGAAAAATCTGCGGCATGACAAGCACCCGCGGCACGGTGCGCGCAAAGCGGCAGCGCCTGTTACAGCTCGTTCGCCCTGGGAATGTGGATGGGTCGCGAACGCCTGCACATCTAGTGCCATAGTGGGGGGTAGCAAGTAACACGCGCAAGTGGGCGGCACTTGCTGCGGTGGGCGACGACTCGCCTGTTAGGTCGGAAAGAATGAGGCCAATGTGAATGGCCGCGTGCCAAGTTGGTCGGATAGAGAGCGCGCGAGCGGGATCGTGCTGGGAATGGCCCCGCCCCCGGGTCGACCGAGTTCGTGCTATTCTCGCCCGACGCCGGCCAGCGGCTTTGCTTCGTCGGTGGTCTGCGTGCCTGGTTCTTCGCCTGTGATTAATCGTGCCGAGCGGTTGCGCGTGAAGTAATGCCAGGTCCACTGGATGAGAACCAGCAGGCGGCTTTCAAACTGCACAAGCTGCATGAGGTGCACGAACAGCCAAATAAACCAGGCAAGCGCGCCCGCAAAATGCCAGCCACGTAAATCAGCGACCGCTTTGAGGCGTCCGATCGTCGCCATCGAACCGCGATCATGGTATGCGAAGGTGCTCGGTGGTGGCGCGCCCGTAAGGCGAGCCATGATCTCGCGCCCGACAAACTGGGCCTCTTGCATTGCGACTGGCGCCACGCCGGGCAATGGCTTTCCGTCGGCGCCCAGGACGAGCGCCATGTCGCCGATCACGAAAATGTCCGCGCAGCCTGGGATGGTGAAGTCCGCTTGCACAGGTATGCGACCCGCTCGATCGAGCTGCACGCCACTGGCCGCGGCCAGCGTTTTCGCCAAGGGTGACGCCTCCACACCGGCTGCCCAGAAGATTCGTCGGGTGGGCAGGTTCTCTTCGCGATCGCCGTACTGCAACGCCACGTGATCCGGCTCGACTTGCTTGACGCGCGTCAGCGTGCGAAGTTGAACGCCCAGCCGCTCGAGCATCTCGCGAGCGCGCTGGGACAAGTCCGGCGGATACGCCGGCAACACGCGGTCGGCCGCCTCGACGAGCACCACGCGGGCGCTGGCGGGGTCGATGTGGCGAAATTCATGGCGCAAGGTATCTTTGGCAATCTCGGCGATAGCCCCGGCCAGCTCAACGCCGGTGGGTCCCGCGCCGCAGATCACGAAGGTCAACAGCTTCGGCACGAGGGCCGGGTCGATCGCTTTTTCCGCCTCCTCAAAAGCAAGCAGGACTTTGCGGCGAATGGCGGTGGCGTCCTCGATCGACTTCAGGCCCGGCGCGGTCCGTTCCCATTCGTTATGCCCGAAATAACTGTGCGTCGATCCGGCGGCGACCACTAGCAGATCGAAGGGCAGCGTGCCTTCTCGAAACACGATGCGGCGGCTGCCGACGTCGATGTCGACAACGTCCCCTAACAGCACGCGAACATTGCGCTGCTTGCGCAGCAGATTTCGCAACGGCGCGGCGATATTGGCTGGGGACAAGGCGCCCGTCGCGACCTGATAGAGCAACGGCTGAAACAAGTGATAATTGCGGCGATCGACGAGCGTGATCGCCAGCGGCGCTTTCCGCAGGTTGCGCACCAGCTCTAGCCCACCGAAGCCGCCGCCGATGATGACCAGGTGCGGTTCTCGGTCGCCTCGATGCATGGTGGGGCACATAACCCTTGCAATCCTGGCCAGAATGGTGGCGAGCCGCAGCAATCCGTGGGCCGTGTGAAGCAAACTGCCGGCCGCGCGGCAAATCGCCCTCGTCGCCTCGCTGCGCTGTAGCTTACGCCAATAGCTTCGTCACGACTTGTCCCGATACGTCGGTCAGCCGGAAGTCGCGCCCCTGGAACCGATGCGTAAGCCGGGTGTGATCGAAGCCCAGCAGATGCAGAATCGTGGCGTGCAAGTCATGTACGTGGACCCGATCGTCGACCGCATTGAAGCCCAGGTCATCGGTTTGGCCCAACGTGATTCCGGGCCGGATGCCGCCGCCGGCCATCCACATCGTGAAGGCGTTGGGGTGGTGATCGCGCCCGTCGTTTCCGCCTTGCACCATGGGTGTGCGGCCGAACTCGCCGCCCCAGATCACCAGTGTTTCGTCGAGCAGTCCGCGCTGCTTGAGGTCCTTGATCAAGGCGGCGCTGGCCTGGTCGGTTAGCGCAGTCTGCTCCTTGAGGCCGGCCACCAATCCTCCGTGATGGTCCCACGCTTCGTGGAAGAGCTGCACGAACCGCACCCCGCGCTCCACCAACCGCCGCGCGAGCAGGCATTTGTTGGCGTAGGAGGGTTTGCCCGGCTCCGCGCCATACATCTCCAAGGTCTCGCGGCTTTCGCGCGAGAGGTCCATCAGCTCCGGCGCGCTGGTTTGCATTTTGTAGGCAAGCTCGAAGGAGTTGATGCGGGTGGCGATTTCGGGATCACCCACCGTGTCGAGTCGCATTCGGTTGAGCGTTTGCAACGTATCGAGCGAGTCGCGCTGTGTCTTCTGGTCGAAGCCCGGCGGGTTGGAGAGGAACAACACGGGGTCGCCTTGGCTTCGCAGCGGCACCCCTTGATAGACGGTGGGCAGAAACCCGCAGCCCCAGTTCGACGCGCCGCCGCTGGTTCCTTTTTTGGCGGAGTTCAGGACCACAAAGCCCGGCAGGTCGCGCGCGTCGCTGCCCAGTCCATAAGTCGTCCAGGCGCCGATGCTCGGCCGGCCGAATTGCTGCGAGCCCGTGTTCATCATGATCTGCCCGGGCGCGTGATTGAACGCGTCGGTGACCAGCGAGCGCACGATTGCGACGTCGTCCACCACCTTGGCCAGGTGCGGCAGCAGCTCGGACAATTCCGCGCCCGAGTTGCCATGCCGGCTGAATTTGAACTTGGGCGCCAGCAGGGTGGAGTTTGGGTGGATGAAGGCAGCTCGATAGCCCTTGAGCAGCTCGGGAGGCGGGAGCTGGCCGCCGAACTTTTCGAGCTGCGGTTTGAAATCAAACAGATCGAGATGGCTCGGCGCGCCGGCTTGGAACAAGAAGATGACGTGTTTGGCGCGAGCGGAGTGATGGCCTTGCTTCGGGAGCAAAGGGTCGACAGCCGTAAGCGGGGCGGCGTGCGCGCGCTCTTCGTTGAGCAGCGCTCCCAGCGCAACCGCGCCCAGTCCGATGCCGCACTGCTCCAAGAACCAGCGCCGCGTCACGTGCTCATGCAATTTGTTGTGGATCTGTATTTCCATGACTGCGACGGAGCCAGGTCACTCTTTGGTTATCGTCTCATCCAAATTAAGCAGCACGCGGGCGACAACGGTGTAAGCCGCCAACTGGGCCGGCGTCGAACCGGGGGGAAGTCGCTCGGGAACCGCGTTCTTGCCAGTCGCGATCTCGTGTGGATTAATCCAGCCCTCGGCGATGCGCTGCCTGGTTTTGGCCAGCAGCTCCTCAAGTGCGCGACATTCGCCGTCGGTCGGCGGCCGGCCGACACACGAGCGGAATGCAAAGGTCAGCCGGCCCGCGTCGTCCGCACCTGGCGAGTCGAGCGCGCGGGCGGCGAGCGACTGGGCGCACTCCACGAAAATGGCTTCGTTGAGCGTGGTGAGCGCTTGCAGTGGAGTGTTCGAGCGCGGACGGCGCGTGCAGGAAAAATCGCCGTTGGGCGTGTCGAAGTTTTGCAGGGCAGGGTAGGGGAGCGAGCGACGCCGAAAGGTGTACAGCGCACGCCGGTAGCGGTCGGGTCCAACTTCCGCGTTCCAGGTTAGCGGCGCATAGCTGAGTGCAAGCAGGCTCTCCGGAATGGGAGCATAGATGCTCGGCCCACCCAGCTTTGGATTCAGCCGGCCACTGGCAGCCAGGGCAATATCGCGCACCATCTCGCCCTCAACTCGGAAGCGGGCGCCGCGCGCGAGCAGCCGGTTGTAGGGATCGCGCGCATACAACTCCGGCTCAACCTTGGAGCCCTGTTGGTAGGTGGCCGAGTCGACGATCAGCCGGTGCAAACGCTTGATGTCCCAGCCGCTGTCCATGAACTCGCATGCCAGCCAATCGAGCAGCTCGCGATGGCTGGGCGCCTCGCTTTGCACGCCAAAATCCTCGCTCGTGCTCACGATGCCGCTGCCGAAGTACGCTTGCCAGACACGGTTCACATAAACCCGCGCCGTGGTGGGGCTGTGCCGGTCCGTCAACCAGCGGCCGAGCGTCAGACGGGTCGCGGGCGCATCGGCGGGGAGCGGATGGAGGACGCTGGGAACCCCCGCGGAAACGGCTTCGCCCGGCTTGAGAAAGTCGCCACGCTTGAGCAAGTGCGTCTCGCGCGGCTTCTCGCGCGCTTCAAGCTCAAGCGCGGTCGTGCCCTCCGGCCAGCCGGCGAGAAGTCTTGCAATTCGCTCGTTGGCATCCTTCCACTCGGGCACCGTCGTCCGCCAATAGGCAAAGATGGTGTCGCGATCCGACTGGCTGCGCTCCGCCGGTGGAATGGCGAGCAACCTGCGGACGCGCTTGGGAATCGGGTCGGCCTTGGCATCGTCCGCCGCGGTGAACGAGATTCTGAATCGGCCCAGCAAGTTGTTTTGGTGGTCATCGCTGTTCCAGCCGCCATGATTTTGAATGAGCGAGACGGTCAACTCCGCGCCTGCGGCAAACTCGATGGGCTTTTCGAGTTGGAACACCGCCTCACGATCTTGATTGCGCTCCGCCGGCCCCGCGTCGATTGCCCACGCCGTTTCGTCCTTGCCGTCGATGGCCAGTGCCACGGGACCGACGACACGCTTCTTTCCCGAGCGGTCATCGAAGTTTGCTTCGAGCGGACTTTGCGGTTGCTCGAAATCGGCGGACGCTTTTGCGAATTTGAATTCCGCGGCTTTGTCGTCGCTGCCGGCCCCTTTCGCTTCCAGCTTGATTTGAGTCAGCGCACACGTGCCCTTGAACGAGCGGCCCGGCCCGCGGCGGGGCAAGTTCGGGTCGGTCAGCAACTCCAGTTTCAAGGCCCTGACCGGTGTAAGCTTTGTCTGGCCGACGATCTTAAACGTCGCGTGCGTGGGAGCGTAGCCGGCGCACAGCATCGATTGGTCGTCGAGCAGGCTTAGCTTCGCGCCACCGCCCGAGTCCTCATACACCTGCGGCGAGAGCACGTGCCATTCGGCGGCCGGCGGAGTGGCGCTCGCTTCCCAAGCGGCCATCCGCACTTGCCAGTCTGGCACGGCCGTGCGCAGTCCAGTTTCGATTTCTCGCAGCTGTCTCACGATGCTATCCCGCCGCTCGCTATCCGCTGGCGGGTAGACCGTCGGCTGGGCTTCGTAGTCGTTGTTCAAGAAGGCAAACAGTCGGTAATACTCTTGTTGCGTGATCGGATCGAACTTGTGGTTGTGGCACTGGCAGCATTGGATGGTCAGCCCCAGCACGCTTTTGCCCAGCGCGTCCATGCGATCGAACATGGCTTCCATGCGAAATTGCTCTGGATCGATGCCGCCTTCTTCGTTGAGCATCGAGTTGCGCAAGAAACCGGTCGCGACGCGCTGCGCTTGGACCGCGCCAGGCAGCAGATCACCGGCGATCTGCTCGACCACGAACTGGTCATACGGCAAGTTGCGATTGAAAGCCTCGACCACCCAGTCGCGATACATCCACACATTGCGAGACTTGTCTTTTTCAAAACCATCGGAATCGGCATAGCGGGCCACGTCCAGCCAATGCCGCCCCCATTTCTCACCGTAGTGCGGCGAGGCCAGCAGACGTTCGACCTGCCGCCCGTAGGCACGGTCGCTGGGATCGGCTAAGAAGGCGTCCAACTCCGCCACCGATGGCGGCAGCCCAATCAGATCCAGACTTAGCCGGCGCAACAGGGCCGCTCGGTCCGCGGGGGGTGTCGGGGCGAGTCCTTCGCTCTCAAGCCGCTCGAGCACGAAGATGTCGATGGCATTGCGCACCCAAGATGGATTCTTCACCAGCGGTGCGGCGGGACGCACCGGAGCTTGAAATGCCCAATGCCCCCGCGTATCGCGGGCTTCTTGGGTGGATGATTCTGGCCACGGCGCGCCTGCGTCGATCCATTTTGCAATGCGCTCGACTTCCGCGGCCGAAAGCGGGTCGCGATCGAGGGGCATGCGCTCCACCTGTTCGCTTTGCCCGGCGATAGCCGCCCAGATCAGGCTCTCGCGGCTCTTGCCTGGCACCAGGTCACTTTTGAGATCACCGCCGGCGAGCGCGGCCTGGCGGTTGTCGAGCCGCAGCCCACCCTCCTGCTTCTTGGGTCCATGGCACTCATAGCAGTGTTTGGCAAAGATCGGCGCCACGTCGCGGTTGAAATCGATCGCCGCGACGGACTCGTCCGCGGCTTGCAATGACCCGCCCGATCGCGCGAGCGCCAGAATCGCCCCCAAGGCCAGTGGAAACAAAGACCGCTTGTGACGAGGTCCAAGCATGGTGGCAGCGAAGAAGCTTGGGGACGGAGGGCGGCTCGCGCAAGGAAGGTCGCGTGTGGCCTTCTATTGTAATGGGCGCTTGCCCGGCCAGCCACCTGCGCGCCCGACGCAGCGAATTCAGTTTCCGGCCGCCGCGGTGCTGGAATTCTTCGTCTCGCGGTCGAGCTCAACCCAGTGGGTCACGGCCGACGAGCCGCGCCCCTCGTGGACGGCAAACGCGGTGGCCCCACCATTCAAAACCGCGCGGCCATCTTCTTCGCGCAATTTGAGCTCGAGCCCAATCTGGTAACGATTGCCGCGCGCGTCCTCGTGTGCGATATCGCCCACGAACCGCCCGCGCAGAAATCCATCCTGGAACGTAGGGGCGCTAAGCAGCGTCTCCAGTTGGTCCGCGAGCTTGAGATGAACGTCGCCATCCTCGCGAATTGAGAGCACGATGGGGAATTCCTGCTTATACGTGACGAGCTTACCTTTCCACGAGCCAACCAGTCGCGACTCAGGCGTGAACTTGCTAAACGCCTTGGCCTCAGTCTTCGGCTTGTTGTCGGAACTGCGTTGCTTGGCCTCGGGCAACAGGGTTTTGTAAATCATGTCGGACAGATAGCTGACCAGCGGCGTGCCCGTGTTCGAGAGCACCACGACGGCCACGTGCTCGGCGGGCACAAACGAACACAAGGTCGCAACGCCAGGCATCCCGCCCGAATGCTCGACCGTCAGATAGCCGCGTCGCGTTTCGTTCGTTCCCCAGCCGACGCCGTAGCCGCTGTTGTTGTTTGTGGTCGCGGTGGGCTTTTGCATCTCATCGATGGTCGCGTCGCTCAAGATCGCGCGTTGATCTTCCAGGTGCGACTTCATGTGGAACATCGCGAACCGCGCCAGGTCGTGCGCGCTGGCGTATGCGGCCGACGCACCGGGATGATCGAACTCGTAAAACGGTATGCGCTCGCCTTCCGGCGTATAGCGAATTGCCTGGTGAGCCTCGAGGCCCGCGCCCACGTCGATCGACGTGTGCGTCATCCCCAGTGGCAAAAAGACTTCCTCGCGCATGAAGTCGGCAAACTTCTTCTCGCTGACACGCTCGATCACGTGGTCGAGCACGCCGTAGCCCAGGTTGCTGTATTGCCAGCGCTCGCCGGGAGCGGTGATTAGATTGCCGTAGCGGCGGATCGTCTCTTCGCGCGAGGGCGGATGATACGCCTGGTCGGCGTAAAAGAATTGATAATGCAGCGGCAGCCCGGACGAGTGGTTTGCGACGCGTCGCACGGTGGCGGCGGTGGCGTCGCCCACGCGCGCCACCAGTTTCGCGCTTGGCAAGTAGTCGTTGATGGGTTTATCGAGGTCGATCTTTTTTCGCTCGACGAGCACCATCAAGCCGGTCGCGGTGATCGGTTTTGAAACCGAGGCAACCGAGTACAGCGTGTGCTCGCTGGCTTGCACGCGGTTCTCGCGATCGGCCCAGCCAAATCCTTCTTCCCACACGATCTTGCCGTCGCGCGCCACGGCCACGGAGATGGACGGCACGTTCGAGTCGTGCAGGGCTTTGCTGATCCGCTGTTTGACCGGAGCAAAGTCATCATCGGCGCGGGACGATTGTGTAGCGACGAGCGCGGCCGCGATGAAGCATGTAACAAGCGCTCGATTGGGTTTCAACTCAAGCATGGTTCGCGCCTGCAGGGGGCGAGAGGTTGGGTTAAACGCGACAGCTTGCGGTTACTTTACTTCGCGACAGATTGTGGGGCCACACCCGACGTGGCGGCATAGAACCTGTGGTACGCGCCGCGTGTCAGCCAGGAAGCACGGCAGTCCCGCTCCGGCGGCGCTCGCCCCTGGCAGGCCCCCTCGTGGCCGATTATGCTGGTGCCTTCCTATTCGTTTTGCTCGGTTCTTTTGGAGATTCCCTAGCGTGACCAGCTCCGATTCCGCGTCCCCCGATTTCTCAAAAGGAGATGGGCTGCTGCCGGCCATCGCCCAGGATGCCGCCACCGGCGAAGTCCTGATGCTGGCCTACATGAACCGCGAGAGCTACGACGAAACCCTACAAACCGGCCGCGCCGTGTATTTCAGCCGCAGCCGCAACAAGTTATGGCGCAAGGGAGAAGAGAGCGGTCACGTGCAGCACGTCAAAGGCATCTATCTGGACTGCGATACCGACACCATCCTGCTCAAGGTGGAGCAAGTCGGCGGCGCTGCCTGCCACGAGGGTTACTCGAGCTGCTTCTTCCGGCAGGTCACGCCCGAGGGGCTGAAGGTTATCGGCAATCGCGTATTCGATCCCAAACAAGTTTATAAGAACAAGTAGCGCTCAGTTTCCGCGCTCGAGCGCAACCGAATTCGCATGCCCCAGTCGCTCAAACTTGGTATCCCCGCCGGCAGCCTGCAAGAGGCGACGGGCGAACTGTTCCGCCGCGCGGGCTACAAGATCACATTCAATTCGCGGAGCTATTTTCCCACCATCGACGACGACGAGATTGAGTGCATGTTGATCCGCGCGCAAGAAATGGCGCGCTACGTTCAAGATGGCGTGCTCGACGCGGGCTTGACCGGTCACGACTGGATCATGGAGAACGGGTCGGACGTTCACGAGGTGGCCGAACTTGTCTTCTCCAAAGTCAGCCGTAAGCCGGTGCGCTGGGTGTTGTGCGTGCCCGAGAGCTCGCCGATTCAGCACGTGAAGGATCTGGAAGGCAAGCGGATCGCCACGGAGGCGGTGGGGCTGACCGAGCGTTATCTGGCGCGGCATGGCGTGCGCGCGAAGGTCGAATTCAGTTGGGGCGCGACGGAAGTAAAACCACCGAAGCTGGCCGATGCGATCGTCGAAGTCACCGAGACCGGCAGCTCGCTCCGCGCGAATCAACTGCGAATTCTGGACGAGGTGCTCACCAGCACCCCACGCTTCATCGCCAACCACGCTTCGTATGCGGATACTTGGAAACGGCAGAAGATCGACGACATCGTGCTCATGTTGCGGGGCGCGATGGCCGCCGAGGGCAAGGTGGGCCTGATGATGAACGTGCCGCGCGAGCGGCTATCGCAGGTGCTCTCGCTGTTGCCAGCCTTGCAGCAGCCGACCGTTTCGAGCCTGGCCGACGAGAAATGGGTTGACGTGAACACGATCTTGAACGAATCGATCGTGCGTAACATCATTCCACGTCTGAAAGCCGCCGGAGCGCGAGGCATTGTCGAATACGCGCTCACGAAAATCATCGAGTAAACTCACCCGCCATGCGAAACCGGGTCTTCAGGCTGCTGGCCGCGATCTTGCTCACGGCTTCGATTGGGCGCGGTGGTCATGCCGCCGAATTGCCGCTGTTGCTGACGGAAAACTTCGACAACGGGGCGAGCCGCTGGCAGCCGATGGATTCCAAGAGCTGGAAAATCATCGACACGCCGCGCGGCAAGGCATTCAGCTTGTTTCAGCAGAGCGAGTACAAGCCGCCGTACCGCAGCCCGGTGAATATCGCCATTTTGAAACAACCCGTTGTTTCCGATTTTAGCCTGGAAGTCGACGTGCAAAGCACGGTGCCCGATTACAATCACCGCAGCCTGGTAATGGTGTTCGGATATCAGGACCCCGCGCATTTTTATTACGTGCACTTCGGCAAGAAGACTGACAACAACGCCAATCAGATATTCATCGTCGATGGCGCCGCGCGCGTAAAGATTTCGAGCGAGACCAATCCCGGCACGCATTGGGACGACAACTGGCACAAAGTGAGGGTCGTGCGCGACGCGACCGATGGAGACATCGAAGTTTATTTTGACGACATGCGCAAGCGCAACACCGCCATGGAGGCCATCGATCGCACGTTCACCTGGGGCCAGGTTGGCTTGGGCGCGTTCGATGATCTTGGGAACTTTGCGCATGTCGTGCTGAAAGGGAATGCCGTTGCACGGCCAAATCGTCCCGCATCCGAATCGAAATGACACGAAGCGCGCGCGAGCGCTCGCCCGCGCTCCCGCGAACCAACAGGAGGAGCAGGATCGTGAATGCTGAAGCGCGTCTGGCGGAACTTGGTCTCGAATTGCCGCCCATTCCCAAGCCGGCGGGCGTTTACAAGCCGCTCGTGGTTTCAGGCCAGTTGGCATTCGTCTCCGGTCATGGACCGCTCAAAAGCGACAAGACCATGTACACCGGACGAATCGGAGCCGACGTCGACCTGGACTATGGCGTGCAATCCGCGCGGCAGACCGGCCTGGCAATCCTCGCGACCTTGCGAGATTACTTTGGCTCCTTGGACGGCATTGTGCGAGTCGTCAAAGTGCTGGGGATGGTGAACTGCACGCCCGACTTTAAAGACCACCCAAAGGTCATCAACGGTTGCAGCGAATTGTTCCGCGACCTGTGGGGTGAAGAGCGCGGAGTGGCCGCCCGTAGCGCAGTGGGCATGGGCTCACTGCCCGGCAATATCACCACCGAGATCGAAGCCATCTTTGAGCTCGACCCGGTGCTGGCGACTCGCCGCGGCAAGTAAAGCGCTTGAGAATTCCCCTGCCAGCGGGCTCGCTCACAGCTCGCCATTGCCGGAGTGCGCTTCGTTCAAATGCCCGGTTTCGTTGAGCGCTAACAGTCGAAAATCTTTCTCCCAGTTGGCCGTGCTGATCGAGCCGTTGGCAAGCGAGAACGGATTCCGCTCGGCCGGAATCTGTAACAGGGCCTTGAAGGCCGCGGTCAACGATCCGCCGTGTGCCACTACGAGCGCCTGCCGGTAGCCCGCCTCGCGAATCTCCTCGAAAGCCGCGGCCGTTCGCGCCATCACATCGCGTCGGGATTCTCCGCCGGGAATCCGGTAATCGGGATTCGCGCTCCGCCAGTGCCGTGATTCGCCAGGAAAGCGGGCATCGATCTCTTCCCACGTGTGTCCCTGAAAGATTCCGGCGTTGATTTCCATCAGTCGCGCTTCGATCTTGATCGTCACGCGCAGCGTCTCCGCGATGATCTCGGCCGATTGCACGGCTCGTCGCAACGGACTCGCGATCAAGGCGTCGACCTGAAGTCCGGCAAGCACTCGGGCCACCGCCTGGCACTGCTTGCGGCCGAGGTCCGAGAGTTGGCTGTCACTTTGACCTTGGATGCGGCCGGCCAGGTTGAACTCCGTCTCGCCATGCCGCACGCAATAAAGATTCATCCGACCGACTTTCTGCTGACACGCTGCTTGATCGAGAGCTCTCGCACCGTTGAATCTCATTAAAAGAAGCGGCCACTTCAACCCCCGCGGGCGAAATGGCCGTGTATGACGTCAAATTGATAGCGGTCGCGCAGACTTATCGCCCGCGATCTCGCGGCAGCAACCGCGAGGAGGAATCCTGTTGCGGCCGCACTTCGAGCGAAGTCAGATGGCGGCCTTCCTGCGCTTGTCGATCCGCGGCCAGTTGCTTCAAGAACGCGGTGGAAGCCCGATCGAGCGTGATGACCTCGCTCTTGGCCGAGGGATTCGCGAGCGATCGCACGATGCAAATAACTTCGGCGCTGTCACCGTGCTTTTGCATTTGCGCCAGTGCCGCCCGCTCGCTGTCGCTCAGGCTGGCGAGCTTGGCCTCCGCACTCGTTGTTGCCGCCAGCATCGTGTCGCCAGCCGAAGGTGATTGATAAACCGCCGCCAACCCCGACTTATCGAGATGCCCATGAATGGCGGGCAAGGCGGCGTAGAGTCCCTCGTTATCGGTCGGGTCGGCCGCATTGCACACTCCGATGACGAGGCCTTCGCTGGTGAACAGACCGCCGCCGCTGCGGCCCTCGACGGGCTGGCCGGCAACTTGGAAATTCGCCGGCCCCAAGAACTTGTTGACGCCTGTAATCTGGCTTTCGACGGCGGTCGCATCTTTGCCGTGGTTGCAGCCGACCGTCGTGACGCGGTCGCCCTTGGCAACACGAAATTCCTTGGGAGCAACTCGAGCCACCTTCACCGCGGTGGTCGGCCGAAAACTGACCAGCCCCAGATCGGTTGTCAGATCGTAAGCGATGAGCTTGGCCGGCAATTTCTGCGGCGCGCCCTCCCCAAAGCAATCGACCGTGATTTGCCCCTTGCTCTCGGCATCGCGAAACAGGTGGCCGCAAGTGAGCACCAGGGCTTCGCCGCCGCGCGCGTCGATGATCGTTCCGGAGCCGTGCGAGAATCCCTTGGGATCGGCGACCGTCAATCGCACGCTCGCGCGAATCAGGTCCTGCGACGATCGGGAGGGAGCAAAGCCTGGCGGAGCCGGAAGCGCCGCCAGGGGCGGCGCGGCAACAGCCGCTCCAGGGGCCGTGGCGCCCACGCTGCGCGAGACGGGGATGACCGTGGGCCCTTGGTCGGGCGATTGTCCGCGCGCGACAGTCCCTTTTTTCTTTGGCGTGACGCCCGCGCTGGCATACAAGTTCAAGAGCTCGGAGCGGCGCACGGCGCCATTGAGTCGTCCCACCTCGTGCCCATCGACCAGCAGCACGTAGCAGGGAATGCTTTCGACGTGGTACTGGGCGGCCAGAGCGCGGCCTTCGTCGATATTGACTTCGCGGACGGGATATCCGGCTCCTTCCAGCTCATGGATGGTGCTGGCCATCGAGCGGCACGGAGCGCACCATGACGCGTGAAAATCCAAGAGCACCGTGTCGCCGCTACTGGATAGCGCGATCGCAAGCGCGAGAACTTGCACTGAGAGCATAGATTCCCTCCATGGAACGTTCGCCCCCGCCGACATCCCTGTCAGCTACTTTATCGAGCGAGTTCTCTCGATAGGGCTGCGGCTCGAAACTCACGATACACGGCAGGCGCGCAGCATGCCGCGCTATGTGTCCGTGAGAGCCATCGAGCGACCTCCGTGTCGATTGGGCCCGCCAGCACGCCGCTCAGAACAGTTCGTCCGCCGTAGCGCGGCTTCCTGCCGCAGTGCGGACGAATCACGGAAGGCCGGCAAGACCTTCACGACTGAGAGGGCAATATCTTCCTGTCGACTTCCAATTCTTACAATCTCAATCCGCACGTTTCCGGCCGCATCTGACAGGCGAATCCCCACAAATCTGGCTCCGCTTGCCCGCTAGCAGCTCGAATCCTTTTGCCGGTTACCTTCGCGTCTCAGTTATTAAGCACGTTTCATGCCGCGCGCGCTTTTCGCCTGCGGTAAACTCTTGACGCTCAACCCTGACGGGCTAGGCTCAACTTCGCCGGCCCTCAAGCTAGCAGCCGGTTCGATTTACCGCCCCGCGGCCCGCACACAAGAAATCAAACTCGCATGCGACCCTCTTACGGTTGGCCGATCACGTTAGCCGTCGTGATGATCGTGCTCGTGGTCGCGCTGTTGGTGGGTTGGATCGTCTTGACGGTCCGGGAGATCGACAAATCCGCCACGTTCTGGGTCTTGCTCATCGTCGGCACCAGCTTTTTGCTGCTCGTGCTGGTGGGCGTGGTTCTCTATCTCTTCATCTCGATCAAGAACATTCGGCTCAATCAGCGGCAATCCAACTTCATGGATAGCATCAGCCACGAGCTCAAAAGCCCAATCGCCTCTCTCAAGCTCTACCTGCAAACTCTCTCGCGCCGCAGCGTCACCGAGGAACAGCAGGCGAACTTTTTTCGCTACATGCTGAGCGACGTCGAGCGCTTGGACTTGTTGATCAATCACATGCTCGACGCGGCGCGGCTCGATCAGCAGCCGGTGGAAGCCGAGGTGAGCGAGGTGGAGTTGGCCAGCACGCTGCGCACTTGTGCCGACGCGGTGTGCGCGCGATACCATCTGTCGAGCCAATCGGTGCACTTGAACGCCACGCCGGCCATCCTGCGCGCCCGGCCCATCGACGTGGAGATGATCTTTCGCAATTTGATCGACAACGCGATCAAATATGGTGGCGCCGAGCCGCTGGTCGAAATCGATTCTTTTTTTAGCGGCCCGCACACGGTCGTGACCAAGATCGTCGACAACGGCCAGGGAATTCCGGCCAAGCTGCGGCGAAAGATCTTCGGCCGATTCGTGCGGCTGGGAAACGAGCTCGAACGATCGCGGAGCGGCACGGGGCTAGGCTTGTTCATCGTGCGGACGCTGGTCAAGCGCATGTACGGCAAGGTCATCGTGCGCGACCGGCTGGACCGCAGCGGAACGATCTTCGAGGTGCACCTGCCCGCCGAAGCGTCCGTGGCGGAAGAAGAGGCCGTCCCGGACACCGCGCGGCGCGTTTAGCGCCTGGAGAACAGCTTGGTAAAATATCTCGCCAGCACGCAAGTCGAGCCCGGTCTGAAGGCCATGAAACACATCCTGGTTGTCGAAGACGAGCAACACTTGGCGTTCGGCATCAAATACAACCTGGAAGCCGAAGGCTACGATGTCTCCATTGCCGAAGATGGCCCGGCGGCGCTGACGCTTTTCGCCGACGCGTCTCATCCGGTCGACCTGGTCATTCTGGACCTGATGCTGCCCGGCATGAGCGGATACGCGGTTTGCGATACCCTGCGGCAACAGGGGCATGACGTGCCGATCTTGATGCTCAGCGCGCGTACGCTCGTCGAAGATCGCGTCCGCGGCTATGACGTCGGCGCGGATCAGTATCTGCAAAAGCCCTTCGAGCTCGAAGAACTGCTGAGCATGACGCGCAACCTGCTCACCCGGCGCACCTGGCAGGGGCAACGCGGCGCCGCCAAAGACATCGGCCCGGTTTACCAGTTTGGCCGTGCGGTCGTGAACTTCGACACCTTTAGCGTGACGTCGAACGGCGTGCCGCTGCGCCTGACCCACACCGAGATGAAGCTACTGCGCTACTTCGCCGAGAACGAAGGCTCGGTCGTCACCCGGGCCCAACTGCTCGAGCACGTGTGGGGTTTGTCGCACATGCCAACCACGCGCACGGTCGACAACTTCATCCTCAACCTGCGCAAATATTTTGAAATCGATCCGGCCAAGCCGGTCCATTTCTTGAGCGTGCGCGGCACGGGCTACCGGTTTTTGGCCAACGGAGATGGTGGCTCTACGGCTTGACCGAGTCGAGCTCTTCGATCGCGGCGCCCAAATAGATGTGATCGAACAGCGCGAACTCGCCATCGACGGGCGAAAGCGCCAGCCCCGTCAACGTGAACTCGCCGAAGTCGGCAAACAGGTCGCGCGTGACCACCGTAAACTCGGCGGGCAGATTGCCGTCGAGCGCGAGCGATCCGCCATAGCACTCTCCGCCGGGCCCGGCGTGATAGCGGAACTTGCCCTTTCCTTCGGCCGCTGGTCCCCACTGGCCATCGTGATTGAGCTGCAGGCAAATGGCCTGGCCGCCCTGCTTTTTCCAGGCGAAGCGCAGATAGCGGAACTCGCCGGGCTGCGGCCGCTCGCGAATCTTGACGCCCAGGCCCGGAAGCGCCGGGTTATAGCGCTGATCGGGCGTGACCTTCAGGCTTGCGACGCCGGAATACTTCTGATCGCTGACCAACGAAATCTGGCCGCCCCCCTCGTTCAAGGTCGCGGCAAACTCTGGCTGATCTTCGAAAATAGCCAGTGGCTTATTAACGGCCGGCTTCTCGCCCGGTACGACCTTGAGCGCCAAGGCGACCTCGTCGGCGCGGACGACAGCCTTGGGGTTTTTGGGATCGACGGTACTTGTGGCGACGAGCTTCGCGCCTTTGACTTCGCCCGCCGGCGCCCCGAACGGAAGTGCGAGTGCAAACTCGAATTGGGTCTGATCGGCCGGCACGTTGAACGTGGGGGCGCTCAAGCCCTTTGTCAAACCGGCGATCGTGAGCGTGACCGGCAGGTTGAAACCGGGTGCTCGGCTCACCTTGCCCACGAGCTTGCCGGTTTCGCCCAGGCCCGATCGCACCTCAATCGGGTCGGCGCTTGCGAGCTCGACGCGGATGGGCGTGGAGGCCGTCATCCGCCGTGCCGGCGTGACGATGGTCGCGACCGTGTTCTTGCCGCTTGCCTCGAGCAGCTCCGCTTGGATTGCCAGGTCATAAGCGATCTGCGGCAAGTCAGCCGGGATCAGGATGGCGCCGGTCGCTTCGCTTTGATCGGCCGCGATCATCATTTCGGATTGCAGTCGAAGTGCGCGATCGACGTCATCGACCTCGCGGTCCTGATTATTCACTTTCACGCGCTTGCGGGGCATGATTTGTGAGTTCAACAGCGTGAGTTTGACCGCTCCGCTCACGTTTTTGCCTCGGGTCACGCGCAGCTTGATCGGCAGCGGCGTTCCCAGGGCGAGCTTCACATCCGATGGGAAGAGATCCCACACCAGTCCAATCGGGGCCGGATCGGTGACCGCCAGCGCGATCTCATCGCGCAACCATGGCTGGTGCGTGTTCACCACGTTGGCCGGCATGAGCGCCTGAGCATTGATCGGTGGATTGGCATCGATGCTCGTCCCCAGCACGTCGCTCAGCGATTGGGCCACGTTGAGCCCGGGAGCGCTCAAAGTGACAAGCGCGTCGGTGGCGCCGGCGGGAATTTCATCCCCCGTAATGGAAACGCTGGCGGGTAAGCGGCGAAAGTTTAGTTTGATCGGGCCGTTGTAGCCGGCTCGCGTCGCGCGGACGCGCACGAGCTGCGCCCCGTCTTTAGGCACCTGATAGCGATCGTCGAACAAAGCGAGCTCGAAACTGGGCGGCCCCGCCGGCGTGATGGCCAGCCGATACACGTAATCCGCACCTCCGCGCCCCTCCAGGTCGCGCACAACGGCGACGAGCGCCGTCACCTGGTCCGGCACTTTGAAATCGGCCAGCGGATCACGCGCGCCCGGGCGATCATCGCTGGTTGCCAATTCGGCGCCTTGCTCGTTTTGAATCGACAACACGCCGTCGAGCGAAGATCCGGCTCGGCTTGCCAGAACATCAAACCGCAGCGTTTGACCTGGCGTGACGGAAATCCGAAATCGATCTTGCTCGCGCGGCTTGCCAATGCGGCCATTGATCGCGATCGGCGCAGCGCCGAGCTCTTGCGGCTTCTCACCCGCCGGCGCTTCGATCGCTTCGGCCACATCGCTGACACGTACGGCGGGACGCGAGCCCGTGATCAGGTTGACGCCGCCACTGGGCCAAGGTGCGGGCTCGACGCGCTGCAGCGGATCGCCGCTGGGCCAGGTATTTGACGCACGGGCTTCGGCCGGGAAGTTTGTGGATGCGAATTCAAATTGGCTTGTCGCGCCGCGCTTGGCGGCTAAAGGATAAACCAAATCGGCGTAGCTGAATTGTCCGACTTTCAAACGAAAGAAGCCGGGACTCTCGCCGCGATAAAGCCCATCGTGCAGCTCGATGCGATAGCTGCCGTCGGCCGGCAACACGGCGCTCAATCGCGCGTCACCAGCCAGCGCAGCGCGACCCTGTGCCGACGCGACTTGGGTTCCGCGCGCATCATACAGATGGACGACTGGATTCAAAGCGGCCCCCAGCCTCCGGCTTTCGACTTCGATAACGATTGGCTCGTCCTTCTTTCCCTGGAACGTCGTGGCCGCGATGGTGCTGCCTGAGATATTGCCCGTCATCGCCACGTTGCGGCCGGGCAGTTGCTCGGCAAATGATGCTTGCGATAGCCCGTCGATCGCCAGGGCAACGGCCGGGGAGATGCCGCTGGCCGAGGCCACGCGCAATAAATAGATTCCACTTTGAATTTGTGAGTCGAGCGCGAGCTCGATTTCCAGCCGGTTCGCGGTCGCCCCGTCTTTGATGACCTGTCGCGCGACGGGCGCGGTAAGCAGGATTCGCGGGCTGGGGGTCAGCTCGTCCCCCTCGATCACCAGCGTGTTCACCGCGCCGACCTGCAGGCCGCGCAGCGAAATGTTTTTGATCTGGGGAGCCGCATGCGCCTGCCTGGCTAGCGCAACCACCGCCACAGCCAAAAGGCTGGCGCAACATTTCTTCGCGGGTTTCGACATCGCGGCTTCCGCCTGTTCGTTTCAGCCCGGGAGGGCATGTTCAAGTTGGGCAGGAGAGAACGCCCGGTGGGAAAGACTACTATTGAGGCCAGCTACGCGTGAAATTGCAAGGCTGGATAACAATCAGCCACGCACGGATCGAGCCTCACCATCACTTCGCAGCTTCGGGTTCATCGGCGAACGGATTGTCCTCCGCGGCTGGAGCCTCCGCCGCCGCAGCATCCTCGGCCGGCATCTCCTCATCGCTCGGGGGTGGTGCAACCGCGTCAGCCGGCTCATCAGCCGGCGGTTCGTCAAACGGATTGTCGTTGGCCGCAGGCACAGGCGGTGGCGGAACAACCGCTGGCGCTACGGCCGGCGGGGGTGCCGGGATTAAATCCGCTGGCGGAACGGGCGTTACCGGTGCGCGCCGCAGCACGTCGGCTTCTGCCCGACGACGCTGTTCGTAGCGCAACAGATCGCGGTCGTGCCGTCGGGTATAGGCTTCGGCCCGCGCCAGGGCCCGATAGCGTTCGAGCGTCATGCGCGCCTGTCCCTGCACACGCTCCAGCGAACGGCCTACCGCATAAAACTGATCGGCGTCAGCGCTTTCAAGCGCGGCGCCTTTGCGCAAGTCGGCTTCCACATCGCTTCCTCCTCCGCCCGACTGCATCGCAGCCAGCGCTCGGAAGTAATAAGCCCGCGGGTCGCGCGTGCCGCCATTGATTGCCGCGGTGAGGCTGGAGACCGCCTGGCCGTAGTTGCCCGAAAAATATTGATGCACGCCCGCGCCGTAAAACTCAGTCAGCACGGCGCCGGAGCCCGCGCCCGAAGCGCTCGCGCACAGGGCAAGCGAACAACCAGCCGCGATGCACAGCGATATCCGGCGAACGTTCATCTTTGGCCTCTCCACTTCAAACCACGCGTGGCAAAACCCGTTAAACAATGTTGCGCGCCACGTGCGAAAGAACGCCCTTGCTTACAGAATTTATCGTACTTCTCGCGACACGTGTTTTCAAGGAAACAGCCTGCGCATATGCGCATGCCAAAGTGCTTTCGCGCTCTGATTTCCGGGCGAAATTGCTGGGCGAGCGAATTGGCACGCACCCCGCGCCCTACAATCGCTTCACTTTGATGTTCTTGTAATAGGTGGTGCTCCGGGGGTCGTGCGCCTGAAACGCGAACGTCCCCTTGTCGAGCTTCTCCATCGGACCCTTCACGCCCTCGGGCTCGGTGTAATCGCAGATGATCTTTCCATTCACGAGTGTCTTGATGTTGCGCCCTTTGACGATGATTTCTTCTGTGAACCAGTAGTTGTCGTTGCAGGGCGGCACGTAGTTCTTGACGATGTGATAAATGCTGGCCGTCTTCACGGGATCGCCGTGTGAGTTGTTCACCTGCGCCTCGAACCCGATCTGCGGAAACCCGACGGCTTGATAACGCGTGTGGAAGTAGATGCCCGAATTGCTGCCGGGCGTGGTCATCACGTCGGCCTTGAAGTGAA
>DATJEN010000124.1:0-4571 GCA_035496575.1 Pirellulales bacterium
AAAATTCAAAAGCAAACCGACCGCGCACGGCACGAAGCCTGGCTGGTGGTACGGTGAGCTTAAAGATGGAACCAAGGTGCAATGCGGGACGGACTGCTGAAATAACAATGAACACCCCACCCACGAAAACCCGCTGCCCCAGATGCAACTCCCGTGGAACTCCCATCAAAGGCGCGAAGCTCCAATGCAAGAAATGCCGCGCCATCTACGACGCAGTGCCAAACCGCGAGGGCGTGTTCGCGGTACATACGTACCCCGTGCGGAACGCTGAATTGCTAGAACGGCAGGAAAGGAAACCGGCGCGATGACGACGAATCGAGCGACCTTCTTTGGTATTCACAAAGGACAGCCAGCGAAGGCGACATTCCAATCGGCGATAGGTCGCATCTGGAAAGTTACCCTTGAAGTCGCCGGCAAAAAAATCAGCTTGCAATGCAGCTCACGTAACGTGAAGCCGTGCATGACGCACGCAACGTATCTTCTGAACAAACATTTCCCCGGAAGATTTGAGAAAGCCCCGGGACGGAAGCAGCGCAAGGTCAACGCGCATGAGGCGACGGTCGTTGAGTCGTCGTTTGTTGAACACAAGACAGGATCGTTGTTGCGAATTGTAAAATAAGAACGCGAGGCGGCGAGGGCGAAACGATGACCAAACACATTCTTAATTTTCCAACTAAGAGCGACGGCCTAGGTATCATAGTCCAAAATAAGCCGGAGCGCAGTCGAAAGCGACTCGGCTGCGATCACGACCGCGTATGGCTAGACGGGAAAAGGCGAATGGTTGAATGCCGCGACTGCGGCGAATGTATGGAGGCGTACGATTGGATCACACACCTGCTGCGTCATCATCTATGGAAGTTCTCTCAACTAGAAGAAACCTGTCGCCTTATTGACGAAGCTGGCACACGGCTTGCGGAGCTTCGAAGAGAAGAGGCGAACGCAAAGGCGCGAATCCGCAAGATCGTGAATGATACGGGCGAAGCTGACGGAAGTTATGGTGAGTCGGTGATACGGAACAAGCAGTGGCGTGCGGAAGTTAAAGCCAGACGAGAACGGAGATCGCTTGCATGAGCAAACTACCAAAGCCAACAGACGCACCCGACATCAACGAGCGCGAGTGGTGGTGGATGCGCTTCAAGATGCGGCCGCGCGGCAAATGGAACGTCATGCTGATTCGGCTCACGGTCGAACAGGGAACGATCCACATCAATCCGTTTCAAGACAACAACTACTATCCGCTGAAGGAATTGTAAAGTTATGTTCGCATCCGGCGACCCGCTCAACGTGGCGCTGGCCATCATCTGGTCGACGATCTTGCTCGGCTGCCTCGCGCTTACGTGGTATGCGTACGTGCGATGGAAGATGAGCCCGGACGATTCGCTGAGCCACAACATCGCGCTGTGGCTGCAAACGCGCGGGCCGCTCGTGGGCGTAGCGGCTGACGCATCCGGACAAGGGCGGCGATCCAAACGACTTTAAGAAAGTGCAGCGAGCGCGTGATCTGCTGTCGGTTTAGCCCACCCACTTTTTGTTTGCGGGGAAATAGCACGGAGGAACCAGTCTGTTATAATGCCGCACTAGGTTTCCTGGCGGGAATGTGGACCCACGAGGCCGGAAGGACGTGGCCGATCCAAAGCAGCCGTTGCGCAATAAGCAGCCGATTGACCACGAGGCGGCCTTGGCGGCAATATCCAAATGGATCGTCCAAAGCCAAGCTAAGCGACAGCAGACGCTTGTTTTCAAGGTTTCTCTTGATAGTCGGGATTTGATCACATCGGTCCGATTCCAGCCCGCCGAATTCGGAATCGCTTGACTTTTTCCTCCAGGCAGCGCCATGATAACTAGCGCTGGCCGGTGAATCCGGCTGGCCACAATTTACTGGCGTGCCAAGCTCACAAGCGGCGTCAATTTCCCGCACGGCGAAAGTCGTGCCCGAAGTTGACGCCGTTTTTTATTTGGGTCAGGGCCACAACGCTGGAGGCCAGCATGGACGAGAACCGCTCGATTGTGAGACGCAATCGCAGGACCGAAATGGATTTGCTGGTCGTGTTTGCCATCGTGCTTTGGCTATTGGGTGGTGCGAAATGGTGAGGCTCCTGGGCCTCGCGATGCTGATTCCTGTTCGAACGCTCCTGTGGGCAGTGGTGGATCACAAATTACTCGCGGAGATTTTCACCGCGGAATTGCTCCATGTCCCAGACGAAGACTAAAGGCCGAATCGCGTTCCTGCGTCAATGGCGGATGGGCCGCGAGTTGTCGCGCGATGTTCGCGAGTCTTTGATGGCCGACGAAGCCGATTGGGTAGTCCGCAACTCACAAGGCTCAGGCAACACCACGATCGAATTCGTCGAGGGCGGCGACAAGGACCGGATTCGCTGGACGGTGAAACTATTACCCTGCTGCCTGTGCCGCGGCTGCCAAACCGTGCAACTCTGCGTTGACGGCGCGCCGGTCTGGTTGCCGCCGCTCGCTCGCTTACTGCTGCGCAACGTCGCCCGCTACTGCGTGCTGCGATACGCGCTCGGCGTTGCCGACAAAACACTCTTACTCGAACCCACTGAATTAGAGGACTAGCCATGGATCTCAAAACGCTCATCGGTTTCGCAATTCAGATTCTTGCCGTGATCGGGCCGCGGCTCGGTCTCTCGTCCACGCTGCAAGACAAGATCGCGGATTTACTGAAAGCAATTCAGGATTCGCCGTCGATGCTCACGTGGCTGCAAGGTTTGCTCACGAAGCAAGCCGGCATTCCGGACAACGCGCTCGGCACCATGGCAATCGAGCCGGCCGACACCGAACTTCAAGCCGCGTGGAAAAACGCGAGCCCGCTCCTCCATGATTGGGGCAAGCGCCATGGCGGCGGCGACTCGCCGGCCGGCACCGAAGGGATCGGCATTGGCGGGATCGGCGCGCTAATCAAATTGCTGCCGATGCTGTTGCAGTTGTTGCCGTACATCCAGCAGATCTTGGACCTACTCAAAAACCTGCCGCAACCAGCACCCGCCCCGTCGACCACGTGAAGTTGATCCTCAAACGAATCGGCTATTGCATCGTCGGCGCAGGCGTTGGGCTGCTGCTGTTCTATGCGTTGGCGATCATGGTCGCCACCGGGAAGGCTCACCACCCATGACCGAACGCGAAACCTGGATTCTGAACGCGATCAAGGAACTGGTGCACCAAGCCGATCAGGCCGGGCGCAGCGACGAGGAAATCGTGGCCGGCTTCCAATCGACGCATGGCCTTGTGGCGGACGGCGTGATCGGGCCAGTGACGGCCCGCGTCGCCGAGCGCCCGCGCATGTGCGGCGTCGTAGATCGAATCTCGGGGACCATGGCGCGGTGGGACTTCACTGCCTGGGACGGCACGCGCTGGATCGGCGACCCGGCCAATATCGTGCTGCGGTATTTCATCACGGCCGCCGTTCCCGGCTGGTCGATGGAGCAAACCAAGACGGCACTGGCCACGGCGCTCACGCTGCTCACGGCCGACTGCGCCGTGGACTTCGTTGCGGCTGCGCAGGCCAACGATGCGAATATCCTCTACAACATCGGCGCCATCGACGGCCCAAGCTCGACGCTCGCGTGGTGCGAACTGCCCTACGGCCCGCAAACCAAAACGAGCCAGTTGAAGTCGCTCACCGATTCGAGCGAGCCGTGGGTCAACAGCGCCGATCCGCCCAATGGCCGCTTGGATGTGGTCCGCGTCTGGTGCCACGAGAGCGGCCACG
Source organism: Pirellulales bacterium (assembly GCA_035496575.1). Taxonomy (GTDB): domain Bacteria; phylum Planctomycetota; class Planctomycetia; order Pirellulales; family PALSA-1355; genus PALSA-1355. Next base: position 3,728 of record DATJEN010000124.1, read on the forward strand.
GCCTCGGGCTCGAACATGGCCCGGAAGGCTGCTTGATGGCCCCGTACTACGATCCCACGATCCGCAGTCCGCAGGCGTGGGACAAGGATCAACTCAAGACGCGGTATGGCCCGCGCGTGCCGGGCGCTGTCCCGATTCCCGTGCCGACAACCGGCAAGGTGATCGTCGACGCGCTCGACCCTTCGGGCACCCGCTGGCACGGCGAATTGGAGCGCGTGTAAACGTGAAACGAACCACCGTACTCTTGACGATCCTTTTTGCGCTGTGGGCAGTGCTCTTGCTCTCCCACTTCGCTTGCGGACAAGCGCCCGCGTCAGCGATCACGCTGCCTTGCCAAGTTGTGCGGGCCATCGATGGCGACACACTCGACGTGGATGTAACCGTACGCGTCCGTGTGCGACTACTCGCCGCGAACAAAGGCGGCTGCTGGGCACCGGAAAAGAACACACCGGCCGGCAAAGCGGCTGCGGATTCATTGGCGCTCGCCATCGCCAGTAGCGGCGGCGAAGTGGTTACCGGCACGCTCTCGGTGCCGATCAAAGGTTTCGAGCTCCAAGACGTGTTCACGTTCGGGCGCGTGCTCGGAAACGTGTGGATCGATGGCCAGAACAAATCCTTGGGCGAACAGCAAATTGCGCTCGGCCACGCGAGCAGCACGAAAGCTGGAAAGCTGGGGCAATAGATGCAACTCATTCTCATCCTAGCTGCGGTAGTTGGCCTCAGTGGTGAGAGCGATGCGCGGACGTGGACCGACAAGGCCGGGCGTAAGGCCGACGCCAGTTTCGTGGCGTTCGACGACGCGTTGATGCTCGTCACGTTGAAACGCCTGCGCGACGGCAAACAG
>DATJEN010000125.1:0-49605 GCA_035496575.1 Pirellulales bacterium
AAAACGCGCGCCGACCTGATCGACCACGTCTTCTTCTACGGCGCGCCGGGCGATTATCCCGTCGTGGGCGACTGGAACGGCGACGGCACACATACGATTGCCGTCTTCCGCGATGGCGTGTGGCATCGCGACACCGACGGCGATGGCAAGTGGAGCAAAGCCGACGTGAAAGCCAATTTCGGCCGTAAGGGCGATCTGCCGGTCGTCGGCGATTTCAACGGCGACGGCGTCGACGATCTGGGTATCTATCGCGATGGAAAGTGGATGATCGACACCAACGGAAATGGCAAAATCGATGCCGAGGACCGCGTCTTCGAGCTCGGCGGGCCGGGCGACGTGCCGATCGTCGGCGACTGGGATGGCGATGGCACCAGCGAGCCCGGCATTTATCGCGATGCGGCCCCGGCAGCGGCCGGTCCGATAGCCCAAGCGCCGGCGAAATAAGGAGCGCTCGCGGGACTGTCCGAGGGCGTAGGGACCCGCTATTTGATTTTGGCCAATTCCGCTTCAGCCGACGCAATTTCGGCTTCCAGGCGCCGCACTTCCTCGGGATCGTCCATCTGCCGCCGAGCTCCAGCGAGCTGCTGCTGGAGTTTCTGGATGCGATGGCGCAGCACGTCCTGTTTCTTCTTGGCCTTTTTGTCCATGAATCGTGCGTGCGGTCGAAGGGGTGTAGTGAGCGCGGGCGTAGCCCTATCGAGTCAGGTCCGTATCACCGCGCTCGCCTTTGAGGGCCCGCACGAGCGTGAGCGCCTCGATCGCCTGGAATTCGAAGCACTCGCCCAACAAGGTCGCGGCTGCGTATTCGTTCGTGCCGTCGATCGAGAATCCTAGCTCCTCGATGCGGCAAGCCAAATCCGGGAATTCCACGAGCTGTCGCGCAAACGCGGCGGCTCCTCGCCGAGCCTGGCTGGGGCGAATGTCGAACACATCGGCGATCAGCCGGCTGGCCGTGGCGAGATCGCCCGTGCGGACGTGCGCCACGATCGCCCGAAAACTATCGACCAGTAATTTCGCCGGCGCCTCTTCGCTGGCGGCCGGGGCAGGCAAACCGAGCAAGGGCACCGATGCGCTCGTGCCGAGATCCAATCCGGTCGGATAAGCGGCCGCCAGGTCGGCATATACAATCTCGCTGGCGGTTACTTCCGGCGCGACGGCCGGCTCTTCCGGCGGCAGATTCGACAGCATGGCATTCAAATGCGCCAGCCGCCCGCCGATCTGATCGTAGATGGTCTCGATTTCGCTGAGGTACGATTCGCCCTCGGCATCGGACTGGATATCGTGCTCGGATTCGACGACCCGCTCGGTCAAGCGCTGGCTCAGCGCATCGCGCGCCTTTTGCAGGATCGAAATGGCAAACGACCGTTGGTTCATGTGCGACTCACTTGAGGGCGCGCCTAGCAATCGGGAGGGGGAGAATACGCAGCCAGGGCGCACGGGACCGTAAATTCCAGATTAATCGAAGTACGCTATTGTGCAATCGGATTTTGGCTCGCCGACAACACGTTTTGCGAGCCTTCAGGCGGGAACTTGGGGGTTCGCTCCGCCGTCCGCAGAACGCCCGAGATGCAAACCACGGCCACGGCCATGGCGATGTTCAGGTTCATCCAGCGGGGTGCATTGCGGCGCAAGGCTTCGGCGGCCGCCGTCTTGCCGGATAACAGGCTCGCCAGCGTGAAGATGGCGAACGCCAACAGGAACTTCACGGCGAAAAGCGGCATGTACCAGCGCGGCAAATGATAGCGAATCGATAGTACCCCCACGTTATAGAGCCCACTGACCAGCAGAAATGCGATCGAGCCCGCCACGATGGCCGACCAGCGGCGGCGCATGGCCGCGTGTACGGCCAGTTTCGTTTCCGGAGAAAACTCGTTCAGGGCGGGCGTGGCCACGAAACGCGCAAACACCGTGCCGCCCACGGCGACGATTGCCGCCAGAATGTGAGCCCATCGCGCCAGCAGGCTTAGCGAAAAATCCACGTCCATCTCCAGCACTCCGAGGTTACGGTTCGGCACGGATTCTGTCGACAAGCGCGATCGCTTCATCCCGGCTTGTGATCCGCCCGTCGAGCTGCGCGTCACGGGTGGCCTCGAGCAGTTTTTGAAACAGCTTGCCGGGGGCGACGCCGTGGGTGACCAGGTCGTCGCCGGTGATGAGCGGAGCAGGGTTCAACTCGTCGGGCGGAAGCGCGCGCCTCTCGCGGCAATACTCCAGATCATCGACTCCTTCGCCCTTCGCGCGCCGAACGGCCTCCGCCAACTGGATGAGCTCTTCGCTGCCGCGCGCAACGAGCACTCGCTGCAGCCGCGACCATGGCGCGTGGCGGGCGTCCGTTAGAGCGTCTTGGTTGGCAATCAGCCATTCGACACGCCGGCTGTCCGCGTTCGATAGCTTCCAGCGGCGGCAGATGGCCGCTGCTTCCGAGGGGGCAGTAAACGCGCGCAGCAATGCCGCGAGCGCCACGGCGAAACTTGGCCGCTGCAAGAGCTCCAAAACGCGCAGGGTTTCGGACCACGCGGCCGGCCGATTTTTCATCGCGCCGGCCTCTGGCAAGATCTCGGGCAATAACCCGAGTTCCAGTAGCGATGCGACTGCGACGGCGCGCGTGGAGTGCACGAGCATCAGCTTCATCTCGGCCGCGATGCGCTCCACGCTGACCAGCATGATTTGCGGCGCAAACTCAACAATGGCCTCGCGCGTCGCGCGCTCGAGCTCGAACCCAAACCATGCGGCAAAGCGCACGCCGCGCAGCAGGCGCAGCTTGTCTTCTTCAAAGCGTGCGCGCGGATCGCCAATGGCGCGCACAACGCGGGCCTCGAGGTCGGCAACACCGCCCACGTAATCCAGCACCTTGCCTTCGATGGGATCAAAGAACAGGCCATTGATCGTGAAATCGCGCCGCCGCGCATCGGCTTCGGCCGTCGTGAACTCCACGGCAGTTGGACGCCGATGATCGGCATAGCCCTTGTCCACGCGGAACGTGGCGACTTCGACCTGGCCGGCTTGCTTGGACCCCAGCACGCAAATCACACCGAAGGCCTCGCCCACCGCGATCGTACGCCGCTCGCCAAAAATCTGTCGCACCTGCTCCGGCCGGGCCGAAGTGGCCACGTCATAATCCTTGGGCGCCAGGCCCATCAGGTAATCGCGCACGCAGCCGCCAGCCCACAGGGCTTCATAGCCGGCGGCGCGCAGTTGCTCGACAATCGCGAGCGCGAAATCGCGTTGCTGCTGGGCGTCCAGTTCGGCCGACATGTGGCGCTCTTTGCGCGGAGGGAGCGATGCGTGAGGCTTGGATTATAGTGCGTCGGCCGGAAGCGGCTATGCAAGAGCGCCCCGCCGTGATGCCGCCGAGCCTACCGGCACGCCTGCAGTGCTTATTGCGACCGTTCGGTCCGCCGCCAGAGCATCGTCCACCATGCGTGCGACCTTTTGCCTGGCTTCGGCATCCCATGCAAACGAATGCTCTTGGCCCGAGCGCAAGAAATGCAGCGTGAGTTCCGCGGGCGGCGCGCCCCAGATACGTTCGACCGCCAGTGCATAGACCAGCATTTGCAGCTCGTAGTTCGCGGCCAGCGTAGGAATATCCTGGCCATCGAGGCGGTTGGTCTTGAAATCAAGCACGTGCCAATTGCCTGCGCGGTCACGATAGAGTCGGTCGATGGCTCCGGCGATCGTGATCGGTCGTTCGCCGGTTTTTTCGAGCGGCCAGGCAAGCAGGAAGTCCAGCTCGGCATAGCTTTCATCGGCATTGGCCAGCTCTCGCGCCCGGGATGAGGCCATGAACCGCTCGATGATCTCAAGCGCCTCCTCTTCATGCCGGATGCCGCGCGCGCCTTGACGCCGGGCGTGCAGCGCAACCAGCTGTTTCAAATCGCCCGGCCTGCGGAAATCAACGGCCGCCAAAACAGCGTGCACGACGACTCCCAGATCGAGCGCGGCGGCCGGCGTCATGTAAGGTCGCTCTGCGTCGACGGCCTGTTGGCTCCCGCGCTCGAGCGCGCCTGAAAGCCTGGAAAACGAATACTGCTGACGGGCGGCGACGTTGGGCGCGATCGCACGCATGCCGGCAAACCGCTCGGGGGTGCTTGGCTGGGGCACACGGAGGGATCCCTTGATCGCATCAAAGTCCAGCGGCCGCCGCTTTGAACTCGACACTGCGGCCACGACGGGCTCAACGGTAATGACATTGACGCGCGGCTGCGGCTCATCCTTGGGCAGTTTCGCTAGGAGTTTGCCGGTCAGCAGATCGAAGCGTCGCGAGAGTAACTGCATCCAAGGGCCGCTATTTTCCCCGAGCTGCTTGACACCGCTCGAGAGAATCAAATAGTCAGCCGCGCGGGTGGTGGCCACATACAGCAAGCGATTGAGTTCGTCCGCTTCTTCCGCGCGCTCGAGCTGCCGCCACAGGGCGTACCCTCCAACCGCCTCGGCATATCGGTCGGAGTTCACCTGCACCAGCGGACCGAGCCGCTTGTCGAAATGAGCGCGCGGGCCCTGGTTTTGCCGCGGGCGGTTCATGTCGGGCACGATGACCACTGGAAACTCGAGGCCTTTCGCTTGATGAATGGTCATCAGGCGGACCACATTCGTGTATTCGGAGTGCGTGGCGGCCAGCGCCTCTTCAGGCTGACGGGCCACGAATTCCGAAAGCTGGTTGATGAAATCGTGAAGCCCAAACGACCCACCGTGCTGGAACTGCCGCGCTTGTTCTGTGAGCTTGCGCAAGTTGGCCAGTTTTCGCTCGCCCATGAATTCGGCAAGCAGGGTGGCATCGTAGCCGGTGCGATCGAGCGCGAGCTCGATCAGCTCGCAAATCGGCAGGCGATCGCGAAGATTGCGCAGCTCGACCAGCGTCTCGGCGGCGGCTCGCGCGCGGCCAACCTGCTCGGCCTCCAGTTCTGCTCGATACTTTGCCGCGGTCATCCCGGCCCACAGGCCATCGGAATGCTGGGCCAGCCAAAAGATGGCCTCATCCGATAGGGCGAACAGGGGGCTGCGCAGCGCGCCCACCAGGCTGAGGTGGTCGGTCGGATTGGCGATCACGCGCAGCAGGTTCAGCAGATCGAAGATTTCCTGCTGCGCATAAAATGCGTGTCCGCCGACGACGTAATAGTCGATTTCCTGTCGCTGCAAGGCTTCCTCGTAGATTGCCACGTCCGAAAGCGCGCGGAACAGAATCGCAATGTCGCCCCATTTCGCGGGGCGGGCCCGCGGCGGCCCACCAGGCGGCGTGTCAAACACCACAGGCTCGTTACTCTCGACGAGCGCCCTGATTCGCCTGGCCATCCAAGCGGCTTCGCGACGGCGCAGCGCGTCGACTTCCTCCCGTTCTTCGCCTTGCTCCTCGTCGGGGCCGGCCCACAGAAACTCAACCGCGTCGGGCGGGCCGACCTGGGGCCGCGAAGGCCGCAACGGTTCGTACTCGTTTCCCAGGTCGTCCCAAAATAGCGCGTTGACGAACGTCAGAATCGCCGGCTGGCTGCGGAAGTTGCGCGTGAGCGCCTGCCGGCCGGCAGGCGACATGGAATCGCGCAGTTTGCTAAACACTTTCGGCTCCGCGCCGCGAAACCGATAAATGGATTGCTTGTAATCGCCGACGAAAAACAGCTTGCCTTGTGCAACCTGATCGCCACACAGAGCCTTCACCAGACGGACTTGCACAGGATCGGTATCTTGGAATTCATCCACCAACAAAAGTTCGATCTGTTGGGCCAGCCGCCGGCGCATGTCTCCATTTTGGGGATCATCCAACAACGCGTGGGTCCGCGATAAGAGGTCGTTGAAATCGAGCCCGTTCAATTCCGCCTTGCGGGCCCGATATTCGCGCGCAATTCGTTCAGCAATCTCGAACAACAGCAGGCCCAGGCGAGCGGCTTCGAGAGCCGCGGCTTCGTCGAATTCCAAGGCGGAGTGGGCTTTCCCGATTTGCGCACGCAGTTTATCCGCGGCCGACTTGACCGCTTCGTAGACTTCGGCACTCGGCCAGGCCGAAGCGCCGCCACCTTTTTGAACGCGCGCTGCTTCATGCAAGGCATCCAAATCGGTTTTGAGCCGTGGCACGCCGGCGAATGGGGCTTCGAGGGACTTTAACTTGTCGAGAATGACCAGCCTTCGCTCGGCCATCACGGCATTGCTCGGCACGTTGGTCGTCAGCAAGTCCAGCAGCGTCCGCGCGGCAGGATGTTGGCTGACGTTCTCGCCAAGGGAGGAAACAACCTCCTGTTCAAACGCGGCCCGCCACACGGCGACCTGCTTTTCCGGCGTGGTCTGCCGCCAGGAGTCAAAATCGAGCGGCGAGCACTCCGCCGCCAGAGAACGCAGCATTTCCTTGAGGTCTCGAAGGTCAAACCGCACGGCAAGTTCGATCGTAGACACGTCTCGCGTGCCGATCAGCTCGCGCAGCACGTCCTCGATGACCGCCGAAAGCAGCGTCTCGGCCTGAGCTTGCTCGAGCACGCGAAAACTGGGATCGAGCCCGGCATCGACCGCGCGCGAGCGCAAAAAAACGGCACAAAAAGAGTGGATGGTGCTGATACGCGCCGCATCCAGCCAGCGCAGCATCGAAGCCCAGTGCGGCGCTTGATCCGAATCGGCGTCCAGCAGACGCTGGTGGCATCTGGACCGCACCCGCTCGCGCATTTCGCGCGCGGCACGATCGGTAAAGGTGATGGCGACCAATCGCCCCAGTTCCTCTGGCGCCAAGCAGCCGGCGCGGCCCGGTTCAAAATGCGAAAGAAAGCGTTCTGTCAGAACAAACGTTTTTCCGCAGCCGGCGCCGGCCGACAGTGAAACCGAAGTATCGCGCGTCTCGATCGCCAACCGCTGCTCCTCGGTGTAGCGTTCGCCATCCGCTTGGCGCTTGCGATTTACTGGTTGGCTAGCTCGGGTGGCTTCCATTCTTTTTCCAGCCCACGCGTTTGGTTGACTCGACACACGGTGCGGTAGGAACAATAGCTAGTGCAGCGATCGTCCGCGCTGTGCATGGGAAACTCGCCGCCGCGAATCCCTTGCACAAGTGAATACACGCGCCGCCGCAACGATTTCTCGAGAAACCGCCATTCGGGGCTAGCGGACAAATTTCCGTTTAGCTCCTCGTGGAAGGAGATCGCGTCCTGGGACCGGATGCCGTCAGCCGCGATATGCCAATAGGCAGCCTGGTAGGGCAGAGCGGCGCGGGCGGACAACAGCCACTCGGTTGCCAGGGCATATAGCGGCAACTGCAGTGAGTTTCCGTCGAAAACGGATTTGCCGCTGGTGCGCGCGGATGGCTTGCCGCTCTTGTAGTCGACGATCCCAAACACGATTTGCTCGCCTGAGCGACCGAGGTCGATGCGATCGATGCGGCCCGAGAAGCGGATGGTTTCTGGTCCGCAATCGAGCTCGAACGGCTCAACCGTCGATAACGGATCCTGGAACTCGACGGGCTCGTCGGCATCGCGCTTGTGACGGACGGGGCCGAACGAAACCTCGAAGTGCGCCGGCAAGAGCGGTTCGGAGAGTCCCTGCCAGCGCTCGTCGTACTTCTGGTGTTGCCGATAATAGTCGGCCAACCACTTCGCGACACGCTGCGCATCGATTTGCAGCAGCCCATTGGCCACCGGGTGGAAACCAGTCGAGCCATCGACAAGCTCGGCAAGCAAACTCTCGGCGATCGACGCGAACTCCTGCTGCGAAGCCATCGCCGGAGAGCAGGGGCCGCCCGAGGACTCGTTGTTGCGGCGGTGCAGCTCAGCCAACAGCCAGTGAATCATGCGGCCGCGATTCAAGTAGTTCGTTTCCAGCTCTAACTCATCGCTGGGCTCAATCGCCAGAACTCGCTCGAGTAAAAACTGGTAAGGACAGCGGGCATATTGCTCAAGCTGACTCGGACTCCAACATCGCTCGGGCCCATAGCGATCGTGCAATACTTCGCGAGCGGCCGGAGAGGAAATCATTCCCTCGAAGGGTCCGAACGAACGGCCTCGACGCGAGGCAATCACGTGCAAGCCTGCCAGGATGTTCGTGGTGGCACGCTGGGTCTGCGGGTTTTGATACAGGCCACCGAGCAGCGCCGCATCCCCTTCGATGGCCGATTGCACCGCGCGTACGCGAAAATCTCGAGCGCAATACAAATCGTCATCCCCCGGCAGCGCGCTCGGCTGTGTCGGCGCGGCCGACCGCAGGCTGCCTGGTGAAAACAACCGCTCGATTTCGAGTAAGTAAGGGCTCGGCGAAAGCGGCATTGCGGCCTGATCGAGCGCCGGATAACTAAGCACCAACTGCTGCGTTGTCCGGGTGACAACTTCGTAAAAGAGCAACATTTCGTATCCGCGCCGGTCCGCCGCGGCGGCCAGGGGCAGCCCCGCCGAGATCAGGCGGCGCGTTTCCGCTTCGCTGCGAAGACAGTCATCGGTGTGCGTGGCAGGAAAGGCTTGCTCCGACAGCCCCGCCACGAACACGAAGCGAGCGCGAAGCGCCCGCGCGCTCTCGGCAGCCACGATGCGCACGCGACCGGTCTCGTCGTGATCCCGCTCCAAAGGCTCGTTTTCGACGAGCTCATCCAAGACCTCGGCAAACTCATGCGCATCCAGTTCGCGGCTGCCCGCATCCAGCCACGCAAATAAATCCTCGCGTTCGCTTAGCGCGAACAAGAACTGCTGCCAGACCCTTTGATCCCCGACTTCCTCGGGGGAATCGCACCCGATCAGCCCGAGGTTTTTCGCAAATGAAGCGAGCGCCTGGCGCCAGTTGGAGATCGTGGCTCGCTGGGGTAGGGAATCGAAACCCTGAGCGATCTTGCGCAAAAGTGGCAAGGCCAAGCGCGCCTGCTCGGGCCGGGACAGATGGCCAGGACGTGCACTGGAGGCGCCTTCACGTTGCGCCAGGCGCCCCAGCGCCTCGAGCAGCGCGGCGCGACCGGACGCAACCTGCAGATACCGAACCATGGATTCGGCCGCGATCCTTGCCCGGTCGCTCGCGCACTCGCGCCACTTGGGCCGGAAAAAACTGTCGCCCAACAGCTCGATCAATTGCCGATAGGGCCAATCTTCTCGCGCAACCGCCAACCAGCGCCGCAAGGCTTGGATGACAGGCGCGCTCGCCAGCATGCGCTCAGCAGACACGAAATATGGAATTTCGAATCTGGCAAACATCTCATCGACCAGTGCCGCCACATCGCCGAGCGAACGAAACACAACCAAAATATCTTCGGGCGCGACCGACTGCCCCTCACCGTCGCCTTCGACCATAAGCCGCTTCACTCGCCGAGCTACGGTCTCGATCTCTTCTATGCCCCCTGCCGCTGGAACGATCTCGATGCCGCGTGGCTCTTCATGGATCTGAACTCGGCGCGGGTTCGCAAAGAGATTGAGCTCCAGGTGGCCAAACGCGTTTTGAATTTCGCCACGCTCAAGCTCAACCCGACGCAGCCCAGGATGACGCTGGGTTAGCTCGGCGAGCGTGTGCCGCGTCTTCGCGAAGAGATCGCCACGCTCGTCTCCTGGCTCATCCGCCAAACTGATGGTTAGCGACTCCACGCGCGCCGCGAGGATTTCGAGCATTTCGTGTTCGGTGCGCGTGAAGTCGGAGAAGCCGTCCACGAACACGCTGCGCAAGTTGGAAAACGGCGGACCATCTGCCTCGCGCAGACGCTCCCGGGCCAGCCAGGCGCGGCCCGGCGGATCATACAGCCGGTTCTTCAAGAGGACCGTTTGATAGCGGTGGTATAGCTCGTGTAACTCGCGGTCTTTGTCGGATGGCCGTGGACCGCAAGCCGCCAGCCATTCCTCCGGCCAGATTTCGAGCCGCTTGAGCTCCTGCACGAAGCTCGATACCAGGTCCACGAAGCCCGGCGTTTCGGCTGTCGGACTGAAGTATCGAAGCGCACCGTCGCCACAGGCCTGCTGAATCACGCCGCGGAGAATCTGGCGGGCGAGGGGCGAACTAACAGGGCGGACGTCCAGGGCCGAAGCGCTGAGGATCCGCGCGGCGAAGTGCTCGAAGGTGAAGCAATTCGGCGAAGCGCAGCCCGCAAGTCCCTCTTCCAACAAACGAGCGCGCGCGACGGCGACCGCACGATGGGTGGGAGCAAGCCACAGCGCACAGCCCGGCGGCCCTTCGGCGAGCGATTTGCGATAGGCGGCCAACAGGCGGGCCGTCTTTCCCGCTCCGGCAGGGCCCATCAGGATGGTCACTCCCTTGAGCATCGCCTGTGCAATCCTTGGACGTCAGCATGTGAACAAATGATTACTATCGGGCACTATAGCGCATTCTTGGAATTGCAGCCAGTACCCGGCATCACACGAGCTGACTTGATGCCTCCGGTTGTGCCACAGCACTCGCCGCCGCGGGTTCGAAAAACCAAAGTTTCCTGTTTGACACTGCCGGAAGCAACCATTAAATTACATCCATCTATTGACGGGGGCTGCTGTTGCAGCGCGCCGGCAGTGGAGAGGCGTCGCATCATTTCTTTATCGTTTCTTTACCCCAGGGAGGTGACGTATGGTCACCAAATCCAAGGCACGAGGCTTCACCCTCGTGGAGCTGCTGGTGGTGATCGCCATCATCGGCGTATTGGTTGCTTTGTTGTTGCCTGCGATCCAGGCTGCCCGCGAGGCAGCCCGTCGCAACTCGTGTCAGAACAAGCTCAAGCAGTTGGGCTTGGCCTTGCTGAATCACGAGGTGACGTACAAGAAGTTTCCGCTGCTCAATTTTCAAACGATCGCGTCGAACGCGAACGAACCCAACGGCGTTCCTCCGACATTCATGCCGACACTGTGGGGCTCGCAACCGGGCAAGACAGCCGGTTCAGCCAATCTACCGCAGGCCGGATATGGCTGGATGGTTCGTCTGCTACCGTCTTTGGAGGAGGGGGTTGCTTACACGAATTTGAGCAACACCTCGAAACGGTTCGCCTATCCAGCCTTCGCGGTCACCGGTGGCCCAAACCAAGGTACGATGGCCGGGCCGGGCTGCCGGTATCAGGCCGGCGGGACCCAGGCGATGCCTTGGTGGCGGCATTTCTCGACGCTTGATCTCGATCAAGTGCGCTGCCCAAGTTTTGCGGGAGATTCCTTGTCATCGGTGGTGATGGAATTCCAGGGCTGGTACAATTGCGCTAGTGCAAACCAGCCAGATCCGCCGACTTCGCAGGGCGGGCCCAGCACGCCTTGGGGCGTCGTTACGACCAACTACAAGGCGATGACCGCCACGCATTTTGCCTGCCTCCAACCTCCCATGAATATCACCTCGGCTCAGGCGATGTATGCTGAGCCCCCCAACGGCGTCATCGTGCCGATGGATACGCAAGCCAGCACGGGCACTGCGATCCGATCCATTATCGACGGTACTTCGAAAACGATCACGCTGGCCGAGTCAAAGGAACAAAGGATTTCATCCTGGTATGATGGAACTGCCTCGTGGGTGACAGCGGTGCCGATCGGCAAATGTCCGAGTGGGCAGCTGACTAATCAGACGCCCAGTACAGGCGCGCCGGCTCAACCGTATCGCACCAATATCATGATGGCCAACAGCAACGTCTCTGCCTACTTCTGGCGGATGCCGCAAGGCGGCGTAACCGCCCTAAACTATGGACCAAAGGTTCAAGGGCAATACTACAACTTTGGATCGGGTTTTGCCGGTGGAGACGCCCTGCCACAGTTCAATGTCAGTCAGTGGGAATGGGGTCCGAGCAGCGATCACTCCGGCGGTATCGTGATGCACTCGTTTGGCGATGCCCACGTGCAGGGAATCGACGAGGCAATCGATCCGACTTTGTATATCCAACTTTGCACGCGTGCCGGCCGCGAACCGGCTGCTGTTCCTGAGTAACGCAGGAGCGTTGTTCCTGAATAATGCGTTAATCGCACGAATCGGAATTCTGTTAAGCTAGAGCAGGCTGCTTCGAGACCGAGGCAGCCTGCTTTTTTTCTTGCCGAGCGCCGATGACCGCTATGCAAAATTCGCTGCCCCTCGAGATTGATTGCCATCAAACGGCGGCCAAGCTTCGTCAGAAACTAGAGGATTTCCTCCTCATCGACTGTCGCGAAGAAGACGAGCATGCGATCGCCCACATTGACGCTGCGCGGTTGATCCCCATGAGCCAGATAATGCCCCGCGCAGCCGAGCTCGAAGCGTGGCGCGACAAGCACGTGGTCGTGCACTGCCACCACGGCGGCCGCAGCATGAAGGTGACCCAATGGCTGCGCAGCCAGGGTTTCGACCTCGCCCAAAGCATGGCAGGGGGCATCGATGCCTGGTCGCAGCATATCGACCCGAGCGTGCCACGGTATTGAATCCGGCCGCGCCGCGGACCGGCGATCTAGCCCGAGCGCCGCGCGTAGGGATTCAGATGCAGCTTGGCGTTGATCTCGCTTTTCAGGCGTTCCAGGACGGAGCGCTTATCGGTCGCCTCGAGAATTCGGGCGACCACCGCCTTGGGCGCTTCGCCGCCCCACGAGGCCCCATGCTCAAAGTAGTACTTGGCGGCCTGGCCGACCACGTACGAGCCATAGCCGGCCGCGGCGCCCTGCGGCAAGGCCGTCAGCACCGTGCCCGATCCGAGGGTCAGGCCCTTGAACAGAGAGGAGGCCAGGTGGGTCGCCATTTCACCGAGCATCACCCAGCCGGCAGCCTTGAGAATGGACTCGATCAGCCGCCGGGCATTCGTCCACGTGAGCGACATGCCATACACGTGCGCGAGGGTAATGACCATCGTGACGTCCACTGCGCTACCGGCCAGCACGTCCACCGCCGGCAAAGGAGTCACGGCCACGCCAATCGACTTCATCGCCGCATAGCTCCAGATGATGGCGGTCGCTTGCTCGTCGCGCATCCGCACTTTCATAGCGGCGATACGGTCGCTCTTGTCCGCGGCGTAGATGGCGGCGTTCAATGCCAACAGCGACTTTCCATCCCGGTCGAGCACTTCCAGGATTCGGGCCTTCAGTGCTTCGATCTGCGGCGAAGGCTTGCGGTACTCGCTGCGGATGGAGCCGTCCGCGCTTTCGATCGTGTATTCGCGGGGCAGCGGATCGGCGGCCGCTTCAACAATGTCCTCTGGCCCAATGATGGCGCGCAGGCGGCTATCCGAAAGAGCCTGCCGCAACTGTTCTCGCTGGGCGAGCGTGTAGTTGTCGATCTTGTTGAAGACCAAGAGAACCGGCTTGTGGCTGGCCGCCAGTTCGGCCAGCGCCGTGTACTCGGCATGATTCAGATCTGAGTCGGTCACGAACAGAATCAGATCCGCTCGCGCCGCCGCCTCGCGGGCAAGCGCCGCGCGCTCGGCGCCCGCCACTTCGTTGATACCGGGAGTATCGAGGAGCACGACTTCCGATCGCTCCAGCCCCGGCACGACATACCCGGCACCATGCCAATTGGCGCGCCAAACCTCTTTCGTCCAGCCGCCGCGCACGTCGACTTCGGTCACGGTTTGACCGACCAAGGCATTGATGAGGGCCGACTTGCCCGTGTCGATTTCGCCGAAGAGCACAATTTCAATGCGGCCTTCCTCCAGCTTTGTGGCGATCTGCTCGAGATCAGCCAGCTCTTTTTTCAGGGCCGCCTTCTCTGCCGGGCTGCAACCCGTGAATTGATCGATGGCGTGCCGCACGCTGGCCAGAGCGCTTGTGTACTCCTCGTGCTGCCGCTCGTCGGCGGCATCCGGGCGTGTCTCGTCGCGCGCGTCTTGATTGACCATCACTTGCCGCCTCCACCCAGCCGCGCGACCCCCGCCTTTACCAGCTTGACCAGCTCGTCGGGTTGGGTGACTTGTGCCCACTGGGTGCGAGCCAAGCTGGCCCAGCCCGTGCTCGGCTCGCGCATCTCGTTGCGGAAGTATTCGATGAAGATTCGGCCGATCCAGCGAGTCACGAGGACCTGCACCAGGCCTTGCAAGGCGCCACCCGTGATGGTGCCCGCGCCTGGCACCGTTTTCAGAAGCGATGCGATGCCGGCGGCAGCCGCCGGGGCGGCGACGTTCGCGCCCGCGACGGAAACGAGCTGTTTTCCGAGCTCCGCCAGCAATCGGCTGATAGCGTCGAGGTCGATCTTCTGCCGATACACCCGGGCCAACTGAAGCACCATGTTGGAAGTGATCCCCAGTCCGGCCGCCAGGTCGATCGCCGGCAAGGGGCTGAGCGCGGCAGCCGCGCCGGCCTGCCACATGGCGCGGTCGACAATCTGGTTGGCACGCGCGTCAAGCTGCGTCTGGACTTGCGCCTTCGCTTCGGCGACCAGCCCTCGCGATTGCAGAAGCATGTTGGCCAGCAGCAGATCGTGGCCGTCGCGCTTCACCGTGGCCATCAGGCGGTCAGCCAGCTCTCGAATGTCGCCCTCCTCTGCGACCACTTCCTCGCTCTGAGTCCCATCCGCGAGCACGCGCATGCGCACCCGGGCGGCGGGCTGCGCGCGAATGGCGATGACATTCTCCGCCGGCACCAATTGAGCGACTTGCGCCGCGATTTGTTCGACCAGCAAGCCGCGCTCTCTAGCGGCGAACCAGTCCGCTTTGTTCAGGCAAACGATGACCCGCTTTTCCATCGCGACCAGCGTCTGCAGGAATGCGTATTCGAAATCGCGCAGCGGCCCGTCCGTCACGAACAGCACGATGTCTGCATCACGCGCGGCCAGCTTTGCCATTTCCTCGCGGGTCTGCCCATGGATTTCGGCCAGGCCGGGCGTGTCGACCAGAATCACTTTGTCGGCGCCCGGCCAGGGCACTTCATTGCGAGTCACGGTCGTGCCACCGCGCGGTTCGCTGCGGAAGACTTCGCGGCCGGCCAGCGCGTTGAGGACCGCGGACTTTCCACCGGAGACCGTTCCGAATGCCACGATCTCCAGCGTTTGGCTGTCGAGCTTCGCCTGCAATTCACCGATCGAGCGGCGGATCGGTTCGCGCGACTCAGCGCTCAACTGGGCATCATCGGCCAACACCTGGCTTTCCGCGATTCGGGCTTCGATCTCTTCACGCCTTTCGCGGTTGGACATCTGGCTTGGATTGCGCGAGCCCGCCGTGCGGCTGGCAGTCTTTCGCCAAGAGTTTACAACCAGCGTCCAAGCGCCCCAGCCAATCAGCAGGCCAAAGGCAGTAACGCTGAGCCCGAGTACGCCGAGATAGACATAGCCCCACAGCGGGCCGAAGGATTGGGCTTGCTCATACTCAGTCAGAACATTCGGAACAAACGAACGCAGCAAGTAGCCGGCCAGCGCCACGGCCACCAGGAAAAACACGAGCGAAATTCGGCGGTTCCAGGTCATTCACGCATCCGCGCGCACATCGGTTTCATGCAGGTCATCCGAAGCTATTGTATTGTTCACGGCGATGGGGCGACCAGAACAGCCTCGCCCCATGCTACGAAGGCTTTGCGGGGTCTATGCTCTTTTCGTAGAACAAGGGCACATTCTTGGCCAAAAGCGAATCAACTTCCATCCAGCAGCCCATGAAAATCACGGCCATTGAAAGCCACGTTTGTCACGCGCGGATGCGAAACTGGATCTTCGTCCGCGTGCTTACGGACCAACCCGGGCTATGGGGCTGGGGAGAGGCCACGCTCGAATGGCACACCCGCGCCGTGGTGGGCGCCATCGAGGACGTCGCCCAGTTGCTCGTGGGACAGGACCCGCGCCGCATCGAGCACCTGTGGCAGATGATGCACCGCCAGCACTTCTGGCATGCAAACGGAGTTGTGCGCGCGACGGCCGGCAGCGGCATCGATATCGCGCTGTGGGACATACTGGGCAAGGTTCATGGCGTGCCGTGCCATCAATTGTGGGGCGGGCCGGTCCGCGATTTCATTCGCACCTATTGCCATCTTGGCGGAGGCCGCCTGGAGGACTTCTACGCGATCGACCCGTCCGACTCGGAGCGCTTTGCCCAGCTCGCGATGCGCAGCGTCGAAGAAGGATTCACGGCCATCAAGACGATGGCGGTTCCGCCGACCGCGCCGCTCGAGGGTCTCGCGCCGGTGCGGCATGCCGAATCCTGCGTGCGAGCCATGCGTGAAGCCGTGGGGGACACTATCGACCTGATGGTCGATTGCCATGCGCGACAGTCACCGCGAATGGGCTTGATCATGGCCCGCGCGCTCGAACCGTATGGGTTGTATTGGCTCGAGGAACCGTGTTGGCCGGAATGCCGCGGCGGACTGGCGGACATTCAGCGGGCAGTCCGCACGCCAATCGCCACAGGCGAGCGCCTGATCGGAATTCATGCATTTCGCGATCTGCTCAGCGAATCGGCGTGCAGTGTGATCCAGCCTGACGTCACTCACTGTGGCGGACTGAGCGAAGCGCGTCGCATCGCGGCGCTGGCCGAGGCTTACCGTGTATCCATGGCGCCGCACAATCCGCAGGGGCCGGTCAGCACGGCGGCCTCTCTGGAGCTCGGCTTCGCCACGCCTTCCTACATCATTTGCGAGGCCGTGCATCAGGACGTCCCCTGGCGGGCCGAAGTCGTTCGCGAGGGCTTTCGCGTCGAGACGCGCGGCCGCATCGTGCGCCCCGGCAACAGCCCCGGGCTGGGAATTGAAATCGACCTTGACGAAGTCAAAAAACACCCGTTCGAGCAGGAAATCCCGCAACGCGTGTTTTATGCCGATGGCTCGGTCGGCGACTGGTAAAGACCGAGGTCGACAGGCGCGATAGACGATTACACGGCCCCGCAAACCCGCACTTTAGGGAGAAACACGCGTGAGGGTTCCCGCCTATTGGTCGAAGGCAACCGCCGAGCAAACCGATCCCGAAGGGAAAAAAAGGTCGTTTTCGTGCTGGCGGTCGTCCGACAAGAGCCCGGCGGACGCGCATGAGACGGCCTTGGCCGCGGCAACCAGCCTGTTGCAAAGTTTTCTAGGTGGAGCAACGCTCAACCGTTATGCCTACGGCGAACGGGCGTTGCGAGAGGAAATCAAGCAGCGATTCACAAACGAAGCAGGAGAGTTGATCGCCGTTATTAGTCAAAACTCGTACGGCTCGCTGGTCCTGAGCACAGCGCGCGTCATGTTCATTGACGTCGACTTTCCGCCCTATCGACCGGCCGAGGCGGTGTCTTACTTCTTCAAGAGGCTGCTCGATAAGTCCACGCCTTCTCCTGAAGCCCGGCGCGAGCAGGACGCACAAGCGAAGCTCAAGGAGTTTTTGATGGACCGACCCCAGTCGAGCTTCCGCGTCTATCGCACGTGCGCTGGCTTGCGCTTCATGGCGACGCATTCGTTGTTTGATCCGGCGGCCGATTCGACGCAAGCTTTGTTGCAATCGATGGGCAGCGATCCCTTGTACGTGCGGCTCTGCAAAGCGCGAGAGTCTTTTCGGGCTCGGCTAACGCCAAAGCCCTGGCGTTGTGGGCACACCTCGAACACGATTAGCTGGCCCAGAGAAACCGACGAGCAATCTCGTCGCTTCGAAAAATGGCACGCGGGTTACCTGGAGCGGCAGTCCCAATATGCCACCTGCCGCTACCTGGGATCGCTAGGCGATGGCACGATTGACGCGGAAGCCAAAACGATTATCGACATCCACGATCAGGTGACGCGCTGCCACGAGCCGCTGACCTTGGCATGAAGCACGAGTGGCGACGGTTAAGTGCGTAGCTATTTGCTGGCCGCGGCGACGGGGGGCGCGTAGCCGGGCGATGCCGAGAAGGTCGCGATCGGCGAGCCATCGTCCGCGTTCCAGATGCGGACCTCGCCTGAGAAGCTTCCGGATGCAAGCTGGCCGGTGGCTGGGTGGAAGGCGACCGCATACACGGCATCGGTGTGGCCCGAGTAAGTGCGCACGTGCTTGAAGCCGGTCACCAGATGCTGTTGCACCGTTTTATCCGCCGAGCAACTGAAGAGCTTGTCTTGATGGATGGCGATCCCCAACACCTCGCGGCCAAAGCCAGCCACCTCACCTTTTTTCGCGCCATCGTCAGGGTTCCAGGCATGAATCTTCTTGTCCCCGCCTGCGGTGAGGACCAGCTTGTTATCCGCGGACATGCCAACGGAGAAAATCTGCTCACCCTGTCCGGAGTAAGTGGTGAGCGATTCGCCATTGGCCGCGTTGAAGAGCTTTGAAGTCTTGTCGCGGCTGCCCGAGGCAAGCTTCGCGCCATCGGAGCTCCAGCATAAGCCAACGACCCAGTCGGCGTGATCCTCGATCAGCACCTCCTGCTTGCCGGAGGCGACGTCAAACACGCGAATCGAGCGATCGGCGCCGCCCACGGCCAGCTTGGTTCCAGCCGGATTGAAGACGGCCCGATAGGCCACGTCCGCGAAGGGCCCCAGCTCGCGGACGAGCGTTCCGTCAAGCGGTCGGAACAGCTTCACTTCACCCAGTTGGCCCGGCGTGCCCCCGGCGACCGCCAACAGTGAGCCGTCTGGACTGTAGGCAACCGAATAGGTTCGTTCAGCCACGTTGCCGATGCGGCGAGCGAGCGATCCATTGGTCTGCCAAATGGTCACCTCGTGATAGCCACTTGCGGCGAGTTCGCGCCCGTCGGCATTGAATGCAAGCGCCAGCACAGGAACCGCGCGACGATAGACCTGCGGAGCCGGCGGCTGCGTGTTGTGGGGCACGATGGATGCAAGCGCCGCGCCAGGATCAGGGGCGTCGCATTTCGCGCCCTCGGTGATCCAAGTTTTAATCGCCGCCAGTTGTGCCGCGCTGAGCGCATCGGCCTCCTTGGGCATCCGCACGTCGGGATCGGTCGACGAGACCATTGCCCATAATTCGCTTTCCTCGGGCTTGCCGGCCGTGATGGATGGGGAGCCCGATTCGCCAGGTTTCATTGCCACCGTGTAGCTGAGCACCTGGTAGCCCCCCTTGGGCTCGGTCGGCCCGTGGCAGGCGTGACAATGCTTGAGCAGGATCGGCGCAATGTCTCGGCTAAAGATAACGGGTTCAGCGGCCTGGCTGCTGTAGCCCGAAGCCACCGCGCCCATCAGGGCAAGCGCGGGCATGTAACTGACACAACGCCCGAACAGCCCACGCGCCCGTTTATATGAATCCGGCTTCAACATCAAACTCCTCACACGTGTGTCGATCGGTCCCGCGTGCGCGATTTAGTGCTGGAACAAGAACTCGTTGGCATTGAGAATCGCCCAGCAAACGTCTTCCAAACCTCGCATGCGGTCACCGGCATTTGAGATGTGCCGCGTGGCGGCCGCCAACTCGGGCGGGCTTGGCTGACGGCACAGCGCCGCCAGGTACAACTCGCTCACAATCTCTTCGTTCGGTTTTCCGGCCGCGACCAACGACCGCAGCCGATTCTTGTCGTCGCGCACCTTCCCGTTCACCAGCGGGCCATTGATCATCTGCAGCGCCTGCGACAGGTTCGAATCGCTCGAACGCTCGCACTGACAGGCGGTTTCTCGCGCCGGCTGGCCGAACACTTTCAAGAAATCGTTTTCAATGTCAGGGCTGGGCAGTTGCGTGGCCCGGGTTCCGGCCGGCAAGCCGGCGAACTTTTCCGACACGCTGGTCACGCGGCAAATCGCGTCGAGCAATTGCTCGGCCGACAAAAGCCGAGTGTTGAGATGCGAAAAATATTTCACGTCAGTCGCGTTGAATTCGTTTTTGCGCGAGCTCAACTGATACGTGCGGCTGTTTAGAATCGTCCGCAGCACGTGTTTGCGGTCGTAGCCGTGCTTGACGAAATCATCGGCCAACGCCGAAAGAAGCGAGGCGCTGGCGGGCGGATTCGAGTCGCGGAAATCATCGACAGGCTCGACGATGCCACGCCCGAGCAGATGGCCCCATATGCGATTGACCTCAACCTTCGCGAAGAACGGATTGTCGGGACGCACGAGCCAATTGGCGAACGCCACGCGGCGGTCGTCCTCGCCCGTTAGCTCCGCATTGCCGGCCAGCGGCAGCCACGGCTGCATCTGCTTGCCGGTGCGCGGCTGCGTCACCTCTCCGGAGCGGGCAACCCACACCACTTGTTCTTCCGCGTTGATGCCGGGTTTGCGCTGCACGCGGTTGAAGAACGCGCCGATACCGTAGTAGTTATCCTGCGACCAGCGCTCGAACGGGTGGTTGTGGCACTTGGCGCATTGAATGCGAATCCCCAAAAACAGTTGCGACGTCGTCTCGGTGCAGTCGTTCGTGTCCGTGGCGGTGCGATAAAAGTTCGCGGGCGGATTCACGAACGTGCTGCCCTCGGCTGTCAACAACTGCCGCGCAAACTGGTCGTACGGCATGTTGTCGCGCATGGCCGCCACCAGCCAGCGATTGAACTTGTGCACTCCGCCAGGCGAAACCTTGACGTTGCGAATCCGCAACAGATCGCCCCATTTCAGAGCCCAGAACTCGGCATATTCCGGGCGCTCGAGCAGCGTGTCGATCACCTTCGCGCGCTTGAGTGGATCGGTATCCTGGAGGAACTTGAGCGTGTCCGCCGGATCGGGCAAGATGCCCAGCACGTCCAGGTAGACGCGCCGCATGAACTCGTCATCCGTGCACAATTCGGATGGCAGAATCTGGAGCTGCGCGAGCTTTTTGAAAACATGATGGTCGACAAAGTTGTTCTCGGGCGGGGTATTCCATTGGAATCCTGGCACCTGCTTGAGAAACATCAGGGACGACGTTTCGATCTTGTCCAGAAATCGCACCAGGATGGCAGCTTCGCCCCGGTCCTGCCCGACGGTCAGTCCATTGGCGTCAACGGTTGCGACCGCCTCGTCCGAGCTTGAAAACACCGCCAAGGCGGTCACATCGCGGATCGACCCATCCGAAAAGTGCGCAAGCGCGACTAACTGCTGCGTATGCGCTGGCCGCATCAAGATCCGCTCGCGCGGATAGACTTCCAGGCGGTCGCACGTCGGTGCATCACTCGCGTCCAACTGGCAGCCCTGAGCGATCCAGTCGCGCAACACGGCATACGGTAAATCGGCCTTTTTCAGCCGCCGTCCGCCACCATGGGCAAGCTCCATCAGCGGTTTGCGCAGAAGCAAGCTCTGTTCCGGCTCCATCAGGTTGGTGCGGCGATTGAATGCTTCGCGCACCAGGGTCTCGCTGTCGAGCGCCGGGTCATAAGCCCGTAGCGACAGCCGGAAACCACCTTTGCCGCTAGGCGAGCCGTGGCACGCGCCCGAGTTGCAGCCTTGTTTCGATAAAACGGCCAGCGTGCCGTAGTTGAACGACACCGGCTGGGTGATTTCCTGTCGAGAGACTTCTGTCGCAACCTGCTGCGATTGCCCGCCGGCTTGCACGTTGATGGTTGTCGCGCCGTTGGCGACGGGCGACACGACTCCTTCGCTGACACGCGCGATCGCCTCGCTGGCGGAGCTGAACTGGGCAGCGCGAGTCAGATCCTGCACCGAACCATCGGCATAGAATCCGCTGACGACCAGTCGCATCGAGCGGCCGGCGGTGTCCAGCACGACTTTCGACGGAAACACTTCGATTCGCGCGGGGCTTCCGACCACGATGGGCTCGAGAGGCGCTTCAGCGGCCGTGGCCCTGGCGATCGTCATTGCCAGCACGCAGGCGACTGCCCACGAACAACGCCGCCATCCGGTCCATGAGGTCATGCTCATCGTGCTCTCCATTTGTGCATGCGAACTACGAGTGCCAGGCGTGCGGCTTAGGGTTTCGCGACTTCGAGGATGGCCGCCGCGGACTCCGCGGTGAAGTCATCCACTCCGACGGCGGTTGTTGCCGCAACCGATAAATTTTCTATTTTTCCGACCGCGGCATTGTCAGCCGCCACCAGTTCAACATCGATCTTGTCTTGACCCGCCGCCAGCAGGACCTGCCGCGGGGCGCTCAGGCCGGCCGGCAAGTTCTTCCAGGCCAGGCTCACCAAACGTTTCCTAGGCGGAGCCACGCTGTGCGCGAGCAATCCCTCGGCCTCGTCCAGCTTCCAGTAAGCCAACGGGCCATCCTTGAGAACGGCATCGCGGGCGGCCTCTTTTTTGGCGGCGGCAAAATGAGCTTGAACCTGCTCCGCCGTGAGCGGCGCGTCAAAAAACGCAACTTCGTCGAGCCGACCCTGGAAGGGACCATAGCCGTCACTGCGCGTGCCCAGGCAAATCTCGCTTGAGCCAAAATTCTTGGCGGCAGTCGTTTGAATTTCCGGGTTGACGTCGCCGTCGAGGTAAACTTTCAGCGATTCGCCCGCACGCACGATCGCCAGGTGGTGCCAGGCATTGATGGCCAGAGGCGTGCGGCCGACCGCGAGCGTCTGTCCGTTGTAGAAAAACAGTTTGTCTCGCGGCGAACTCTCGACCCCGCCGATGCCAACGTGATCGCCCGGCTGGGCATTTGCGGCCGTAGGAGTGCCGGCGCGGCTAAAGACATAGCCCGACAGCGCCGGCGAGTTCGGCTGGGCCAGGTCGCGGCTGTTGAACAGCCAAAACGTGCAGGTGTAGTCGCCATCGGACGCGATCGGCAGACGAGTGGTCACGCGATCATCGCCCGGTGCTTTGTCCAGGCCCGAAAAGCCCGTCGCTTTATTGTCGGCTTCGAATCCGGGCCAGTGGGGCGCGCGTGGCCCTTCGGCCCCGCGCACGACACCGCTTTGGTAAACCGCGGGCGGCGCAATCGGCGCGACCTGCCCGATAAAGCTCAACAGTGCTTTCTGGGTCTTGCCCGGACTCACCGGCCCAGCGGGAGCCACCGCCACCGCGATGGGCGGACCTTCGACGGTCAGCTTGTCGAACACGAACTTCTGGGGCTGATTCTTGTAGGTCGCCGATCCCACCAATTTAATCACATGCTTTCCCGGCGGGATGGCGCTTGGACTGGTGATCTCGAGCGACACGTCGGGCTTCGCTTTCTCAATGGCAGCCGGCTTGAAGCTAGCCGGCCCAGGCAAACCTTCAATGGCGAGATCAACCTTGTCATCAAAACCATTCGTTCGCGCAACTTGCACGTTTACCTTGGCTGTGGCGCCGCTGGTGGCCAGCGGAATGTTGAGCGTGGTGGCATTTAGCTGGAAAAAGGCCGGGAACACGGGTCCCACCCCCAGCGCAAGCGAACCATCGAGCTGAGCCGGCGGGAACGGCAAACCGGCCAGCGCCGTACGCATCGCCACAAGCGTGCTGGCTTGCGCGCGAAACTCCGTCTCACCCACTTTCGCCATGCCCACGATGCGGAGAGCGGCGAGTTGACCCCCGGTCAGGCTGTCCGGCAACGTGACGTTCAGCGTCGTGTCGGGTTTGCCCTCGGGAATGATATTGTGACGCAGCGTGCAGCCGTCAACGCCCTCGACAGCGAGCGTAATGGGCCCGTTGTAGTCGCGCCGAGTGGCCGTGACTTTCACCACGAACACACCCTTCTGCGGCGCATCCACCTTTTCGGCAGCCGCGGCCAACGAGAAGCCTGCCTGGTAAGGAGAAACGAGAATCCGATAGGTCGCGGCTGGCCCGCCACGGTGGTGAACATCTTCAACACGAAGCCGGTAGACGCCGTCCGCCGGAATGGTGCTGGTGAGCGAGCCCTCTTCCGTGCCGGTATCTTCGACTTCGCCGATCACTCCGCCCTCGGCGTTGTAGAGACGGATGAAAAGATCGGCCGCGGAGCCCAAGCTGCGCGTCTGGCCGGCAAAGACGAGTTTCTGCCCCTGCTTGGCTTCGAACTGGTAAAAATCGCGGTCGCTCGCGGCGGCAAAGCGCCCATCGATGGCGCCGGGAACCGTGACCGGCGTTGCCTGCTGCGCTGTATCGTTCGGCTCATGCTCTGGCTGCTCGGTCATGTCGCTAACCAGCACGCTCGTCCAGCCAGCCGATTGCCCGCCGCGAGGCGGCAGCGTGACATTCAGGCGATTGCCAGGCACCTCCGCGGGGACGCTGACTTGCTGCTCGGCATTCCCACCGTCTTGCGCTGCCAGTTCGATTTTCGCATTCGTGCCTTTTTGCAAGGCAAGCGGGAAGGGCGACGTCGCCAGCGGGAAATCGCCGACCCGCAAGCGATAGCGGTGATTGCCCGAGCCCAGGTAGCGAACGTCGCGAACTTCGAGGTAGTAATCGCCGGCCGATTTGAAGGTATAGCGCAGTTGACTATCAACGCCGGTTAGCGGTTCATCATCGCTGAATGCAAGCTCCCGGCCGTCGGCCGCTAAAACCCGCAGCGTGGGATCGACGGGCGATCCCAGGCGCCGAGCATACACCTCGATCGTGAGCACCTGTCCGGCGGTGGCTGAAAACTTGTAGAAGTCGCTCGACTCCGCGTCGCACGCGCCTTCGACCGCGATTGGAACGGTGATCGCCTGCGCCGCCGCCAGACTCTTGTTGGTCCCGTTCTTCAGGGCGGTGGGCAAATCGTCGAGCAGCAATAGCTTGAGATTCGACACGCCCTCAGGCGTGACCAGGCGGACCGCTCCAACGCCCAGCGGTGCATCGGAGGGCACGCTCAAGCGGTAGCTGACGGATTCGGGCTTGGTGTTGTTGCCCTCGATTCCGGGCGTCAGCGCCGCCGAGGCAGGAAAACTGGTCCACAGGCTGGTTGAGCCCTTCAGGTTCGCCCCGTTAAGCACGAGATCCACCGGCTTGCCAGGTTGGACCGCCTGTGGGCTCAAGTAGGTGACCGCGGGGGGCTCCGCGCGCACGACACCAGCCAGAAATGGGACGACGAGAACGGCGATGCGCACAGACTTCATAGCAAGGCGGGGCCGCAGGGCGGCGGCTTGTGGGGGATGGATCGGGCGGGAGTGCGTAGCAAGCACCATCGTACCTCCGGCCTGGGCCTCATACAACGTGCCGGGACGCTTTACCCCGGCCGCTGGTAAGGTGCACAAGTTCGGCCACAGCCGCAACTTCCACCCCCGGGCAAAGCGAACGTCTGCCGATTGGCAACAGGTCGTCAGGCAATGAGTTCGCGAATAGGCTGCCCTCCTTCGACCAGCGGCACGGGACGGCCTTGCTGATCGGAGATACGCAATTCCGGATCGATCCCCAGTAACTCAAAAATCGTGGCCGCGAGGTCCTCGGGCTTCGTGGGGTGATCGAGCGCATAGGCGGCATCGCGATCGGTCGTGCCATAGACCCTGCCATTGCGAATTCCGCCGCCCGCCACAACCGCCGGGAACAGCGTGCTCCAATGATCGCGGCCCCAGTTGGCGTTGGCCTTGGGTGTGCGTCCCATCTCGCCGATCGCGACAACCAGCGTTTCCTCGAGCAGGCCCCGCTGGTCGAGGTCCACCAAGAGGGCCGAAAGCGTCTGGTCGAGCGCCGGTACAAGATGATCTTTGACGTCGTTGCTAGACAGATGCGAGTCCCAACCGTATCCGTCAGGCGCGTCCCATCCCACGGTAACAAAGCGTGTTCCCGCCTCCACCAGCCGCCGAGCCACCAACGTTGACTGGCCAAACAGATGCCGCCCGTAGCGGTCTCGGGTAGTGGCCGCCTCCCGCGAAATGTCAAGCGCCGTGCGGACAGCGGCCGAGCTGACGAGCGTCAAAGCGCGCTCGCGAAACTGGTCGAACGCCGCCGTGCCGCGCGTCTCTTGCTTGCGACGCGCATCATCAAATTGGTCGACCAGCGAACGTCGCGATTGCAGACGTTCGAGCGTGAGATCGGCCTCGAGCGCCAGCCCCTGGATGTTGAAGTCGAGCTCGGCGTCGGTGCACTCGCGAAAAAACGGATTGTCTTTGTCGTCGCGCTTGCGGATCCGCGTGGCCATCGGATCGTAGCCGCGGCCCAGCCAGCCTGCGTACTGGCCGGGGCGATCCAGGCGGCTGGAGTAGGTTTGCAAATGGCCGAGACGATTCGGCAAATAGACGAACCCCGGCATCTGCCGCGGGCTGCTGGCGGCGCGCTCGTCCAGATAGTCGACGACCGAGCCGTAAGCAGGCCAGTCTTTTTCCGTCGCGTTGAAGCCACCGCCGATGGGTACGTGCCACGGCCGGCCGGTTTGGATGTAGTGACCCGCGCTGCTGTGGTCGTTGTACGGGTGGGTCATCGTGCGGATGACCGAGAACTTATCGGACACCGCGGCCAGGTTCGGCATCAGTTCGCAAATCCGCAGCTCGGGTGTCCGCGACGCGATGGGCTTGAAGGGTCCGCGAATCTTGCTGGCCGCCAGAGGCTTCAGGTCGAACGTCTCCAATTGGCTCGGTCCGCCATAGAGCAGCAGGAAGATGACGTTCTTGGCCTTCGCGTGTTTCGCGGGTGTAGCTGTTTCGGCCGCGAGCACGCGCGGCAGGCTGAGACCCAGCAGCCCGGCTCCGCCCGCGCGCAAGATGCTGCGACGCGAGAGCATGTGGGAGTTCGCGGTGGCTGCTCGTTCAATGTTCAGCATGTCGGAGTTCCGCGATTCTTCGACAAACGCCTCACGCCAAAAGCTCGGTAACGACTTCCCCATCAACCAGCGGCAGCGGACGCCCGAGCGTGTCGTGCACCATCATGCGGTGATCGATACCGAGCAGGTGGTACATGGTGGCCAAAAGATCCTTGGGGCTCAGCGGGCGTTCGGCCACGTCGCCGCCCTGTTTGTCCGAAGCGCCGAGCACGAAGCCACGCTTGGTGCCGCCACCGGCCACCAGCGACGAATACACGCGCGACCAGTGGTCGCGTCCGCCACCCTGGCCCGGCGTGATCTTGGGAGTGCGGCCATGCTCGCTGGTGCAAACAACGAGCGTCTCATCCAACAGGCCGCGGCGGTCCAAATCGGTGATCAAACCATACCAGCCCAGGTCCAACCCAGGGCACAGCTCCTCTTTCATGCGGGCATAGTGGTTGTAGTGCGTATCCCAGCCGCTGCCGGCCAACCCATATTCGTCCCAGAATACCGTCACGATTCGGCTGCCGGCCTCCACGAGACGCCGGGCTGCCAGGCACGATTGGCCGAACAGGGTATGCCCGTAAAGCTCGCGAGTGTCGGGCGATTCTTTTCTCAGATCGAGCGCGCTGCGCAGCTTGTCCGACGTGACAAGCTCGTAGGTCATCTCGCGATAGCGATTGAGCTGACGCCCTCGACCGGATTGGGCCAGATCGCGCCGCACCCCATCAAGCTGCTCGACCAGCGACTTGCGGCGGCTCAAGCGATCCAACGTCATATCGGCTTCGAGCGTGGTCGCGGCCGGCACGTAGAAGTAGCTGTCCGGGCTCAAACCGATGTACGGATCGTTCTCATCAAAGCGCTTGTCGGCCAAGATCTTGGCCAGGCCCTTGGTCGCCGTCCCAACATAGTCGGTCCACACGGGGTCGAATTCCGCGCCCAGAAAAGTCGCATACGGTCCCGAGCGAGGCACTTCGCCCGTTCGACGGCTGCTAAACCGGAATGGCAGCGCGATATTAGCGGGCATCGAGCGGGGCGCGACCTGACCGCTCTTCTCGCGATGCGCTTGGACGTAGTCGACCACCGATCCGAAAAACGGCCAGTTGCGCGGATCGCGCGGATTGAGCTCGGCGGGCAAATCCAGCGTCGGCACTCCCGTGAGCGCGAACGCCACGCCGTGCAACGGATAGGGATGCGTGAGGGAGCGAACGACGCAAGTGCGATCCATCACCTGTGCGAATTTCGGGAACAGCTCGCACACGCGCAAGCCGGGCAGATTCGAGGGGATCGAGCCCAGCTCTCCGCGAATCTCCAAGGGCGCATTCGGTTTTGGATCAACCCACTCGATCTGGCTGGGCGAGCCGTACAGATGGATCAGGATGATCGACTTGGCTTTGCCAAAGGAGCGCGGATGCTCCGAGGGCCCAGCCGCAACAGCGGCCTGCCAACGGGCCAGGTCGGCCAGGCTCATGCCTGCCAGTCCCAGTCCGCCGATGCGCAGCAAATCGCGGCGCGTCATGCCGCCGCATAGCTGCCGCGCCGAGCCGAGTATTCGCAGCATTGCCGACCTCGCGCCACGCGGATGAGCGAGCCCGCGGCGCCACGCGTTATAGCGTGCGCTGCAAGCATCAAACCGTTTCGATATGTTAGCAGATCGCGAACGCTCCGAACAGGATGCGCCTGCCCGGTCGATCGCTCCCGCGACCCCTTCAAGCCGGCGAAAACGTGAGCGGTGGCTTTCCGGCTTTGGCCCGCATGCGGTTGATCAGGGGAAGCACGTGTGGCCGATTAACAATCCAGCGCTCCACGGCGACTTTGCCGGGGAAATCGAGCAGCGTGATCCCCAATAGCAAGGACAGGATCCCCTGGCCCGGCGTGAACAGCATCACGATGCCTGCCAGGACCAGCAAGGCGCCCAAGATGTTCTTGGTGATCAGCCAGGCCCAGCGCGCGATGGGATGCCAGTTCTTTAATCGCTCGGAGGGCGCGCGAGACCCGATGAAATAATCTGGTGGGATGTTGATCAAGAACCATCGCACGCCCCACACGCTGCCGGCGGCGACGACCAGGGTCAGCGCCGAGAGTCCGAGTGTGAGTGCGACATGTTCGCCGGCCCAACGGATCGTATCCAGAAAATACCGCAAATTCGCTCCCGAAAAGCTGCGACTAAGGGGCGTCGAGCATTTGGATTCTCTTGATGTGACGTCCACCCTCGAACGGCGTGGCCAACCACACGCGCACGATGTCGAGCGCGGTTTCCAGGGTGATCATCCGCTGCCCGAGGGAAATCATGTTCGCGTCGTTATGAGCCCGACCCAGTCGCGCGGTTTCTGTGTTCCAGCACAAGGCGCAGCGAACTCCGCGCACACGGTTGGCCATCATGGCTTCGCCATTGCCGGAGCCACCCAAGACTATGCCCCGCTCCACTCGGCCGGCGGCCACCGCTTCGGCAACGGGCCGAATGAACAAGGGATAGTCGACGGGCTCAGCAGAGTTCGTGCCAAAGTCCTGCACCTGGTGATTTAGCTGAGCCAGGAATTCAATGATTTGGGTTTTGTATTGGAAGCCCGCATGGTCCGAACCGATGCCGATCTTCATGGTGAGCCTCACTCGATCGTGGCTGGCGCAAGAAAGGAGAACGTTCGTCCGGCTAGCTTACTGCCGGTGGTGACCCGGCGAAAGCAATCCGCGGCACGCGATCAACGGTGCTCCGTCTCCAGTCGACGGGCCGGCAATGGTGTGCTGATTCGCTTGCCCCCCGAGCCCTACACGTCATGATAAGAGACTTACATAAGAAATCCGAAATGGTGAGCGGTGAGCAACATGGCCGTGGAAGAAGTGTTGATTGGCGGCAAGTGGCAGGTGTCCGCGAACAGTGGCACATTTCAGGCGGAGAACCCGGCGGAATGCAAATTCCTGCCGGAAACGTATCCGGTGAGCTCGTGGTCCGACATTGATGCCGCACTAACGGCTGCGGCCGCTATCCAGCGCGAGTTGCGCGAAACGCCGGGCGAGCGAATCGCGAACTTTCTGGAATCGTACGCTTCTCTGATCGAACAGCGAGCCGACGCGCTGGTGGATGTGGCCCATACCGAGACCGCTTTGCCAAAAAAGCCCCGTCTCGCCGAAGTCGAACTGCCGCGCACGACTGGCCAATTGCGAGCGGCCGCGGCAGCCGCGCGCTCGGGCGACTGGAAAGCGCCAACCATCGATACCCGGCTCGGGATCCGTTCCTGCTATTCGTCGCTCGGACCGGTATGGGTGTTTGGCCCCAATAATTTTCCGTTCGCCTTCAACAGCGTCTCCGGCGGTGATTTTGCCGCCGCCATCGCCGCCGGCAATCCCGTCATTGCAAAAGCCAACACCTCGCACCCCGGGACGTCTCGCCTGTTGGCACTGGCAGCGCACGAGGCCGTGCTCGCGGCGGGCTTACCGCCGGCAACCGTGCAGCTTCTCTATCGCACCAGCCATGAAGACGGCGCGCGGGCGGTTGCAGATTCACGCACAGCCGCGACGGGCTACACGGGCAGCCGAGCTGCCGGGCTGGAGCTCAAAGCCGCTGCCGACCGGGCAGGCAAGCCGATTTATCTCGAACTATCGAGCATCAACCCGGTCGTCATCCTGCCGGGGGCGATCCATGCGCGGGCCGAACAGCTCGCCGCTGAATTCACGACGAGTTGCCTGATGGGCACAGGGCAGTTCTGTACGAATCCGGGTCTGGTGATCTTGATCTCGAATCCCGAAACCGATCAGTTCTTGGACGATCTGCGCAAGAGCTTTAACGCAGCCGCAATCGGCACGTTGCTGTCGGAAGGCGTTGCCAGGTCACTTCAAGCAAGCGTCGCCAAGCTGCGCGCGGCAGGTGCAACCGTCCTGAGCGGCGGACAGCCCGACGGGGGAAAAGGGCACAGCTTAGCCAATACCCTGCTGAGCGTCACGGCGACGCAATTCCTCAAGCGTCCGCACGAGCTGCAGACCGAGGCGTTCGGCAACGTTTCACTCGTGGTGCTCGCAGAGACGATCGCCGAAGCCGGCGCGGTGATCGACGCCCTGGAGGGCAATCTCACCGGCTGCGTTTATTCCGACACTTCGGGCAGCGATGATCCGGCGTACGATGAGCTCGCGCCACGGCTGCGGACAAAAGTCGGCCGGCTGTTGAACGACAAGATGCCGACCGGAGTGGCCGTCAGCCCGGCGATGAACCATGGCGGGCCCTACCCGGCGACGGGACACCCGGGATTTACCGCGGTGGGAATTCCGGCGGCCATTCGCCGGTTCACGGCACTCGAGTGTTACGACAACGTGCGCCCCGAGCGGCTTCCTGCCGTGCTTCGCGACAAGAGCCCGAATGGCGTCATATGGCGTATGATCGACGGCCGCTGGTCCCAGGGCCACGTGAACGCCTAGCGCCAGTCGGTTTGCTATTTCGCCTGCGGTTCCGCCTCAGCCTTTTGCGCGACCTTAGCATTCTTTGCCTTTGCGTTCTTCACGTTTTTTACATTCTTGCCTTTGGCGGCGCCCTTGGCTTTCGCGTCGTCGCGCGCAGCGCGCTTTTGTTCCTCGCGAGCTTGCCGTGCTTCCATGCGGCGCTCAGCAGAAGTCTTCTCACCAGATCCGCCAACTGCTTGCGTCGTGCCGCCGTCGAGTGAGCCCGGGCCCATCATGTTCTGCGGCCCCATGGGGATGTACTGAGGGTAGCCTGTGCGTACACCGCGGCCACGTCCTCGCGATTGCAACGCGCGGAGCTGAGCGATTCCCATGAGCTGCTGCGGCGTGAGTTGCGTTTGCCCCGGCAACGTACCGATACCGGGCACCAGCGTGCCCCCGTTGGCGGCCGCAGCGTTTGCGGCGTTTGCGTTGCCAGTGGCGATTTGCGCAGAGGCCCATTGGCTCGGCAGCGCAAGCGAGAGGACAGCGATCAACATCCGCAATGAAGTGATCCGCATGGGAACTTTCGCTCTCTTGAAGTGAGCCGGCAGCAATCACGCCAGTTTTTACTTTAATTGGGCGGCTAGGGGGGAGCAACCCGCGCAAAGGGCCCGTGCCGTGGCCGGCCGCCGTGATTTTGCGGGGTTTTTGGGCCCGCACCCGAGGGCGAGTCACCCGACGCGCTCGAATTTCACCTCTTCGGCACAGCGAAGGACGGCGTCTGGATCGAGCCGACCCGGCAAAAGCTGCCGCGCATTTTCAGCGGCGGCAGCCACTCCGCAACGAATGGCCGCCAGCGGCTCCTGGCCTGTCGCCGTCGCCCAGGCGAAACCGGCGGCCAGACAGTCACCCGAGCCGATTGGGTTGCACAATTCAATTTGAGGCGGGAAGAAGCGGTAGATACCGCCTGCCGAGCTGGCCCAAGCGGGTCGCGGCCCATCGGTCACGATCGCCCACTCAGCCCCCCGCGCGTTGAGCTCGCGCATGGCCGCTTGCAGCGCTTGATCGCTGCTCAGGTCCCGGCCCAAAGTCGCCGCCAGCTCCTCGCGGTTTGGCTTGACGGCGAAGACTGGCCGATCGAGCGCCTCCATGAGCTCGGGACCGCGAATGTCCAGGATCGTGGGCGCCG
The DNA here is from genome assembly GCA_035496575.1 of Pirellulales bacterium. Classification (GTDB taxonomy): domain Bacteria; phylum Planctomycetota; class Planctomycetia; order Pirellulales; family PALSA-1355; genus PALSA-1355. Next base: position 31,733 of record DATJEN010000125.1, read on the forward strand.
TCACGTTGGCCAGCAAATCACGGAAGTAACTGTTCGGCGCTCGGGCCGGAAGCGAACCCGTCAAGACCACCAACTGTGCAGAGACGGCACTTTCGTGGAATGTGGCGGCGAACGAATCCAGCTCAGCATGGGTGACGGGTCCGGCGTTTTCGACCAGCTCGGTCACGCGGCCGTTCTCGACATCGAGAATCGTCGTACACGTGCGGGTGGCCCAATGCGTCCAGGCCCACTTGCGACGAATCCCCAGTGATTGAAACTCGTGCTCGATGTGCTCGCCGGTTGACCCGCCCACGAGCGCCACCGTCTCGCATTCGGCCCCCAAGTGTGCGAGAGCCACGCCCACGTTCAGCACCTTGCCCGACGCACACCAATGGACTTCGCGGGCGCGGTTCACCTGTCCGGGGTGGAGGCGGTCGAAACGCATGATCTGCTGCCATGCGGGCGTCAGTCCGGCGGCGACGATCAAAGCAGGGCCTCGAGTAGATCGTGTAGTTCGGCGTCCGAGAGCGTGCGTGGGTTGCCATCCATGCTGTTGCCGCGTGAATCGCGCACCAGATCGGGTAGATGCGATCGAGTCACGCCGAGCTCCGAGAGCCGGCGCGGCACCCCGATCCGCTCGGAAATCGTTTCGATGCGGTCGATCAAGGCTGCCGCAGCGAACGCGTCCTGCGGGTCGTTGCACACACCCGCTGCACGCGCAAGTTCGGCCATGCGATACTCGGCGATTTGCAGGTTGGTGCGTAGCGCAACGGGGAGCATGATGGCACAGGCAAGTCCATGCGCCATGCCGGCATGGATGCCCAATGCGGCGGCGACCCCATGTGCCATCCCCAACCCAGAGTTCGCCAGGGCCATTCCCGACATGAGCGCGGCCTGGGCCATGGCCTCGCGAGCGGGTTGCGCGCCGCCGTTCTCCACCGCGGTCGCAATCGCGTCGAGCCCCAATCGCAAGCCGCGCGCCGCAAGCGCCTGGGGGATGGGCCTGGCTTTGCGCGAGAGATAGCTCTCAATGCACTGCGTGATGGCGTCCATCCCAGTCTGCGCGGTAACGGCGGGCGGCACCGTAATACTCAGCTCTGGATCGACGATCGCAACGCGCGGCATCATCGCATCGCTACGCAGACTTTTTTTGAAGGCTGGATCCATGCCCGAGATCACGGCGTTTTTTGTTGCCTCGCTGCCGGTGCCGGCGGTGGTCGGCATGGCGATGACGTCGAGTGGCGCGCCGGTGAGGGTCAAACCGCGACCGACTCCCTCCAGGTAATCGCGGACGGAGCCCGGCTTGTCCACGGTCGCCATCGCGGCGGCCGCCTTTGCCAAATCGATTGCCGAACCGCCGCCGATGCCCAGCACCACGCCGCCTTTCTGGGCGCCCAGCTCGCGCAAGCGCTGGGCGGCCTCGTCGACGTCTTCGACGAGCGGCTCGCGCGAGATGTTCGCCAGATGCACATATGCAACGCTCGCGCTGCGCAAGACACCTTCCAGCTCATCGATCATGCCGCTGGCGACCAGCGAGCGCGATCCCATGACCACAAAACAGCGGCCGCCCAACTGTCGGGCGAGATTGCCAACCTCACGCCAACGTCCCCAGCCAAACACGATGCGCTGGGGCGCGAGAAAGTCATACGCTGGAATCGTGTCGAGCATTGCTCTCTACCTGGAACCCTCGGCGGCGACGGACCGATTATCGAGAATCGGTAGGGCATTGCCCAGGCTGTCCCTCGCGTTTTGGCTTGAGTACGATGAGAGGCTATGAGCTTGGAAGGAACGCGGCGGGTGCTGGAAACGACCAGCCACGACACGGCAAACCAGTATTTGCGGTTTGGCTGGAACCTGATCAATCAATACGTACTCGAGGCTACGGCCGAGAGGCCCGCGGCCGTGGTGTACGTTTTGGCCTCGGTGCGCCGGCTGGAAGATACGCGCGAGATCGTGATGCTCACCGATGCCGATGACGTCAATGCCCATTTGAAGCTGGGCTGGAAACTGATCGATCGCCACGTAACCGCATCGGGGACCGCCGAGCGGCGCGATGAGACGATTCATTTCATCCTGGCCTGGCAGAGCGATGAACCGCCCGAGCGGCCCAGCGACGTCCCCGCAACCGAAGTGCCCGTCGGCCACGAGCTGCTGACCGACACGGACGAACTGTAACTGCATGGACCGAGTCCGGCCCCACGAATTCTCCCGACCCATTATTTGCCGATGCCAACTATCCCCACTCGACGCGACATGCTGAGCCAATCGATCGCCGCCGCCGGCCTGGCTGCCATGGCCCAAACTGCCACCGCGGCTGAGACTTCCAGCCAGCAGCCGTTTGCGATTGCGCTCAACACGAGCACCATTCGTGGCCAGAAACTGCCGCTGGCGGCCGAAATCGAAATTGCCGCCCGCGCCGGTTACCAGGGGATTGAGCCGTGGATGAACGAGATCGACGAGCACGTGCGCAGTGGGGGTTCGGCGGCCGACTTGCGCAAGCGCTGCGCGGACTCCGGTTTGAAGGTCGCCGGCGTGATCGCCTTCGCGGAGTGGATCGTGGACGATGATGCGCGGCGGGCCAAAGGCCTGCAGGAAGCCAAACGCGTGATGGACCTCACGGCCGAGATCGGCGGCAGGCATATCGCCGCGCCTCCAGCGGGCGTGTCGCAAGCCGATGAGCTTGGGACGAGCAAAATCGCCGACCGCTACCGCGCCTTGATCGAGCTGGGCGAAACGCGCGGCGTGACGCCGCAGCTCGAGCTGTGGGGATTCGCCAAAGTGCTCAACAAATTGAGCGAGGTGGTAGCCGTGGCCATCGAGACCGGCCATCCTCACGCCTGCGTGCTGGCCGACTCATACCACCTGTACAAGGGTGGGTCGGCTTACGAATCGCTTCGGCTCGTCTCTGGCGATGCCTTGCACGTGTTTCACATCAACGATTATCCGGCGAACCCGCCGCGCGCTGAAATCAACGACGCGGCGCGTATTTTTCCGGGCGATGGAGTGGCCCCGCTCGATGTGATTTTCAAAGCTCTGCGCGGCAATGGGTTTCAAGGCATGCTTTCACTCGAGCTATTTAACCGCGAGTACTGGACTCAAGACGCCCTGCAAGTCGCGCGAACGGGCTACGAAAAAACCCGCGCGGCCATCCAGGCTTCGTTCGCTTGAGGAATACTTCGAAGCCATGCATGACGAGGCCAGCTATATCTGCGACTCGTGCGGTGAATTGATCGTGATTCCCGTCGATCCCTCGGCAGGCCTCCATCAAGAGTACGTGGAGGATTGCCCAGTCTGCTGCCATCCAAACGTGCTCTCGATCGAGTTTGATCGTGATGGCGAGGCTCGCATCACGAGTCATCACGAATAGGCACCGAAGCGCGCTCGTTTGCGTCGCAGGTGCGCAGCAGCTTTAATGTGGCTCGACGTTGCATTCGAATAGCCTTCTTCTCGACCCGTGAGATCCCAATGACTGCTTCGCCTCGCGCGCTCTTTGCCCTTCTCGTGGCCTGCGTTTCTCTGTCTGGAGTGGCTTGCGGCGTCGACGACCCGGCAATAATTGTCCGCGAGTTCATCTATGAAACCGCACCGTTCCCATCGTGCCACGCATCGACGATCGCCGAGACACCCTCTGGCCTGGTCGCGGCATGGTTCGGGGGTAAGGACGAAGGCGAGCCCGACGTCGGCATCTGGTTCGCGCGACGCGACGCAAAAGATGGCAAGTGGTCGAGCCCGGTCGAAGTCGCCAATGGCGTTCAATCGCCCGAGAAGCGCTACCCTTGTTGGAACCCCGTATTGTTCCAGGCGCCCAGTGGCGCGCTGCTGTTGTTTTATAAGGTTGGGCCGCAGCCAACGGTGTGGTGGGGAATGCTGATTACCTCAGACGACGCCGGCAAGACCTGGTCGGCGCCGCGGCGCTTGCCGGAAGGCATTCTGGGGCCCATCAAGAACAAACCCATTCTGTACGACGGCGAGCTCGTATGCCCCTCGAGCACGGAGCAGGGTCGCTGGCGCGCTCACATGGAACGCACCAAGGATTGGGGCGCCAGTTGGAGCAAGTCCGACTCGCTTGTCGATGCCACGAAGTTTGGCGTCATTCAGCCGACGTTGCTGGTTTACCCAGGCGGAAAGTTACAGGCCTTAATGCGCAGCCAACAGCGAAAGATCGTCGAGTCATGGTCGAGCGACGCGGGACGCACCTGGTCGCCAATGGCCGCCAGCGATTTGCCGAACCCGGACAGCGGGATCGATGCGGTCAACCTGAAGGACGGGCGGGCGCTATTGGTGTACAACCACACGCCTCGTGGCCGCACGCCCCTCAACATTGCCGTCTCGTCCGACGGACACGCCTGGCAAGCCGCTCTGACGCTCGAAACCGAGCCAGGCGAATACTCCTATCCGGCAGTCATCGCGACCCGAGACGGCATGGTGCACATCACCTACACCTGGCACCGCCGCCGCATTCGCCACGTGGCCGTCGATCCCGCGAAGCTCACCTTGCGCGACATGCCGCAGGGCAATTGGCCAAAATAGACGCGCGGCGCGAAAGGATAGCCGGGCGCGGGGTGCGGCGGCTTAGGCCAGCGCGCCTGTGGGAGTGTGCGATTCGAGCAGACCGTCACGCATTCGCAACGTGCGATGGGCGCGGGCAGCGATGTCCGGCTCGTGCGTGACCATGATGATGGTTTTGCCGGCGGCGTTCAGGGCTTCGAGCATCTGCATGATCTCTTCGCCGGTGGCCGAGTCGAGATTGCCGGTCGGCTCGTCCGCCAGGATCACGTGCGGGTCGTTGACCAGCGCCCGCGCGATCGCCACGCGCTGCTGCTGGCCGCCGGAGAGCTGAAACGGGCGGTGATCCAAGCGGTCTGCCAGGCCGACCATCTCGGCCATCTCCATGCAACGTTTACGGGCAGCCGGCGAAATGTCACCCTGGTAATAGAGCGGCAGCTCGATGTTCTCGACGACCGTGAGCTGAGCCACCAGGTTGTACGACTGAAAGATGAATCCGAGGTAGCGGCTGCGAATTTCCGACAGCGCATCGTCATCAAGCTGGGAGACGTCCTGCCCGCCCAGGATGTATTGGCCTCGCGTGGCGCGATCCAGGCAGCCGAGCAGATTGAGCAAGGTGCTCTTGCCGGAACCCGAAGTGCCCATGATGGCGACGAAGTCGCCCTCGGGAAAATCGATAGAAACGCCCTGCAGCGCGCGCACCACGATTCCGCCCTTGAGGACGTAGTCTTTGTGCACTTCGATTACACGCGCAGCCATTTTCATGGGAGCGACCGCGGGAGAAAGGATTACTCGTGGCGCAAAGCTTCGATGGGATCCATCTTCGCTGCGCGCTGGGCAGGATACAACCCGAACAACACGCCCACGCCCACCGAGATCAGAAACGCGGCCACAATGGACCACGGGGCAATGCGGGGTTCAAGCTGTTGAATATTCGGCGGCAGTGACGAGATCACGTCTGGAAAGAGCTGCCGCATGACCGCCCGCGAGCCGACGATAGCGGGATAGCACAAAAAACCCAAGAACACGCCCAACAACCCGCCCGTGGCGGAAAGCACAATCGTCTCGCTCAAGAACTGCGAGACGATGTCGCGCTGTTTGGCGCCCAAGGCGCGGCGAATGCCGATCTCGCGCGTGCGCTCGGTGACCGTGGCCAACATGATGTTCATGATCCCGATACCACCCACCAACAGGGCGATTCCCGCGATCAACACGAGCAGCATGTTGAACATCATCTGCAGCACTTCAGCTTGCTGCAGCAGTTCCTTGGGAACCGTGATCGAGTAGTCCTGGTTGGGGTGAAACTTGGCCAGCAGTTTGCGAATGATCTCGGCCGTTTCATCGACCTCGCTCAAATCGTGCACGGTGACGGTAACCTGACTCAGTTCGACCTGTTCGCCTTCGCGGCTTCCGGCGCGCGAGGTAATCACCATGTCGCCGATGCGCGCGCGCAGTGTCGATAGCGGAATGTAAACGTCGAGGTTGTAGTCCTGTGCCGCCAGACTTCCGCCGACACCGCCCGCGGGCGTCTTCGACTCCATTTGGCCGATGATGACGTAGAACTCGTTATCGATCTGCAAGAACTGCCCGATCGGATCCTGATAGGGAAAGAGCTCCTGGGCGGTTCCGTCAGCGATGATGCAGATATTTTGAACTTCCTCCAGATCCTTGTCGCTCAGGAACCGCCCTCGCGACAGCTTCAGGTTGTTCATCTCCATGTATTTCGAGGTGCAACCGACGACACGCACGTCGGTCACTTTGTCCAAGTAGCGGGCTTCCTTCTTGATTTCCCGCATGGGCACCGCTTGGAGCATGGTGGGAACATTGGCCACGATGCGGTCATAGTCGTCGCGCAACAGGCCATAGGCGATCACGAATCCGCCGCCGCGCGTCACTCCGGAAGGAGGTTTTGCGCTGCGCACGATAATGTTGTTCGCGCCGAGATCTTTGATCTGCTGCTGGGCCTGGTAGCTGACGCCCTCGCCCATCGCGACCAACCAGATCACGGCCGTAACGCCGATGAGAATGCCGAGGATGGCCAGCCCGGAGCGAAGCTTGTGCAGCAACAAGCTTTTCAGCCCCAGCCGCAGCGTTTGCCAGATTCGCGAGCTCAACTTGGTTGACCTACCCTGCCGAGAGAGGACCTGCTGCCGCGCGGCAGAGGCCGATCTGAAATCGCAGAGGCGAAGCGCCGCCTATTGTCCGCCCGCGGGACCACCGTCGCCGCTGGGACCGCCCGGGCCGCCTTGTTGCTGCATTTGCTTCATTTTGTTGACAACTTCACGGAGCTCCGTGGCGTTAATGAATCCGTCGTGGTCGGAATCCATGTTGTCAAAGAACTCTTGCATGCGCTCCGGCATCTCTTCCTTGGCGAGCTTGCCATCCCCGTTCTTGTCCAGAGTCTTCATGTCCAGGGCCGGCGGCCGCCTGCTCGCTCCGCCAGCGCCCTGCTTGCCCTTGCCCGCGCGGGCGCCGGCCTGCGCATTTGCAAGGGCCGCGGGACCGTCACCGCCAAACTTCTTCGTCACGTCGACCTTCTCGTCGCTTTTTTCTTCTTCGCGGGCTTCTTCCACGGTCGCGCGCGGGTTGAGCAGCACGTCGTCCCCTTCCTTGAGGCCGTCCTTAATTTCGATGCGGGCGTTATCGCTCATGCCAAGGACTACCGGGCGCTTGTCAGGTCCAAGTGTCCCATCGACCCAGCAGTAGTACTTATTGCGCTTTTCAACCACGGCTTGCACGGGCACGCTGAGCACGTCCTTCAAGTTCGAAACCAGAATCTCGACGGCGGCCGTCATGCCAGGCCGCAGCCCCGCCGGGTCGCTTTCGATGCTGACAATCGCCGCGTATTGCTTCACGTTGCCCGAGAACCAGTCGGAGGGCTCGGGCTGATTGGAGATCCCGTTGACGATGCCCTGATACTCGTGATCCTGGATGCGGATTCGAGCGCGCATGCCGCGTTGCAGGTGATCGACCTTCGATTCGTGCACCGTGCACTTGACCTGCATTTTGGTCAAATCGGGCAGCTTGATGATGTTTTGCCGTTCGCGCATGATGGCGCCTTCTTCGACAGGGGACATCTGGCTGCTGCCGCGGCGCTGCTGCAATTGCTCGTTGGCATAGACGACCATGCCCTCGTCCGGCGCCGTGATGACGCACTTTTCGAGTTGGTGCACCAGCTTTTTGAGGCGATCGTCTTCGAGGTCGTACGCGGCTTGCTCGGAAGCCTGGCGGGCGCCGGCTGAATCGCGCGCGCTCTCGAGCCCAACCAAGGTCTTGGCCTTGGTAAACTTCTCCAGCACGTCAATGGCGGTTTGCGCGACTTGCAAGTCGAGCGTCGCGCGCTGAACGGCAAACGCCTGCGCGTCGCGCTGTAATGGCGTCACATAGCCTTGCCGCGCCATCTTGTTGGTGAATTGGAGCAGGTTGCGCGCGGTCTCCAAATTCTCCTTGGCGACCGTGGCCTTGGCCTTCAGGTCTTGAAGCGATTGAATGTAAGTCCCTTCGATGTATTCCTGTACGGCGATTTTTGCCGCCTCGAAAGTCTTTTCGGCTTCGATTTTGAGCGCCTTGGCGCGCTCGACCACGATCTTTTGTTGGTCGATTTTCTCTTCGATGAGCGACGAATCCATCCGCGCCAGCTCATCGCCCTTGTTGACGAACGTGCCGTCGGGAATGAGCCACAGGATGGTCGCCCCGCCTTGCACTTCGCATTTGATGTCCACGTTATGGGCGCTTTCGACGTTTCCATCTTCGGTGATGGACACAATCAGGTCCGAGCGGCGAACCTTCTCGGTGAGCACGTTGCCGGTCACCTTGCCCGAGCCAAACAGCGTCGTGCGCATGCCGGCGGCTACCAACGACACTAAAAGCAGGCACACCACGGAGACCGAAATCAGCCGCCGGAAGCGGAATTGCGGGCGCGGAGATTTCGAGGCTGCCCCCGCCTGCGATCGGTCCGTTTTCAGAACGGCCGAGAATTTGGAGGCGCGGTCGGCGTCTTCCTTGATGGAAACGGACATGGTGAGCCCTGATTGTCGTGTTGCCAGTGCGAGGCGGGATCGTTCGCGGGTAGGATGCGCGCGGGTGGCGGGGTCCGCCGGCTATGTATTCTCGCTTGTTAGACCAATGAATTCAAGAGTTTCGAGCGATTCGAGGCGGCTGCCACGCGCTAACGTCGCCACTCAGCCGATGGGCCGTTCGTGGGGGGTTCCACGCGTGGTTTTGGTTCCACTTTGATGTCATCAAGCGGATTAGGCGGCGGCGGTTGCATCCAGGGTGGCGCTAGACTCGGCAGCGACCGCTTGGATTCCTTGTTCTTGGGTCGCATCCAGTTGGGCAAAGCCTTCGGCAGGGACCCTAGCGGGCCACCCTCGTTGTGGCTCGCCTGGCGAACTTCACTGTCTGCAAATTGCCTGTCCGCAAATGCCCTTTCCGCAATTTCCCGAGCCGCATTCTGCCTGGCCGCAAACTCCCGGCCTCGGGGCGAAACGTTTCGGCCGGCAACGTCAACATGGCGCCGTTGCTTCGGAGTGCCCTGCTCGAGCTCGTCAGACGAATCCTCCTCGATTCCGTCGTGCATTTCCTTAAGCCCAACACCAGCGTCCTCGAGCCACTCGTTGGGAAGCGAGGGGGGCAGCGGACAATCGTCTTCCGTCAGCCAGTCAGCGTCCTCGATGGGCTTGTCGATCCACATGCCGCAATCGTCGAGCTCCATAATGCCGAGCTCGCGATAGAGCAGCATGCGGGTCTCATAATGATTCAACACCACGCTCATAAAAGTGTTCTGGGCACCTTGCAAGTCATTCAAGGCAAAAATCAAATTCTGCGCTACCGTCGGGCCAAGTGTTTCAACCTGTTCGGCCGGCTGGCCGGGCGTCGTGGGCCGAGCAGGCTCGGGGGGCTTGTTCAAGTCTTCGCGCGTCTTGTCCACGCGGCGGATGGCAATCACCACCGCGCGGCGCTGGATTTCCATGTTGATCTGCAATTGCTCAAGCTGGCGGATCAGCGAACGCAAACCGAAGTTCACGCCATCCTGGAACTGGTAGAGCTGCCGCCGCGTCTGCTGATAGGTTATCAACTGGCTGCGATAGGCGTTCCGCTCCAAGCGCCGCGTAAACGGGGCATCGAACGCCACGCCGACGCTGAGATGACCGTTGCGCCCATTGAAATTCGCGGCGTTGTTGCCGATCGTGCCCAAGTCTCCATTGAACGTGAGATTCAGGCCCGCCTTCAAGGCATTGGCGTTAAAGGCAATCAAACGCCACGTGTCGACCAGCGCCGCGCGGTTATTCATCCAGTCGTAGCGGTTGGCCCGCGCGATCTCGAGAGCCCGATCGGAGGCCAGGTTCACAATCGGAATCGTGATGGTTTCCAAGCGCGCTCGGGCTTTGATCAGGGCCAGTTCTTGCGTCAGGCCGGAGAGCGTCGTCGCCAAGGCCACGAGACGGTCGGTCAGACGTCCGGGATCGGCGGTGGCAAGCTCACTGCGCAAGTTGTCCAACTCGCCTTGCGAATTGTTGAAGCGGCTTTCCACGTCGTCCAGGCTCTCCTTCAGTCGGTTGCGGTCGGTATCGAACGCGGCGGCACGTTGCGGCGTCATCAAGCGCTTGCGCTCCGGCACCTTCGTTTCCAGGGCCTGCAAATCCCGATCGCCTGATGCAAACTGATCGACCAACCGCTGTCGCAGGGTCCCCAGCAGTTCGAGTGCCCGACTCAGGTCTGCCGGAGACGGTTGGGCGGGCAATTTGCCGACCATGTTCACGAAGTCATCGATCATGTTCTGAACGGCGGTCGTGCGCGGATCGAGAAACTGGAACTGTTCCAGGATTTGCTCGTCCAGCGCCACGGCGATATCAGGCGGCAGACCGAGATTCTGCGCCTTGAATTGGTCGAGCGACGTTTGATATTGGACTTGCGCCGCCAAAACGCTCGCGCGTGCCGACTCGATCTGCTGTCGGAACTGGTCGACCTGCACGATATCGATCAGGCCAGCGTCCAGGTTTGCTTCCAGCAGGCCCAAAGTACGCAACAACGCGTTGAGGTTGGCCTCGGCATTGCGCACCTGCTGCAGGAGCTGCAAAAGGCCCAAGAAACCACCCGTCGTACCGGCACCACCGCTCACAAAACCGATACCGGCGCCGCCGGTGCCACCACCGCCGAAATTGCTCGCGCTGATACCGAATTGTCCTTGCGCGACGCCACCGATACCACCAGCGCCCTGGCCGGTGAAGCCCGTCAAACCGGTGCCACCGAAGAATCCGCCGCGGCGCACCGGACCTTGCACCGGGCCTGCCGTGCCGTTGCCGACGGTCGTATTGGCATAAAAGCCCTGCCGATAGCGCTGGAAGATACGAATGTTCGCCAGCAGCGTTCGTTCGGCGATCGTCAACGTTTCCAACGCAACGACTCGGCCGCCGCCACGCAACAAGGGCTGCACCAGGCTGAAGTTCAACAGCGACGAGGCCACGTTGCTGTCCGTGCCCGCGAATTGCCACACGAACGAATTGGCGAATCCCACCAGCAGATCGCCGCCCGTCGAGAAGTGCTTGCGCAATTGAAACGTGGTGTCTTGCGAAAGGGTGTTTTGCTCGCCCAGGCCACTGGTGGCGTCGCCCGCATGGCTGAACACCGTGTTCGAGTCCCCGAAGAACTGCACGTCGAATCGGAACCGTTCGGTGCTCACGTCCAATGCGGAGAGGTAGATGGTTTCGATTTGCGTGCGGTAATCCGAAGAATGGATTTGCGCCAGACAAACCGACCCGTTCATGGTCAGCTTGAGCGCGCCCTCGTCGTTGAACTCGTTGTATTGCAGCAGCAGGTCCTTCCAGGCTGGATTCTCCAGCCCATACCAGTCGCCGTACATGTGCCAGCAGGGATAAGCTTTCTTTCCGGCCACGCAGTGCATGTACAGATGCGACGCCGGGTCGTCATAAGGCATGGGCGGCCCGTCGGGGTCCGTCGGGTCGAAGTAGCGGCTGCGCGGGTCCATGCCAATCGTGAAGTTGAAGTACGACCAGCGTGGATCGAACGACTTCTGCGTAACCAGGTACTTGACTTCCTTGTCCGCCTGCACGCGGTAAAACATCTGGCTGCAGCCCGTCAACAGACAGACGGTTGCCATCAGCAGTCCACACGCCCACGGGCTCAGCTTGGCTGTTCGTGACACGATTGCGGCTCTTGGTCGTAGTAAATGCATACCGGTTTGCCGGAGCGCGCCCCATGCGCGGCGCTCCGATGAATTCGTCTGGTAGCATCGACGCAGCGGCTTGGGGGACTTTAACGATTGCGGCGTGTTTGCCGGTTGTAAGTGACCTTGAGGGCATTCACCCCCAGCGTTGGGCGCCGTTTGCTAGCTGCTGGCGACCCACCGGTTCGAATCTCCTTGCATCTGGCTCCAAGGGCGGCAACCCTCGTTCAGCGCGCCCCGGCGCCCCCAAAAACCCGTGGATTCCGCACATCCGCGCCCGTGTTGCTCCGGAGGTCGCATCGGGACCAGCGCAGGCCGCGGCCCTTTTGTTGCTGGCCTGGGCAAGGGCAATTATCCTAAGTTCTGGTGGACCTTGGCTCTAAGTCAGAGCAGGGCCGCCTGCCCCACGGCCGCTCCGCACATCGATTCATGCGGCCGCCAGCGTCTTTGGAATGGGAGGCTTCTTCGATGTCGTGCTCGCGCAATGCTTGGTGGCGCCTGGCGCTCACGTTCGCCGTTCTGCTCGCCGGTTTCGCTTTCACGCCTCGGGCACGCGCCCAATTCGTGCAGCAGCAGGTCGGCGGTATCTCCATCAATGCGCAGGGCGTGGTGAACAACGTGCGGCTCGACGAGCTGAACGAGTTGCGCCGCGAACGCGAGAAGGCCTTCCACCCCGTCCCAGGCGACTTGAAGCAAGCGGCGCTGCGCAAAGTCTCGCTGCGACAGTTGGAGGCCGCCATTACGGAGCATCGCAAGAACGGCACCCCTCTTAGCGACGACATGCGCTACCTGGCGGGCTTGCAGCGCGTTCAATACGTGTTCATCTATCCCGAGCAAAACGACATCGTGCTGGCTGGCCCCGGCGAAGGCTGGAAGCTCAACGGCATGGGCGAAATGGTCGGAGTGACGACGAACCGCCCCGTGATGCTTCTCGATGACCTGCTGGTTGCATTGCGCTCGATCGAAAATGCCCGAGCGGGCGGGATCAACTGCTCGATCGACCCGACGAGTGATGGCATCACCCGATTGCAGGCGCTTTTCAAGCGCACGCGCGCCGTTGGAGATGATCCGAATCCGTTGTTGGTCTCCGTGGAACAAACGCTCGGACCGCAGACGATCAGCATCAGTGGGGTGCCTGAAGCGAGCCATTTTGCCCGAGTGCTGCTGGCGGCCGATTTTCGCATGAAGCGGCTGGCGATGGGTTTTGAGGAGCCGCCCATCGCGGGGCTGCCGAGCTTTCTGGAATTGATGAAGAACTCGCCGCGTTCGCCGCGTGCCATGCTGCCCCGGTGGTGGCTTGCACCGAATTACGACGCGCTCGTGGCCGCTCCCGACGGCCTGGCCTGGGAAATTCAAGGAGCCGGCGTCCAGGCTCTCACCGAAGAGGAAGTCGTCAACTCTTCGGGACAGCGCGAAGCCTCCGGCAAGGCAAATCCGCTCGCCAAGAAATGGGCAGACAACATGACGGCCCATTACGACGAACTGGCCAAGAAGGACGCGATCTTCGGCCAGCTTCGCAATTGCATGGACATGGCTGTCGTGGCGGCGCTCATCTCGAAAGAGAACTTGACGGAGAAGTGCGGCTGGAGCATGCCGCTGCTGATGAATCCCGATCTGTTGGTGGAGAGCTACCACGCCCCGCATACGATTGCTACTCAGGCGAACGCCGTGCAACGAGGACCGACCTGGATCATCAGCGCCTCGGGCGGCGTTCAGATCAATCCCTGGGCGCCACTGGAAAAACCAGGATCGAGCGCGGCACTCTCGACCACTCGCGGCAAATCGGCTGCGAAGGGCACCAATTGGTGGTGGAACTAACCTAGCCGGCCGCCTGGCGGTAAAAGTAGTAGCCGGCCAGCACGAAGCCGATCCCCACCACGATTGCGCGCACCGCTCGGCGATCCACGCGGCGAGCTGTATGCGCAGCCAGATATCCGCCGAGGGAAGACGCGATCGACATCGCGATTGCAAACGGCCAGTGCACGTCGCCACTGGCGATGAACACAATGCACGACGTCCCATTGATCAACATAGCCAACAGCGTCTTGGCCGCGTTCATACGGTGAATGTCGGACATGCCCAACATGGCCAGCGCGCTCAGCATCAGGATGCCAATGCCGGCGCCGAAGTATCCACCATAAACCGCCACCAAAAACTGAAAGGCAAGCGAACCGAAGCGAATGCCAGGCATGGCGCTCGCGTCGTGCGGCTGGCCAATGCCGGTCAGCCGCGCGATCTGCGGCTGCAGCGCAAACAAGCTGGCGGCAATCAGAATCAGCCAGGGAACGGCGACCTTGAAAATTTCGCTGGGTAGCAAAACCACCAGCAGCGACCCAATGATGCCGCCCACCAGGCTCGGCGCAACGAGCGCTAGCACCCAGCGACCTTCGGCACGAATTTCTCGCCGGTAGCCGACCAGCGCGGCGATCGAACCGGGCACGAGGGCCACGGTGCTGGTGCCGTTTGCGATGACGGCGGCATCACCGGTGGATCCCAGTGCCGCGAACAAGGCCGGGAACGTGAGCAGCGTTCCACCACCGGCGATGGCGTTGACGGCGCCGCCAAGCGCAGCGGCCAGACACAAGATCACGTAATCGTGCGGCATAACGGGTGTGTGTGTTTTTCAGCCGCTCGCGGAAGGCACTTAAAAGGGGCGCTTGGCACAGAGGCGGCCTGCAAGCTTATCCGCCGCCGATGGCTGGGAGAAAATGAATTTCGCTATCCGGCCTGACGGCGGCCAGCAATCCGCGGGTCGTCAATCCGCCGTCGATGGACACAGCCAATCCCGCCGCGATCTGCTCGCCTTCGCACGCGCGCTGGGCCATGCCGGGAAATTGTCGATCGAGCGCGGCAATGATCTGCCGCAGCGATTTGCCTGGGACGTCGATCACGCTCGCGCCGCCGCTCAGGTCGCGCCAGGCGGCAGGTATGTGGACCTGGGCCATCAAGTTCTCAGAAGGCGGTTCGCACGGTTCAGGATTTTTTCGCGCTCATTGCAGCCCACAGCCGCGGCGGCGACATCGGCAACTCGCGCATACGCGTGCCGGTCGCCCGATAGATGGCATTGGCCATGGCGGCCGGCGGCGCCACGATCGGGGTCTCGCCGACTCCTCGCACGCCGAAGGGATGAGCCGGGTTCGGAACCTCAACAATGATGGTTTCGATCATGGGAACGTCGAGCGCGGTCGGCATGCGGTAGTCGAGATAGTTCGGGTTTTGCATTCGGCCTTGCTCGTCAAACATGTACTCTTCGTTGAGTGCCCAGCCGATTCCCTGCACCGCTCCGCCTTGCATCTGGCCTTCCACGTAGCCGGGATGAATGGCCCGGCCGGCATCTTGCACAACCGTGTATCGCAGGACGGTGACCTTGGCCGTCTCCGGGTCCACCTCGACGTCAACGATGTGCGTGCCAAACCCATTGCTGGGGCCTTCGGGATCGACGGCGGCGCGTCCGACCACCGGGCCGCCCGTGCTTTGGAGCTTGCCCGCCAGTTCCTGGAAGGTGATCGACTTGCCGTTCGTCTTGTACACGCCGTCGACGCACTCAACCTCGGCCGGATCGCACTCCCATAGCGTGGCCGCGCGCTCGGTCATCTGCCGTGCGATATCGAGGCCGACCTTGTGAGCTGCCAGACCCGTGGCGAAAGTGACTCGACTGCCACCGGTGACATCGGTGTAGCCCACCCCGTCCGTATCGGCGACGCGCGGTTGCACGGCTTCGGCAGGAATACCGAGGGTCTCGGCCAATTGCATGGCAACCGAGGTCCGCGTACCCCCGATGTCGGTTGAGCCTTCGACCAGGCTCACCGTGCCGTCCGAATTGACGTGAGCCGAAGCACTCGACTTCAGCCCAATATTGAACCAGAAACCGCTGGCGATGCCGCGGCCGCGGTTCGAGCCGACGAGAGGCGACTTCCAGTGTGGGCTGTTCTTGGCCGCTTGCAGTGTCTCGATAAACCCGATGCGCGGATACGTAGGTCCGTCGACGCGGCGCGAGCCTTCTTTCACCGCGTTGCGCAAGCGCAGCTCGATGGGGTCGATGCCCAGCTTTTCCGCGAGCTCGTCCATGACCGACTCGCAGGCAAACGCTGCCTGCGTAGCGCCGGGCGCGCGGTAGGCCTGCGTCTTGGGCTTGTTGTCGAGCACGTCATAACCGTCCACGCGCGCGGCCGGCAGCTCATAGCAACTGAACA
Source organism: Pirellulales bacterium (assembly GCA_035496575.1). GTDB lineage: Bacteria > Planctomycetota > Planctomycetia > Pirellulales > PALSA-1355 > PALSA-1355. The sequence goes on from DATJEN010000125.1 coordinate 47,597, forward strand.
CGCACATGCAGCCCGGGCCGATCATTCCGCCGGGAAACGCGCCGGCATCGTAAGCGAGCCAGGCCTCGCCGGCCGTGAGCTTGCCGTCTTTGGTTGCGCCCAACTTGATGCGCACAAACGAGCCGGGGGTCGGCCCGGTCCCTTCAAACACTTCGTCGCGGTCCATGACCAACTTGACGGGCCGGCCGCATTTGCGGCTGAGGATCGCGGCGACCGGTTCGAAGTACACGGCAATCTTGCCGCCGAAGCCGCCGCCGATCTCGCAGGGGATAACCGTGACTTGTGAAACGGGGATTTGCAGCAGCTCGGCCGTTTGCTGCCGCGCGGTAAACGAACCCTGGGTCGACGTCCAAACCGTCAGGTGGCCGTCCTGGTTCCAGTGCGCGGTAGAGACGTGTGGCTCGATGTAGCCTTGATGCACGCTGGCCGTCTTGAACTCGCGCTCGACGATGACGTCGGCCTTGGCGAAAGCAGCATCGACGTCGCCCATCTCGAAGTGAATGTGAGTGGGAACGTTGCTGGGCTTGGCCGCCTTCTTGCCCATCGAATTGGTGCGCACATCGTCATGCAAGAGCGGCGCGTCTTCGCGCATGGCGTCCAGCACCCAAGTGACCACCGGCAGCGGCTCGTATTCGACCTTGATCAACTGAGCCGCTTCTTCAGCCAGATGGGGACTGGTCGCCGCGACGGCGGCCACCGCATGTCCCTTATAGAGCACCTTGCCCTGGGCCAGTACGTTAGCGGCGAGATGCGCCAGATTGACTGATCCTTCACCCAACTCGGCAATTTTATTGGCCAGATGCGGAAAATCGGCCGCGGTTGCGACTGCCAACACCCCCTTAACCTCTTCGGCCGCGGACGTGTCGATCGATTTGATGCGGCCATGTGCGATGGGACTGCGCACGATCTTGCCGTACACGACCCCGGTGGGTTGCAAATCCGAGCCATAGACGGCGCGACCCGTTACCTTGTCGACGCCGTCGTGTCGCACCGGCCGCGTGCCGATTACTTTGTAGGGCTTGGATTGCGGCGATGTCATGGTCGCGTTCCTGTAGATGGCCTGTGACTTTGTCTCGCGAGGCGGCTAGTGCGCGGTTGCGCGGGCTTGAGAAGTCTTGGAAGTCGCTGGGTTCTTGCTCGATCCGGCCAGGCGCGAGGCCGCGTCCTGCACCGCGCGCACGATCTTGTCGTAGCCCGTGCAGCGGCACAAGTTTCCCGCCAGCTGAAAACGAATCGTTTCCTCACTGGGCTGGGGATCGCGATCGAGCAAGGCTTTGGCCGACATAATGAAACCGGGCGTGCAGATGCCGCATTGCAGCGCGGCGCCTTCCAAAAAGCACTGCTGAATCGGATGCAAGTGCGCTTGCTGGGCGATGCCTTCGATGGTCGTGATCGATGCACCCTCCGCCTCGACTCCGAGAACCAAACAGCTATCGACCGGCTCACCGTCCAAGAGGACCGTGCACGCGCCGCAGTTCCCGTTGTTGCAGCCTTCTTTCGCGCCGGTCAGCCGCAACGTGTCTCGCAGCACCTCCAGCAGGCTCTGGCGGGCTTCGCACAAGAACTCGACGTGCTCGCCATTGATCTCGGTCGTGACGTGGATGCGTTGGCCCACAGGATCTCTTTCTGGCTAGATGGTTTGTTGGCCGCTATGTGGCGGACGGCTGTCGAGCCCGTTCGATTGCGCGGAGGAGGGTGCGTCGCGTGAGCACGTCGGCCAGGTGCTTGCGGTAGGCGACCGTGCCGCGTTTATCGTCGATCGGTCGCGCGGCTTCGGCGGCGAGCCGGCCCGCCTCGGCGATCGTTTCTTCGCTTGCCGGTTTGCCGGCCAACCACTCTCCCAGAGACTCGACGATCAGCGGCGTTGGCGCGACGGCGGCCAATGCCACGCGCGCCTGCTCGATGGTGTCGCCCCGCTTGCCGAGCCGGACCCACGAGCCCGCCCCAACCACGGCGATGTCCATTTCATTGCGCGGGATAAACCGCAAGTAGGCCGCCCCGGAGTGCTC
>DATJEN010000126.1:0-8246 GCA_035496575.1 Pirellulales bacterium
CGAGCCAGGGGTCATACCTTCTCGAGATCCTTCATCAGAGGCATCAGATAATCCACGGTGCTCGTCATGGTAGCCAGGTGCCCGTAGTCTTCCTCGGGAATTTGCACTCGGTAGCGCTTGCGCAGCTCCATCACGATGTCCAGAAAATCCATGCTGTCGAGCTCCAACTGCTCGCGCAAGGGCACATCGTCCTTCAGACCGCTCAGGTCCTCGTCGGGCGCGATGCCTTCCAGGATTTCGAGGACCACGTCTTTGACTTCCGCCGGGGTCATTCCCAATTGTCTCCCGCTGTTCTTCCGATGCTGTCCTACATGCGTTTCACGATAACGACCGAATTGATGCCGAGCATGCCGAACGAGTTGTTCAGGATGATCTCGACCCCCTCGGTCTCGCGCGGTTCCGATATCACGAGCCCGTCGAGCGCGCAATCAGGATCGAGCTCGTCCACGTTGATCGTAGGATGGCACACGCCGTCCTTGAGCGCGGGTAGATTGCCGCACAATTCGAGCGCTCCGGCGGCCCCCATCGTGTGCCCGATGAAGCTTTTTGCGTTGTTAAACAGAGTGCCGCGGCTGTTGCCGAAGACCTCGCGGAGGGCAGCGCATTCTTGCGCATCGCCGCTGGCGGTGCCCGTCGCGTGCGTGCTGACGATGTCAACGTCGTCGGGCGAGAGTCGTGCGCGGCGCAGCGCCAGGCGGATGCATTCGGCTTGCCGCGCGGCGTTTGGCAGAACAAAGTCGCTGGCATCGCTGTTCATGGCGTAGCCCGCCAGCTCGGCATAGATCTTTGCCCCGCGACGGCGCGCGTCGCTGAGCCGCTCCAGGACGTACAGGCATCCTCCTTCAGCCACGACGATCCCGTTGCGAGCGCGGTCGAAGGGTCGCGAGGCGCGTTCCGCCTGTTGGTGCGTGGCCAGCGCCCCCTGGCTTTTGAAACTGGCGAAGATTCCAAACGTGTGGATGCTTTCCGATACGCCGCCGGCGATCGCGACATCACATTCGCCCAGCCGCAGCATCTGCGCGCCTTGAATAATGCCGGCATTGCCCGCCGCGCATGCCGCGCCGATCGTGTAGTGCGGCCCCGTAATGCCCATGTTCAGCGAGATTTCGCCGGCTGGGTTGTTGGCCACGGTGCGCGGATTGTGGTGATGCGACCAGAACTTCGTGTCGTAATCGAATCCTTTCAGCTCGTGGATTTCGTTCTCGGTTTCCACGTTGCCGTGCTCGGTCACGCCGACGTACACGCCGACGCTCGTTTTGTCGACGTTGGCCCAGTCGAGCCCCGAGTCGGCGACGGCTTCGCTGGCGCAATAAATGCCAATGCTGCCGGCCCGCGTCCCACGGCGCAGATCCTTGCGCTTCTGATAGCGCAACTCGTCAAAATGGCACACACCGGCCACTGTGCTGCCGATGTAGCGGATTTCATACGGCGTCACGCCGCTGCGGCCCGCGAGCAGGCTGTCGCGATATTCGCCGAGGCTGTTTCCGTTCGGGGCGGCGAGTCCCACGCCCGTGATCACGACCCGCTCGGGTTCGTGCAATCCTGCGATCATGTAGGGAGCCGAGTGAGTTGAGTCGAGAATGGCTGCCGGGAGGGCGGTAAGACCTTTCAAATTATCGGCTTGTGGAAATATCCGCAAGGGCTGTGCGTGGGGCTGGGGCAGCGGTGATGCTTTGTATAGCAAAGCCCCCCACCGCGCGCTACCCGGCGATTTGTTTCGAGGGTACGCGATCGCGCAATTGCTGCATACCACCGGCCATGCTCACCAGCGGCCGGTAGTCGAAATCCTTCTGCGCGCGAGAGATGTCAAAGTAGTGCGAAGTGCCTAGCTGGGCCGCCAAGAAGCGCGTCATGCGCGGCTCGCGACGGATCGCCAGCACTCGATAGAGCGTTTCCAGCACGGCGCCGATGCGCCAGGCCGCCGTGAGCGAAATCGCGCGCTCTACCGGCGGCAATCCGTTTAGCGCCAGAAGCTCGTCAATCCACGCCCAGCAGTTGACCGGCTCGCCTTGCGAGATGAAATAGGCGCGGCCAGCAACCCGAGAACCGGCCTGTAGACCGTCACCGGCCTGCAGGTGAGCCCGTGCCGCATTGTCGACGTAAATCGTGTCGATCAGATTGTCGCCCGCGCCTACGCGGCGGAGATAGCCGGCTCGGGCACGATCGAGCAAGCGCGGCAGCAAGTGCGGATCGCCCGGACCCCAGATCAAATGCGGGCGCAGGGCACAGGCTAGCAGTTCGGAATCAGACGCTTCGAGCACGGCTTGCTCGGCCTGGGCCTTCGTGCGTTGATAATGACAGAGCCAGCGCCGCGGATAGGGCACGCTTTCGTCCACCCCCTCTTGCGGCGAACCATCGAAGGTCACGCTCGGGCTGCTCGTGAACACCAGCCGCCGCACGCTCTGCTTGCGACAGGCCGATATCAAATTCAACGTGCCCAGCGCGTTGATTTCGTAAAACTCGCGCCACGGCCCCCAGATGCCGGCGATTGCGGCCGTATGGAAGACGATGCCGACGCCCGCGCACGCGCGCTCAACGGACTCTAACTCGCGAATGTCGCCGCGCAGGCACTCGACGCCCGACGATTCCAGCTCCGGATAGCTGCCGCGAGCCAAGATGCGGACCTGGTCTCCGCGCGCGAGCAGTTGTTCCACGATGGCTCGGCCCAAAAATCCTCCGCCACCGGTGACCAGCGCGCGCATCGGCTTACCTCAGCCTGCGCGTAGCCCACACGGCCAACTGCTCGCGAAAGATCTTAGCGTTGTGGCGAATGTCGACCGGCAGTGAGCGGTGCAGTATGAAGTGCTGAATTTCGCGGGTGAGCTCGTGGCCCGCGGCGATCTCGCCGAGCTCGCCCAACAACTTCCGCCGCGCGGCGCGCGACCGCGGGCGACGCTCCGGCCAGGTCTCGGCAATGAGCACCGGCCGCTGCCGGCCGGCAGGTCCAACTCCAACGAGCGCCGAGCGGAAAACGGCTGGATGCTGGTTAAAAATCCCTTCGCAGGGCTCGGTGTACAACACGCCACGCTCGGTTTGCACCCGATGTGCCACGCGGCCGCAAAACCAGAATCGGTCTTGCCGATCGAGGTAGCCCGCATCGCCGATGCGATGCCAGAAGTTCGCGCCGTCCTGGATTTTGGCGAGCGCGTTGTTTTCCACGCGCGTGACGTACTGGGTGGTGACGACCGGCCCTGAAACGATGAGCTCGCCGATCTCATTAGCCGCTAGTTCGAGCACTTCTTCGAGCGACGAAATGGGCCCATCGACGATGCGGATGACCTTCCAGCGGATGCCGGGGAAGCGCCGTCCAACGCACGTGCCGCCCCCTTGTGCCCAGGCGTACTGCGTTTCGCCGAGCACCTCGCTGGCGGAGATCGAGGCGACCGGCAGCGCCTCGGTCGCGCCGTAGGGCGTGTGGATGTCCCCCTCCGTGGCAATCGCGCCTTTCATCTTGGCTAGCACGTGCGGGGGCACTGGCGCGCCGGCCGACAGCACGCGGCTAAGCGATGGCAAGCGAACATTGTGCTTTTCGCAATACTGACCGACTCGATTCCAGATCGCCGGTGAGCCAAACGACTGCGTGACGTTCCAGTCGCGAATGGCCTCGCAGATCAAGCTCGGATCGACGCGCGCCGGCCGGCTGGCATCCATTTGCGGAATGACCGTGGTCACCCCCAGGGCGCAATTGAATAGCCCGAACAAAGGGAACCCGGGCAGGTCCACTTCGCCCGGCCGAATGCCATAGAAGTCGGCCAACTCGGTCACCTGCTGATCGAAGTTGCCGTGCCGATAGAGGACGCCTTTGGGCGGACCGGTGCTGCCGGTCGTGAAAAGGAGCGCGGCCGGATCTCGGTCCGCCGCCGGATAACAAAATTCGGCAGATCTTCCGCGCCGCCGCAATTCGGCCAGTGAGATCGCACCGCCCATCCGCCGGCTGCCCACGGTGACGTTAAACCGCGCGCGGGGAAACTTCCGTCGAAAGAGCACGCGCACGATTTGCGCGAGCGGAATCGCGATCATGCCCTCGGGCTCCGCTTCGGCCAGGCAACGCAACAGATTGCGGCGACCCATACCGGGATCGATCAACACGATGACTGCGCCGGCCTTAAACAGCGCAAAGACGAGCGAGATGAACTCGGAGCTGGGCGGGACCAAAAGCGCGATCCGCATCCCCGGCGCGACTCCCCATTCCGCCAGCCCACTTGCGATGCGATTACTGTCGGCCTCGAGTTCCTCGAAGCTCATCGTGTCATAAACGCGTTTCCCACCGCGCTTTTTGCTCTTCGGAACGGCGATCGCGACTCGCGAGCCCAACTCCGCAGCCTGGGCAGCAAGCCGCCGCGCCACGTTATGGTTCGCGGCCGCGTCGATATTGCTGGTTTCGAGTGGCAGTATTTGAGCCATGCGGGCAGACTTTAACTTGATTCAGCGTGACGCGCTCGCGCGCGAGGCGACGAACTCCAAGACGAGCCGCGCGATATCGGTTCGCACTGTGCGCGCTAGCGCCTTCCAGCCCGGCACGGCGTTGACTTCCAGAACGAGCAGCCGCCCATCCTCGGCCGGCAGCAGATCGACGCCCGCCAAGGGGGCTCCAATCGCGCCAGCCGCGCGCCGCGCGAGTTCGGCCAGCTTGTCATTTAAATCTACTGGTTCGGTGCTCGCGCCGCGACTGACGTTGGTCCGCCAGTCGAGTGGATTCGACCGCCGCATGGCGAACAAGCGCTCACCGAGCACGAACACGCGGATGTCGTGGCCGACGTGGGGCACGAATTCTTGCACGTAGAGCACGGCGCCCAACTGAGCCAGCATGCGGAAGGCGCGCTCGGCCAACGCCTCGTCGTTGAGGCGCGTGATGCCACGGCCTTCGGCGCCGAACAACGGTTTCAGCACCACGTCCTGCCCCAGCTCGTGGAAGGCCGCCAGACCGGCCTCCCAGCTCTGACAGACGCGCGTGCGCGGAACCGCCAGCCCCGCAGCAGCCAGCCGCGCGGTGGCCAGGCACTTGTCCACCGCCGCCTCGACGGCGCGAGCGGGGTTGATGACCGCCATGCCGCTCGCCTCGAGCCGCCCCAACACATCCATGCGGAACACGACTTGTTCGAGCGTTCCAGGCGGCATCGTGCGAACCAGAATCGCGTCGAGACACGACAAGTCGGCCGTAGCGGACGTGAATCGCTCACCCGACTCGCCCCATGACCCACACAGGTCGCGGAACGACAGCGCGGAGATTTCGAAATCGCCAGCCGCCGCGCGCTTTAAATCCGCCAGGTACCAGCTATCCGCCATGCAAAGGACGCCAAAGTGCATGGGGAGACCCTTGTCTTACAGGCCAAACGAGCGGCGAACGACGTCGGGCAACAACTGCCCGAACCGCATCACGCGGCCGCTTTCGATATTGGCGAACGTGACCACGGCCGGGCTGAACAGGTGCGGATCGACCTTGTAGAAATCGCGCCCGTAGCGTTCGAAGATCGCGGCGAACGGCTCGCCATGATCGCCGGATGCCGAGCTGGGAACCGACGGCCCTACGGCTGCAAGGCTCGCGTCATCCCCGCGAACCCACAGCGTGACTTGCCCGCCGTAGAGAATGGCGTCGTTCGTGCGACCAACCGCATCGAGATCGTTTCGCGCGACCAGTGGCAAGGGCGCGGTTCCACACGCGCTTGCAATCCGCGAAAGGTCGAAGCCAAGCTCGTACAACTTGTGCAGCGCCGTCTCAACGCTGCGCGCCACGATTTGAACCATTCCCGCGCGGCTTGCGGTGGGCGCTACAAGCAGGGTCAGTTTGTCCGCGGGCACATTGCAATCCTGGGCGATGCGACGACAGATTTCGGCAGGCGGGAGGGTGCGCGTTTCCAGAATGCCCGCCGCCCGTGCGGCCCTCTCGCGGTAGCCGATTGTGTCGAAGAGCGCTTCGCGGCCGGCACAGGCGCGCATCGGACCGGAACCCATCGCAAAATAGCCTTCCGCGCCAATCTGCCATCCCGCGTATTGCGAGGCCATGCAGGCGGCGACCGGATGATCGGTGGTCACGAGCACCTGCAGCGCGCCGCCGAGCTCGCCCGCAGGGGGCAACAATTCCACGCGGCCCAGGCCCGCCAGGCAGATCTCCGCCAGCCGGCGGCCCGCCTCCAGGCCTCCGAGCGCTTCAATGCCGCAATCGATGATTTGTGTCCCGCTGTCAGACGCACTCACCGCGATGCGCAGCCGATCAGAATCAACGATTAGCTGCTGGCAGAGCTCGATTGCGCGATCGTTCAGATTCACTCGAGAATTCTCACGATGATGATCTGGCCGTTTCCAGGTTTATTGGCATGGGCGGCCGCGGAACAAAACGGAATTGTAATCTTTCCCACGTGGGGCACAGCTTGGCCGCCCAAAACCCCGCTAGTTACAATGGGCCTTAGCCTAGCGGGGGAACGGAGATCACAAGCTTGCCAAGCCTAACGGTTGAAAACTACGTCAAGACGATCTACCAGATCTGTCTCGCCGGCGATGGCCAGGCCGCCACGGGCCAATTGGCCCAGGCCCTCGGCGTGTCGCCCGGCACTGTCACCAGCATGCTGAAAACGCTGGGCGAGAGCAACCTGGTCACGTACACCCCGTACGAAGGAGTCCGCCTCACCCAAGCTGGCGAGGCCCTGGCGCTGCGCATCGTGCGGCGGCATCGGCTCATCGAGCTCTTCCTCGTGCGCACACTCGATCTCACCTGGGATGAGGTGCACGAAGAGGCCGAGAATATGGAGCATGCCGTCAGCGATCGCCTGGTAGACCGGATGGATGCTTTTTTGGGCCATCCCGTCGCCGATCCCCATGGAGATCCCATCCCACGTTCGGATGGCTCCTACGAGACGCCCGCCAGCCGTTCCTTGGCCGAATGCAGTGTGGGCGATGAATTTCTGCTGGCCCGCGTGATCGATCAATCGCCCGAGTTCCTGCGGTTCTTGAGCAGCTCTGGCTTGCCGCTCGGGGCCGAAGGCCGCGTAGTGGCCAATGGCAGCGAAGCGGGCATCGTGACCGTCAAGGTAGCTGGCAAGCAGACGACCTTGGGGCGGGCCGCGGCCGACAAGATTCGCGTCACGCCCAAGTAGTCGCGCTTTGCGAGAAGGCCGCGACGTTCGCTAGACCGAACCGGGTCCTGGATCGTTCTTGGCTAGAATCTCGTCCAGTTCGTCGACAAAATCCTGCACGTCCTGGAAGCGCCGATAGACGCTGGCAAAACGCACGAACGCAACCTGGTCCAGCTTGCGCAAGTGTTGCATGACCAGCTCCCCAAGATAAGAGGTTTCCACCTCGGGCTCCGCCCGAGAGTGCACATCCTCCTCCACCGCGGCCACGACGGCTTCGATTTGTTCATCGCTCACCGGACGTTTCCAGCAGGCTCGCTCCAGGCCCTGCCGAATCTTCTGCCGGTCAAAAGGCAGCCGGCTTCCGTCCTTCTTGATGACTTTGAGCGTGCGTTGCTCGCTGCGCTCGAGCGTCGTGTATTGCCGGCGGCACGACAGGCACTCGCGCTGGCGACGGACCGCGAAGCCGCTCTCGGCGATTACGGTCTCCAGCGCCCGATTGGCGTCCTCGTGGCAGAACGGGCAGCGAATCGCTTCATCAACCCGCTCGAACGTGTTGTATCGCGTCTGGCAGCCTAAGCATTCTCGGCGTCGGCGGATCGCCAGGCCATCTTGACTGGTGCGCGAATCGATCACGCGATCGTTGTCAATTCCACAATGAGGGCACTTCATGGCGCGTCCGCGTCGACTCCGAATCACCGTCACCATTCAGGCGTACACCATCATAGCAGGCGAGAGTAGCGGCAGTCAGTCGCCGCGGTGCAAGCGAGCTAGTGCCGCTTCGAGGGGCTACTATAATGGCCGCAGTCGTCTGGCCACGCGACGGCGGTCTGTCGAGATCGTCGCGCAGGGGCGCGGGCCTGACGCCGGGCCGGATGACTGGCAGCCCTTACTTCCGCGGAGAATCCCTTTTCATGAAATGTGCCGCTTGCAATGCCGAGGCAGCCGCCGGCGCCAGCTTTTGCGCTAAGTGCGGAGCAAAATTGCCGGGCGACACGCCGGGGGTGACGGGGGCAGGAGCCGCGCTGGCCGCGCCGGGCGCCGTGGCCGCTGGCGCCGCCGCGCGCACGCGCGTCAGCGACGTGCCGGAGGAAGTGCTGTGGACCGGCAGCTAGTCACCCAAGGCGATGCTGGGCACGATGGCCTTGCTCGTGCTGGCGTCGATCGTATGTGTCGTCG
>DATJEN010000127.1:0-3406 GCA_035496575.1 Pirellulales bacterium
CAAGCGCGAGCTGTCTCGCGACCTGGCGTATCTGTTGCGGTTGTGGAAGGTCATCGTGCGGCGGATCAAAAAATACCCCGCCCCAATCGACATCTACGAAGAAAGCGACATGATCATCCGCACCATCCGTGACATCTTCACGGGCGATGTGGACTCGATCTATATCGACGAGCCCTCGGCTTACGAACGCGCGAAAGAGTTCTTGCAAATCGTGATGCCGCGCTACGTCAACCGCCTGCAGCTCTATGAGGGCAAGGAGCCGCTGTTTCACAAGTACAACCTGGACCGCGAAATCAGCTTGATCCACCAGCGCAAAATCCCCTTGCGGCAGGGGGGTTCGATCGTCATCGACCAGACCGAGGCCTTGGTCGCCATCGACGTCAACAGCGGCAACTTCCGCGCGGAAGACTCCGCCGAAGAAACCGCCTACCAGATGAACTTGCTGGCCGCCAACGAAATCGCACGGCAGCTTCGTCTGCGCGACCTGGGTGGCGTGGTGGTGAACGACTTCATCGACATGCGCAAAGAGAAGCACCGTCGCAATGTCGAACGCGCCTTGCGCGATGCCGTCAAGCGCGATCGGGCGCGCACCAAGATTCTGCGCACCAGCCCCTTTGGACTGATTGAAATGACGCGGCAGCGCATCCGCCCCAGCCTCAAGCGCAGCGTGTACAAGGACTGTCCCGGCTGCTCAGGCAGCGGCGTCGTCAAGACGGCCGAGAGCATGGCCATCGAGGTTGTCCGGCTGTTAATCCTGGCTACCCAGCACGAAGACGTGGCCCGCCTGACGGTCACGGTGGCCGACGAGGTGGCGACCTACTTGAACAACAAGAAACGCCGCGAACTATCGCGGCTGGAAGACGAGAACAGCATCTCGGTGCAAATCTTTGCACAAGAGGGCGTTTCCCCAGAGCACCTGACCGTCGAATGCCACGATTCGCAGGGGCGCGAGCTCAAGATTCCCCTCACTTAGGGCTCGACCAGGCCAGCCTGTTTCGATAAATTGACGGGTTCCACGAGAGCCCAGGTTTCTTTCTGTCATTGCCGGATTTGTAGAGCCATGTACGCGATCATCGTCGACGGCGGACGCCAATATAAAGTCACTCAAGGCCAAGAGCTGGTCATCGATTATCGCGACGCCACCTCGGGCGATGCGCTCAAGTTCGATCGGGTCGTGGCCTATAGCAACGGCTCCCAACTCTCACTCGGCAAGCCGACGCTCTCGGGCGCCGTCGTCACGGCCAAGGTGCTGGGCGTGCTGCAAGGCCCGAAGCTCGTCGTGCAAAAATTCCGCCGCCGCAAAACCTATCGCCGCAAGACCGGGCATCGGCAGCTCTACACCAAGGTGCAGATCGAGTCGATCTCGGCCGGCTAGTTGGGTTCGTCTCGAGCAAGCGGACAACCAGTCGGCTTCCTGGTTGCGCGGTAGCTGTTGGCTAGTTGAGGAACTCGCTTTTCATGAGCCAGCCCGACCGTCGCCAGGCCCGACAACTTGCCGACGAGTCACTGAAGCGTGGCGATGCGCTCGGCTGGTTCGAAGAGCTCTATGCACAGGCCGACGGCGACCCAACCGCGATCCCGTGGGCTGACCTGGACGTCAATCCACACCTGGCCGAGTGGCTTGCCCGCGAAGCGCCCGCCAGCCACGGCCGCCGCGCGCTCGTCGTCGGCTGTGGGCTGGGCGACGATGCGCAGGAGCTTGCGGCGCGCGGGTTCACAGTCGTCGCGTTCGACTTGTCGGCCACGGCCATCGATTGGTGTCGCCGGCGATTTCCCGATAGCTCCGCCGATTTTCAAGTCGCCAGCGTGTTCGAGCTGCCGCCCGATTGGCAGACGGCGTTCGACCTGGTTGTCGAGATCTACACGCTGCAAGTCCTGCCGCCAGAGCTGCGCCAAAAGGCGGCCGCGGCCATCGCGGACACCGTGGCGCCAGGGGGGAGCCTTGTCGTGATCGCGCGCGGCCGTGAAGCTGACGAGGACCCCGGCAGCATGCCTTGGCCGCTGCTGGCCAGCGAGCTGGATCTGTTCACGCAAACGGGGCTGCGGCTGGTTCGGTTCGAAAACTTTTTCGACAACGAAGAGCCACCCGTGCGCCGTTTTCGCGCCCTGTTCGTCCGCGACCGCTAGCTCGCAAGGGATCGTCCGCTCAGCCGATCCAAGCCGGATTGCGCGCGGTGGCGTCGAATCGGGCGTCGGTTTTGAACCGCTCGAAACGCCCTTGTGCCGCCGCTTTTTCGGTCCGCGTCAACAGCTTCGCGATTTGTTCCTCGTCGAGCGGCCGGAACGTGCGCACCGCTTCCAGCGCCTGGTCCAGGATCTTCATGCTGTCCATTCCGGTGATCACCACGCTCGTCGGCATGCTGAGCGCATAGTGCAGGCACTCGATTGCGCTCAGCGTATTGCTCTTCAGGATGTCTCCACTTGCCAGGGGTTTCATGCCCAGCACGCCAATCTCCTGCCGCACGAGTTCTGGAACGACCTCGCGCGTAAAGCTGCGGAAATGGGCATCCATTGCGTTGACCGGCAGTTGCACCGCGTCAAAGTGAAAGCCTCGCTCCTTGGCTTGCGCGAGCATGCGCAGGTGAACGGCCGGATCCTTGTGCCCTGTGAACCCCAGGAAGCGGGTCTTGCCGGCTTTTTGCGCGGCGAGCAAGGCTTCGCCGGCGCCATCCTCGCCAAAGAACCGGTCGGGGTCCTCGAGCCGGATCACCTCGTGGTACTGCATCAGGTCGACGTGATCGGTCCCGAGCCGCTTAAGGGATTCGTCGATCTGCTGGGCGGCCAGTTTTTTCGTGCGCCCGTCGAACTTCGTCATCAAGAACGCCTTGCCGCGGTATCCATCGGCCAGCGCCTTGCCCATCCTCAGCTCGCTCTGCCCGTTGTTGTAGTCCCAGCAGTTGTCCAGAAAGTTGATGCCCGAATCGATCGCGCGGCGAATGATGCGGATGCTCTCCTGTTCGTCTTTTTGCGTGCCGATGTGGAAGCCGCCCACACCAATGCACGAGATCACTTCGCCGGTGCGGCCGAGCTTGCGATAGCGCATCTCTCCGCGCACGACGTCGTCCTGCCGGCCGGCCGTCAATGGAGCGGGCTCGGCGGCCTGGAGTCCCGCCTCTCCGACAACAAGAGGCGTCCCGGCGGCCACGGTGGCAGTGAATAGAAAATCTCGCCGTCTCATGGCTTAGCTCCTTCGTAAGAGAGTGCCCCCCCCCGGTCGCTTGACGGGCTCCGGGGGTGAATGGGCCATGTCCAGCCAGCAAGGGACATGCCGGGCCTATTCTCAGCGGGATTTCACATTTTGGGGGCGAACTTTCTCGAAGCGACACTTGACGGGAGCGGACAGGGCGGTATCCTGAGTCACGTTATTGATATTGAGTCTCAGTTAATTCAAGGATCCACCAGTGAC
>DATJEN010000128.1:0-2919 GCA_035496575.1 Pirellulales bacterium
GACCTGAAGGTCAAACTCAAATTCGACCTGAAGACGAACCGCATCAACTTCTTCGCGCTGTTGATCAAAGAAAAGCGTTCGGTGGGCCACGTGGGCCCTGGTCTGGATACCGTGGCCAAGGTGGTCATCACCATCACGCCCAAGCAACAGTCGGCCGGACTGACAGCTGCTTTTGTCAAGAGCCTGCCCGAGAAGGTCACGCCTGAGCTGACGCGGCTCATCTATGTGTCCCCGGGAGGCCGCATTCGCTTTCAGTACGACCGCTGCTGGTACGTCACCACCGATGAATCGAAGCTGGCCGTGCTGCGGATGATCGACCGTGGCGACCTCGTGGCGCAGTGCAACCTGTCGCCGCTCAAAGAGACCGGAAAACCAGTCACGCTGGCTGAATTCCAGCGGGACGTGCAGAGCTCGCTGGGCAAGAATTTCGGCCAGTTCGTCAAGGCTTCGCAGTCCACGACCCCCTCGGGCCAGACGATGTTCCGCGTCGTGGTGCAAGGGACCGTCTCGCAACTGCCGATCGAATGGATCTATTACCTGGTCGAAGACGACAAGGGCCGCGGGGCGTCGATGGCCTTCACGTTCGAGCAGGAATTGGAGAGCCGTTTTGGCAAGGCGGACCGCGATCTGATCGCGAACTTGCGCCTGACACAGCCGGTCGCCCCGACAGCCGCCAAGCCCGTCAAGCAAAAGTAATGCGGCGGCTTTCCTTCTGGCGCAGGCGCCGATAGGCTGCAATCTGCCCTGTACGCGCCACTCCTTGTCGCAGGTTTCAACCTCGCATGATCCGCCGCGAGCCCGCGCCGGACGAGCCGGCCGATTCCTGGATCCTCATACCGCAAATCGCGCACGCCGTGCTGGCAGCGGATTTGGCCCAACATTGGGGCCAGCCGCCTGTCGCGGAACTTGAGCCGCGCGATCCGCTGTTGTGGGCGGTGGCGCACCACGACGATGGCTGGGAGCATTGGGATGCGCCGCCACGGTTTGACGCGGCGTTGGGCCGCCCCCGTTCTTTCACCGAGATGGCTCTCGGCGAGTCGTTTGCAATCTGGTCGGCCTCGATCGATCGGGCCGAGCGCCGCGGCCCGCTCGAGGCCTGGCTTATCGCCGGGCATTTCTGTGCCTTGGCCGAACGCGCGACTGCCTTTTCCGATGCGACGCGGCGCAAACAAGCCCGGCCCTTCCTCGATCGTTACCATGCCTTGCAAGAACGTTGGCTCGCCGGTTGGATGGCTCAATCGCCGCAAAATCAGCTCGAAACAGCCCGGCGAGCTTTGGCCCAACTACAGATGTTCGATGCGCTTAGCTTGTGGCTGTGTTGTTCGCGCGCGACGGAGAACGAACAGGTGATGACACCAGGCGGCCCGGCTGTGACTCTGCAGCCGGCCGGCGGACAGCTTGTTCGGCTGGAGCCCTGGCCCTTGCGCGTGTCCAAGCTGACGTTGTCGGTCGAGGCTCAAGTAATCCCAAATTCGGTGCGGGACGCGGAACAATGGGCTGCAGCTCCAGCAGAATCCTTACAATTGCGCTGGGAGCTTGCACCCTAGCCCGAATTCATTTGAGACCGCCCTTAAAGGCAGGTACAATCAGAGGTTCAGGTTCGCGATTGACCGCCTGGGCCAAACACAAGTCCGCGAACCCTGAAGTTCAATTCTTTCCGGCTCCTTTCGCGAGCGGCGACTGATGCGAAGCTTCCCGCTAATCATCCTGGGGTGGATCGCTGTTGCGAACTTGGGCCTCGCGGCCACTCAGGCTGATCCGCGCCGCACGCCCTCGGTGCCGACTGGCGCGACCTCGAGCCCCTACCGGACACCCGTCGCCGGCGTTGAGATCACGATTGCGCCGGACCGACAGGAAGAGGAAACGTTTTCCACCCACGATATCGTTGAGATCCTGGCCGGCGTGCCGAATCTCAATTGGCAGCCCAAGCTCTCGTCCGAGACGGGCACGCTGGGCGCGATGGCGACGCACACGGTGTTTCGCCGCGAGGTCTGGTGCCTCGAGATCACCTTCAAGCCGGTGCGCATGATTTGGGTCGACGTCCCACAGGCGAGCGGCCGCATGCAGCGCAAGCTGGTTTGGTATCTGCTGTACCACGTTCGCAACTCGGGCCAGCACCTGAGGCCCACGCCCGATGCCGACGGCACCTACAAAATGGCGACGGCCGATCGCGAAGTGCGTTTTATCCCGCAGTTCGTGCTGGAAGCGCACGAATACAAAAAGGCCTATCTCGATCGCCTGTTGCCCGTGGCCGTGGCGGCCATTCAGCAGCGCGAAGATCCCAATCGA
Organism: Pirellulales bacterium; assembly: GCA_035496575.1. GTDB lineage: Bacteria > Planctomycetota > Planctomycetia > Pirellulales > PALSA-1355 > PALSA-1355. The sequence continues at coordinate 2,290 of DATJEN010000128.1, forward strand.
CGGCTGCTCAATTCCGTGGAGATTGCCAACAAGCCGATTCCCGTCAGCACCGACCTGGTCGATAAGAGCGTGTGGGGCGTCGCCACTTGGGAAGACGTGGACCCACGCACCGACTTCTTTTCCGTCTTCGTGCAGGGGCTGACCAATGCTTATCGGTGGGTCGATCCGCCGGGCGCCTTCAAACCGGGGGACGCTCCCACCAGTGGCCGCCAATTGCTGCAAAAGACGCTGCAGATCAACTTCTGGCGTCCGGGCGACGAGTATGTCGAGGACCAGCGCATCATCCGCTATGGCATCCCCGGCAAGGTTGACTATAGCTGGGTCTATCGATAGACTTTCGAGCTTGTCTCATTATTAGGTGGATCGAAGCTCGCTGGCGTGCGCGCCCGGCTTTTTGGGAGATTTCGAGCAATGGCTCATAAGAAAGGCCAAGGATCGAGCCGCAACGGCCGCGATTCCAACGGGCAAAGGCGCGGCGTCAAGCGATACGCTGGAGAAAAGGTGATCGCCGGCAACATCCTGGTGCGGCAGGTCGGCACCAAGTTCCATCCGGGCCGCGGCGTTGGTCTGGGTTCGGACTACACTCTCTTCGCGTTGGTCGATGGCGTCGTGGAGTTCGATCGCGAAGGT
>DATJEN010000129.1:0-5737 GCA_035496575.1 Pirellulales bacterium
GGATACTCGTGGGCGCCTCCGCTCAATGGCGGCTTCACGGTGCTCGAACTACCCTCTCGCGAAGAGGCTATCGCGTGGGCCGCGCGCATCGCGAAGGCCTGCCGCTGCCACCAAGAGCTACGAGTGTTCGGGTTCGATCCCGCTTCTTAAGGTCGATGGCAACAAAGGACTCGCCCAACAAACGAACGGGCTGCTCGTCCAACGGTAAGACGCACCCGCGGGGCAAGTCTTCTGCACGTCTGGCCGTGAACCAGAAGGTGGCGGTCCAAATATCTTCCTTGGTGGCAGGCAACGACCTGCTGATCGGCGGCCTTGACAGGCCAAACCGGCCTGATATTGGCGTAGATGTAGGAAGCCGGTCTTTGGCCGCGGCCGATGCGGTCCCTTATTTGACGTCCGCGCGCCCGCGATGCTAGTCTGGCTGCCCGCTTTAGCCTTCCGCGTTCAAAGCATTTTGATTGAATACATCCGACATTGGCACTGCTAAGCACCCGTTCGACATAATGAGCTGGCTGATGCGCCCCAGAAACTTGCCCCGCTCGATTCGCGATTTCGCGCGATCTCGAATAATGGCCAGGTGCGCCGCCGCGCTGGCCGTACTTTCAGCAGCGGCCTGCCGCGGTGACGAAGCGGCCCATTTTCATCACGTGCATCTAAACGTCACAAACCCCGCCGAGTCGATCAGTTTCTATCAGCGTTTCTTCGGCGCCACGCCGATCAAATTCATGGGCCGCGTCGACGCGCTCTATACCGAGCGCTCCTTCATTCTGCTGACGAAAGTCGCGGATCCCCCGCCGGCTGAAATTGCCAGCGGCATCTGGCACGTCGGCTGGGGAGGCGTAGACCTGCCGCAGGAGTTCGAGTGGTGGAAAGCCCGTGGGGCCAAGATTCACACGGAACCCTACCGCTTGGGCAATGGTTGGGTGATGTATTTCGACGGCCCCGACGGCGAGCGGATCGAAATCAACACGCAGGGACATCACCGATATTCGCACGTCCATCTGTTGGCGGCCGACCCGAACAAGACCGCCCAGTGGTACGCTGACAATCTGCAGCTGCCGCTTGCGCGGCGCGAGGTTGCCAGGCCGGCCGATCTCACCAAAGTGCGGGCCTGGTCGAACTCGTTCAATTGCGACAACGTCAACTTCATCGTCTACAACCAGCCTGATTACACTCCCGCGCCCGCCTGGTGGGACCAGCCACCGCTGCTGAAGTTCGAGACCTCGAAGGGGCGGCCGATCGACCACATCGCCTTCTCCTTTCGGCAGATTGAACCGGTTTTGGAGAAAATGAAGGCTCGCGGCGCGCGCATCGTCGAACCGATCAAGGTGCGACCCGAAGACGGCGGGCTCAAGAGCTTTTTCGTGATGGCGCCCGACGAAGTCCTAGTGGAAATCGTCGAATCAAAACCGATTCCCGAGGGAACTTGGGAATAAGGTCACTCACACAGGTCACGCCTGCCATTGGCACAGCCTTTAAGGCACGGAGGCGCGCGCGTCCCGAAACCTCAAGCCAGAGTCCGAGAATACGGCCGTGTATTCTAAATCATCGAAAACTTGACGCGCGATGTTCAGTGTGGGAGCGCCCCTACGGCAACGGGGCGCGGATAGCTCGGCCTGGCGTGACGGCATTTTGCAACTGGCCGTCTTTGACCACTGCTGTTCCATCCACGAGGACGAGCCGGAAGCCAGTTGAGTATTTTGCTGGCTGATCAAAAGTTGACTGGTCGATGACCGTTTGTGGGTCGAAGACGACGAGATCAGCGTCGGCGCCAATGTTCAACCTGCCCTTGTTCTTCATCATGGGCACTCGATGTTCGAGTCGTTGAGCCGGCATAATGGTCATCTTCCGGATAGCCCCCATCCACGAGAGCACATGTTGTTCGCGGACATAACGTCCCAGTACACGTGCATAGGTGCCGGAGCTGCGAGGGTGCCCCTTGCCGTTGTCGAGTCGGCCGTCACTGGCAATTATTGTCAGGGGGTTGGCCACGGTTTCGCGAACCATCGGCTCTGGCATGGAGTGAATGATTACGTAGCCGCCGACTGCCCGATAGCTCGCAAAAGTCTCGGCGGTCAGCCGCTCGCCCGTCGCGACCCATTGCAGATCACCGTAGCTCACCCCCAGGGCATCCTGCCAGCCTTCATCGAAAATGGCCGATCGAATGGCGCTCATCGACGCCGTGTATGGGTAGCATTCAGTGGTAATCTCCAAACCGCGCGACCGAGCTTCCGCGATCGCTTCTAGCAGACGCGGCGTGCCACGTAGCCCCATGCTTGACACGTGAACGACATGCAGCGGAGCGCCGGTGATGGCGGCCGCCGCCACAACCTCCTCCAGAGCAGCCATACCGCTTTGCGGCTCTTTTTCTCCGGCATGACGGATGTGGACATGGCAGGCCGCCTCGTACTTAGCAGCCGCACGAAACATCTCCAAGATCTCCGAGCGTGAGGCCCCAGGTGTGTATTGGATACCCAGGCCAACCGCCACAGCGCCACGCTGAAGGCCAGCTTCGACGTGGCGTCTGATTTGGTTGATTTGAGAATCCGTGGCCTCGTTGTGGGCCGCTCCACCTTCAGGAAGCCACGAGACAGGGCCTCCCAGCACACGCATGCGCGCGCCGATGTGGCCTGCGCTAACGCCATAGTTGATGAGTGACTTTTTCTCGCGCTGGGCGTACCAGTCGTCAACGTCGGGTGTGCCGATTTCCAGCTCCAAGGCGGTCGTCACGCCGTCCATTGCCTTGTAACGATAGTTTTCTTCGGTCTGACCGTGCGAGTGCAAGTCAATGAAGCCAGGTGCCACGATCATGCCACTGGCGTCGAATTTGGTGGGCGCGTCGAGCCGATCTTCACTCACGGCTCGAATGGATCCGCCGCTAATGCCGACGTTGCGCACGGCATCCAATCCGCTTGCCGGATCAATGACTCGACCGCCCTCGATCACGAGGTCGTATCGGACCGGTAGAGAAGCTGGCTCGGCCGCAAATGCGACAACTACGGGTGCAAAGGCAATACATAAAACCAGAATCGCACGCTCTGAATGGCGCTGCACGTTGAGCCTCCGCAAGAAGGTGGGTGCCTCGGGCTATTCTGGCATAGCGAGCGGCCGCAAGGCAATCCGCGGAAAGGCACAGCCACTCCTGCATGGCTGTGCCGCAGCAAAGGAGTTTCTCGAACGATCTCTCGCCCGCGTCGCCCGCTCAAGCGCTCGGCCTCTTTTAGGCGGCGACATCGAGTCACGCGAAGCAAATAAAGTAGTCGAGCGTCGCCCCGAGCAGCCAGTGCTGGGCGAAGCCTGCCCAGATTGCCCCGGAATAGTTGGCTTGCAAGCCCCACAGAATGGAGGCCGGTATCGAAGCCCAAAGTTCCACGTCCGGCCGGCCAAAATGCAACAAGGTGGAGGCCAGCACTTGTACCCACAAACCGGCCGCCGGACTGAGCGAGGCGCCGAGTGCTTGTTGCAAGAACCCACGAAAGTGAAACTCCCAGCCCAGGTAAAACAGCCCCAGGCTGGCCACATGCGCGGCGAACGTTGTCGTCCCGGAGTGGCATGCGCCGCGATTGAGCGGGTAAACCTCGCGGAATTCGGCGTGAGCGGCAAAGGTGTGACTGATCCACACGATGAAGGGGGTCGCGAGCGCGAAGAGCGCCAGTGCAGCCGGTGGGCTACCCTTGCCGAGACCGACCCTCGCCAACGGCTCGCCGAACGCAAATCGCATCAAGCATGCTGGCAGAATGCCCAAGAGCAAAAGCGCCATTCCCATTTGATACCAGGCCGCCGCGTTAACCGGATCGCCGAACTGAACCAGACCGGCCACATGATTGTGGAAAAAGTCCTGGCTGCCGGCGGTCTTCCAAGTCACGATCACGACCACCGACATGAGCATGATCAACGTCGGCCGCAGGTTCGAGCTGCGAAATAGCTGAAGAAAATCGTCGACAATTGGAATCTTCATGAAGAACGTACCGCAACAAACGACGAGGGTGAGCAATCTGCCTGAGGCGATTCGGACGCCGGTCGTGGCGCTGGTGCGGGTCGCGGCCCGCCACTGACTTATAGCTCCGGAATTCTATATACCTTCGAATGAAATGTCCGATGCAAGGCAGATGATCGATCCTGACGCGGTGCGATCAATCGCTGACGTACTGTTCTGGAAAGTCCAGCTTGTGCCGTGCAATCAGCCTGGGAACGTCCGCTGGCACAATGTAGAGTTTGCCACGAATCCGTTTCGTCTCACCTGGACCGAGCCCACCGAGGCGGAAGTCACAGTGGATACATGCAACGACGCCCTGAAAGATCTCCTGGTAGGGCTCCCAGGCAACTGCCAGGATCGTCTGCTCATCCGCTGACAAGCAGCCGCATAAACTGCTGCTGGGGATGAGTGGGCTAAGGGGCCGGGGGTTCACATCGCCGCGGTCGACCCGTTGTGGACAAAAGACTTGGCCCGGAGTGTAGCGCGCCTCTTTGGCCCAAGGCGTTGTCGGTAGTCGCGTCAGCCTGCCGTTCACGAACAGAAAGCACTTCTTTGCATAGCCAGGAACCAATTCGCGGGCGTCTGCGGCGCCTGCCCCAGTAAATTTGTCGACACGCATGCAGGGCTGAGCCCAGTGGGCGTGCGAAACTTGATCGGTCGGATTATGAGCCACCAGCTCGAAAACGATTTCGTCTGATTTCGCGGTGATCGAGTGATCCACGACAACGCCATCTGCCAGCGTATCGCGCAAGCGAATCTCGCCGCTGCCATCCTTTCCCGCCAGTTTCTTTGTCGTGTGCGGGATCACCGTCTCACGCCAGTCGCGATCCGTTGACCCCGCGCGGCAATAAGCCTCCAAGTACAGAATCTTGATCTCGCGGCCTGGGAATTGACCGCGAACGGTCAGAAAGTTGTCGTTCCATGAAATATCGATTGGCCGCGAAGCGACGACTGGCGGCGCTGACTGGTCGGCCAAAGTGCTGCGAAAGGCCCGCTCCTTTTGCACATCGGCTTGGCCTTGTCCAACCGCGATCGCTGCGAGCAGTAGTTTGGTGAGAAGCATGCAGAAGTCCCAAGTTCATCTCATCGCATTCCAGCCGTAGCTCACGTAACGGGCCGCGCACGCTCCATCATCCCGCGCGCGTTGAAGAAGAAGGGCGTCGAGGGGTAGCGGGTGTCTTCACACCACGCGGAGAAGCCCCGGTAGATCAAAACTCCGCCGTGCCTCGCGACACGGCGTTCCTCGACGCTGAGATTCTACCGATCGGCGACAGCCAGCTCGTGTCGTGTGGCTGTTGGTGTCGGGGCTGGGGCCCGACGTCTCGGCCGATCAACTACCCCCACGGGGAGTCGAACAAGCAGTAAATTCCTCGAAGAAAACACGGTATTCTCAATGCCGCGGCGCAAAATCCGGCGCACTTGGCCCAAAAGAAACGCCAATCGACCTGGGCTTAAAAACAGTAGTCGAAGCATGGCCAACCCTGCCGGAAGCAATCAAGGCGGGCATGCTGGCGATGATTAAAGCAGCCGCCGGGCGCGCGGCTGAATCGCTCTTAGTCGATTATTGTATTCCCGGGCTCGGCAGTTCATCGCCCCAGGCTTGTGCGAGGCGACGGCCCTGATGAACGGCCGCAGGGAAAGTGACCGAGAGCGTGGATCTACTCTTGGCCAAAGATCAAAATCCATCTACTCCGTCAGTGAGCACTCTCGAGGTCCGTTCGCCGGCGTGGTGGTCCTTTGCAAGTTTCGGTCTCCGCGGTA
>DATJEN010000130.1:0-17320 GCA_035496575.1 Pirellulales bacterium
GCGATTCGGATTTGGTGACGAGTTTTTGGGCCTCTCCGACTAAAGCCCGCAACTCGGGTTACCTATCTCTAGGCAGCCAAAGCAAAGCTATCTTCGGCAATTGAAGATATTGGTCAGCTTTTAACGTGGCCCACTGACCAACCACGGCACGCCACCCACACTTCATGCTATCCGGTCGAACCCAGTTCGCCCCCGAAAAGATGCCGCGTTGGGCAGACCCTCTATTATATCACCTTGGCGAATGCCGCAATCGAGGTTTGCAGGCCGGGCAATACGCGGCAGAAACCGAGCTGGACAACTGCCACGCTGGATTGGCTGAACAAGGCTGCGTAGACTCGAAGCCGTGGAGGCAGGCCAGGGCCGAAAGGGCGCCATCAGGAGAGTGCCATGTGCGCGATCGCCCGACGAGGTTTGTGGGATTGGCGCGGAGGCGTGTTCGCGGCCATTGTGTGCGGTGCTCTGTCGCCAGCCGTTTCGGCTCCGGCGGCCGAAAAAGAGCTGCGCCTCCCCGCTTTGCAGCGAGCCGCCGAATTTCTGAGGAAGCAAAAGTCGTTCAAGGTCGCGATCGGCCACAACTCGGCGTTGGGCGCCTCACGGGCGCTTGTGCGGATGGGAACTGCCGTGTTGTCGGTCTCCCGGCCAGGGCACCTTGCACTGCGAGAGCCGATGTTCAACAAGATCACTCTTGTAGCCGACGGGCAGCGACTGTCGCGAGGAGTCGGAGCCCTCAAAAAGTACGCTGTATCAGAACGTCCGGCTGCGCTCGAGGACGTGTTTTATGAGCCGGAGGCGGGCATGATGCTCAACGGAACTGGTTCACCGTTCTTTCGGGGGCTGCTCGCCGACGATCCTTACGAAGCGTGGATGTACGACATTTCTGAGATCATCAGCGTGCAAGGCGAATCTCTGGACGGGCGTCCCTGCGAGCACGTGCACGTCAAAGTCCAGGGCGCTTTCAATTCCGAGTGGCATATTTGGGTCGACGCGAATGAGAAGCCACTTATTAGTAAGGTCTCGATCGAGCAAGGCGGCAACGATGACGGCGACAAGGAGAAGGCGAGTTTCAAGACCTTGCTCGCCTATCGATTTCACGATTGGGATTTTGCGCCAAGCTTTGCGGACGACGAATTTACGTTCACGGCGCCGACCGATTGGGAGAAAGTAGAATCGATTTTTCCGCAATTCACTCCACGAGACTTTGCCAATCGGCCGGGCTCGCTGACCAAGGTTGGCGATGCGGCGCCGGACATTCGCATTGCGCCGCTTGAGGGCGAAGAACTTTCGCTAGCCGATCTGCGCGGCCGCGTGGTTCTGATTAACTTCTTCGCGACCTGGTGCGGACCGTGCCGCGTCGAGATGCCCGACCTCGAGAAGATATGGAACGAATTCGGCAAACACGATCAGTTTCGAATGTACGGCATCGCCCGTGAGGAGACGCCGGAAATCGTCCGCGAGTTTAACGACAAGCAGCACTTCACGTTTCCGTTGGCAGCGGACCCCGATCGGACCGCGTTTGCCAGCTTCGCCGAGGAATCCATCCCGCGCACGTATCTGATCGACCGCGAGGGAAGAATCATCTACCAATGCACGGGCTACGACGCCGAAAAGCGCGAGCGCAAAAAACTGCGCGCGCTTTTGAAGCAAGAGCTCGCGAAGCAGCCGTGACAGAGTCCCGCGGCTCGTCCGTGCAGCTCAGTCGGCAACTAGGCTTGTAATGTTCCAGTTGCCAGCCAATAGAACAGCAGACCGCCCAGCACCAGCCGGTACAGGATAAAGATTAGCGTGCTGTGCTTCTTCAAGTAGCCCAGTAGAAACGCAATCGATGCGTAGCCCGACACCAGGGCCGCCAGGGTGGCGATCACGAGCAGAGCCAGGCTCTCGCTCGTGCCGACCAGGGCCTGCCGCGCGGTCCACAATTGAAACACGCCGGCCGCGAAAATCGAGGGGATCGCCAGCAGAAACGAAAACCGCGCGGCCGTCTCGCGTTCCAGGCCGTCGAATAACCCCGCCGTAATCGTAACCCCCGAGCGCGACGAGCCTGGCACAAGCGCGAGCGCCTGGGCCGTGCCCACCACGATCGCGTCGGCCCAAGTGGTCTGTTCCAGATGTCGTGCCGCGTGTCCCTGCCGCCGTCGCCAGGCGGCAAAGCCTTCGGCCAGAGCCAGCAGGATTGCTAGCACGACAAGTGCCCCCGCGATGACGGGCAGTGTACGAAACTGATGTTCGATTTGATCCTTGAAGACCAGCCCACACACCACGATGGGTATGGTGCCGACGATCATCATCCAGCCCATGCGACTGTCGTGCGTGGCAAGGGGCCGCCACGACAGGATGCCCCGCAGCCAGGCGCTCGCGATCTGCACGATGTCGTTACGAAAATAGCCCAGCACGGCCACCAGGGTGCCGAGCTGGATGACCGCGGAGAAGGCCGGCCCGGGATCGTTCCACCCCAGCAGGGCAGGCACGATGCGTAAGTGGGCCGTGCTGCTGATGGGCAGGAACTCGGTCAGGCCTTGAACCAGCCCCAGGATGACGGCTTGTAGATAGTCCACGTGGCGGTTCGAAGGCAGTCGCGGAAATTGAAGTTGAGCCATCAACTATAGCTTTTCGGCGGGCCCGGCGGCCATGCCCTTTGCGCGTGCGGCGCTTCTGGCGTTCCTGTTTCGCGACCCCGAACGCAATTGCGCCGCTTTGCCTTGTGACTCAGGGCCGAATGACTTAAAAAATAGGCATGACGCGCGCGGCCGTATGCCGCGCTTTCCCGGCGGTTGTTGCTCCGTCTGCTTGCTCTGCCGTGCCCATCCCTTCTCAGATGTTCAGCATGTTCAAGAATCTAGATCCGGAACTCATTGGAATCGGCTCGCGCGACAGCGAGCTCATCGAACTTGCTCTATCCTATGGCTTCAAGGGACTGTCGCTCGATCTGCCCTCCTTCGCCGAACAGGCGCGCACGCAGGGGTTTGCCAAAGCCTCTCGACTGATCACGAGCGCGAAAATGAAGATCGGCTTTTGCGCGTTGCCCGTTCGGTTGGGCGCGGAAGAGAAGGAGTATCAGCGCGACCTCGAGCAGGCCGTCGGGCTCTTGGAAGTCGCCGAGCAAATGCAATGCACGCGCCTGACGGCCACCATCGAGCCCGGCAGCGACACGCGGCCCTATCACGAAAATTTCGAGCTCCATCGCCGCCGCCTGGCCGACGTCGCCGGCCGGCTGCAAACGCGCAAGATGCGCTTGGGGCTGGGATTTCTCGCTCCCATCCAGTGCCGCGCCGACAAGGCCTTTCAATTCGTGCAATCGTTCCACGAATTGCTGCTGCTGGTGGGCGCAGTTGGCAGTTCCAACCTGGGCATCTGTCTCGACACCTGGCACTGGCACGTTGGGGGTGGCAGTATCGAATCGCTGCGGAGCGTGTCGGCCGATAAGGTCGTGGCCGTCGTTCTCTCAGACGAGAGCGACGAGGCTTCGCCCAAAACCGCGCGGCTTGAAACGCGCAAGCTGCCGGGCGAAGGAGGCAACATCGACAACCTGGCAGTGCTCGCGGCGCTGGCCGATCTGCGCTACGACGGCCCCGTATCCCCGGCCGCCGACAAAAGCCAGTTCGCGGGAGTGGCGCGCGACAAAGTCGTAAAGATGGCGGGCGCCGCTCTCGACCAGGTCTGGAAAGCCGCCGGCCTGAGCCCGAGTGGCAAGATGGCAGTCGCAGGAGGCCGCTGAGCCGGCGCGTGTGTGTTTCACTTCGACCGGGGACTCAAGCTCACCAAAGCCGACCTGGCGGTCGATTTCCGCCGCCGACAGCCCCGAGCGTTTGTTTCGCATGCCCATCAAGACCACATGGCGCGACACGAGTATGCGCTGTGCACCGGTCCCACGGCCGCGCTCTATCAACATCGCTATGGAGTGCGCCCCACGCGCGAGCTCAATTATCGGCAGCCGCTCGAGTGGGGCGGCTTAAGGCTGACCACCTTTCCGGCCGGACATTGCTTGGGTTCGGCCATGCTTCTGGCCGAGGATGGCAATCAATCGCTGCTGTACACCGGCGATTTCAAATTGGGGGAATCCGCCACCGCGGAGCGCGCCGAGCTGCCACGCGCCGACGTACTCGTCATCGAGAGCACCTATGGCAATCCCCTGTACCGCCATCCGCCGCGCGCCCGCGCGCTCGATCAATTGTTTTCGCTGGTGCGAAGCTCATTCAACCAGGGCCGCACGCCGGTCGTCGAGGCCTACATGATGGGCAAAAGCCAGGAAGTGACGCGGTTGCTGACACGCGCCGGCTTTCCCGTGCTTCAACATCCCAAGATTTACTCGGTCAGCCAGGTCTATCGCTCCTGCGGCGTTGACCTGGGAGATTGCCATCTCTATCCGGGCCAGCCGTTGCCGGGCCACGTCCTCGTAGTACCGCCACGCATGCACCGCGCCGGCCGCTTGCCGGGCTTGCGCAAGACGACGACGTTCGCGGTCACCGGCTGGGCCACGCACGAGGGTACGCGGGCCCGATTGGGCGTCGATCACGCGATTCCATTGTCGGATCACGCCGATTACGACGAGCTGTTCGAAGCCGTCGAACGGGTCCAGCCCAAGCGCATCTATTGCACGCATGGTCCCGTGAGCTTCGTGAATTGCCTGCGCGCGAAAGGACACAATGCCTTTCCGCTAGAGCGCACGCCGCACGAGGATCCACTGCTGCAGCCCGCGCAACTGCGGCTGTTTTAGAAAAGCCCCGGCCGCGCGGTATCGGGGCGAATATCAGGCCCTGGCCCAGAATCGCCACCAGGGTCGGACAAGTTTTTCTTTTTCCCTGCGACGCGCCTTTTGAGGGGCCGTTTGCTGCGTCACCCGATGTCCGCGCACGTCGATCATGTTGGATAGATTAGCGCCAGCCAATTGCGCCGAGCCAAGCTTGGCGCCGGTGAGGTCCGCTTCCTGTAGGTTGGCCCCACGAAGATTGGCCGATGTCAAGTCGGCGGCCCGCAGGTCGGCGTGCACGAGCTTGGCGTCCCTCAAATCGCCGCGCAGATCGGCCATGCTCAAGTCCGCGTCGCTCAGGTCCGCCTCACACAGAATGGCGTCATGCATCTGGGCGTAACGCAAGTTGGCATGGGACAGCTTCGCGTCCACCAACACGGCGTGCTGCAGGTGCGCGTCGGTCAGGTTGGCGCCGCAGAGATTGGCATGCATCAAATTGGCGCCGTCCAGCAGCGCGCCGTTGAGCAGGGCGCCTTCCAGATTGGCACCTTGCAAATCGGCCTCGCGCAGGTCCGAATTGATGAGGTCCACGCCGGAAAGATCGAGGCCTGCCAGATCCGCTCCATGCAGTTTGGCGCCGGACATTTTTCTGCCGGCGAGCGAATCGGCATCGACCTGCAGAAGGACGACGTGTGACTTACGGTGCCTGATTTCGAGCATGCTCCACCTCGCCTGGACGAGTGCCCTGAATCGGCGAACTGCCGACCAGCTTGGCGATGCACACGAGCGCCGATATGGCGTGCGTGCGTTCCTCAAGGCAACAAGCTTTCCAGAGTCGGCCGTGAACTTGCGTCCAACGCCGCCTGGAGCCCTGCTCTGTCCGTCAATCTGAACCGGCCCGAGTGGGACGCCGGAGGATTGCTGATATCGAGGACGTCGAGCGCAAGAACTGAGAGATGAAACGCTTAAGAATGAAATGCCTAACCGTATTGTAATCTAAAATGTCCGCAATGCTACTGGCATTTTGATGGGTTTGGCCAAATACGGGCCGGCAGGGCTCTTGCCGTTTGGCCTGAAATCGAACGGTCTCGCGCCTCAGGGCTCACCGTTCCGTTGCGGGCGATGTGTCCGTCGAATTGGGTTACGAAACTTGCTTGTCTCGTATTTTGTACATAAGTACACTACACGCGCTACACGCGCCTAGCTAATGGGCAGTTAAGTGTTGCTGGCCCAACCCCATCTACTTGCCGGCGCGCTTTCGTCGCCAGATAGCCAACGTGACGAGCCCGATGGCCGCGAGGGCCAATGTGCTGGGCTCGGGAATAGGCGTCAGAATCAAAGCGTGGACTACAAAGCCCCCGCCGCTACCTGGAGCGCCGGGGACAAACTCAGCGGCGCTGACGATGATTTGACCGCTGTCGTTGATCCCTGTTGCAGCCCCAACTATCCAACCAGACAACGGATCGATGAGCGTATTGAGGTCGCGTATTACGCCGCCTGTGTACACCCAAGCACGCGGGTTATTGAAATCGTTGTAGGAATAGCCAACGACCTGGCCGGTTGAATTGAGATCGCTGGTGTGGATGGTAGAAAAACCTGCAAGCGGGCCCAAGTCGTGAAGACTTCCGTCATAGAGGAAGGCATGTCCGTTCGATGAGCCAGCTACTTGCCCACTCTCGTTGACGCCCCAGGCATCGCTGCTGCTGCTTCCGCCAAGTGTGCCCAAGTCGGTCTTCACGCCGCCGCTGTAAAGGAAGGCGTGACCGTTCGCAAGATCAACGCCCGTAATTTGGCCGAGGTTGTTGATGTCGTGTGGCTCGATTGTGCCCAAATCTTGAATCGAGCCGCTCGAATAAAGGAAGCCGTGTTTTTGACCGCCGATCAGTCCGTAGCCCACGACTTGACCACTGTCATTGATTCCGATTGCGTCTTGCAGTTGCCAACCCAATGACGGATCGATGAGCAAATTGAGGTTTTGCATCACCCCGCCGCTGTACAAAAACGCCGTTCCGCTCGACACACTCGAAAAACCAACAATATCGCCGCCGGCATTTATTCGATTCGAATTGCTCGACGTCTTTCCGGGAAGCGTTCCCAGGTCGTGAAGGGTGCCGGCACTGTAAAGCACCGCGTGTCCACCAAGCAGAGCTGTGTCGACTGATGCTTGTCCAGAAGCGTTGATCCCTTCGCCGAACGTTTGGCCAGAGCGCGTAAGTGTGCCTAGGTCTGTAATGGAATAGCTCGCCGCCAAACTGACGTCGGGTGCGGCGAACTGTGCCGCTGCGACAGAGAGCACCGCGATCAAACTGGTCCGCATAACAAGTCGCCACTCGAAATCGCTCGTCTAACTGAGCGAAACTATGCCGCAAAAGAAAAGAAGCTCAAACGGAGATCGGTTCGTTTGGCTAGCGGCACCAGGGGCGAGGGAGCGGGACCGACACGAGAGTAGTTGCCCGTTGTGGCCGAATCAAGCATTTACCGGCTTCTTGCCGGATTTCTCAGAGCGCGCCAAGGGAAGGTAGTGTCCTAACAGTGAGGTGCCGGGAGCGGCGCTTAGGAGCGAATGGCACTAGGTTAAGTTCGCGCTTAGGAGCGGTCATGGGGAATCCGTATAAGGACTACGATCGCAACACTCGACGCGATCAATCCTGCAGCTGATCCAAGAAGCCAGGTGCGCGCGGCCGCTTCTCGTTCTCGCTCTTGCGGGAGCATTGCCATGCGGCGCGCGAAAGAAGCGTATGCCGATGGCGATCTCGAGCCCGAACAGGAGGGCTGGTGATCCGTCGCCGGCTCGGCCGTCTTTCAGCGGGCCAAGATGACGGACTGCGGCAAAGAGCGATCAAGTACGGTTGCGGCAGCGCCGGCGGCGGGCAAATACGCCAGATCAATGAGCAGGGGGGCTGGGCTCTTGCGTAAGCGTTCATCCGGCTTCTATATTCGCGGGAGAGCTCTTTTAAACCCGTGACAGGCTTTTGAATGACGCGGCCCTCGCCCGGTAGATTGCTGCGCGACACGGTCGCCGATTCGACGATTCAAGTGCCCGGCGCTTTAAACGCGCTAGCGGCTCGGCTGATCGAGCAGGCTGGATTCGACGCGGCCTACTTGTCCGGCGCCGCCTTCTCGGCCGGCACGCTGGCCCTGCCGGACGTCGGACTGTTCACGCTTAGCGAGCTGGCCCAGCAAACCGCTTATCTGACGCGGCGAATCTCCATCCCCTTGATCGTCGATGCCGACACCGGTTTCGGCGAGGCGGTTAACGTCGAGCGCACGATCGTCGAACTCGAAGCGGCCGGCGCCGCGGCCATTCAGCTCGAAGACCAGGTGCTTCCCAAGCGCTGCGGACATCTATCCGGCAAAACACTCATCGAAACCGACGCCATGTGCGCGAAGCTCCGCGCGGCCGCCGCGGCGCGCAGCGATGCCGACCTGGTTATTGTCGCACGCACCGACGCGCGCGGGACCGGTGGAATCGAAGAGGCCATCGGGCGCGCGACGCGATATCGGGATGCGGGCGCGGATTGGATTTTTCCTGAGGCGCTCGCCAATGCCAAAGAGTTCGAGCAATTTGCTCGCGCGGTCGATGCTCCCTTGGTTGCAAACATGACGGAGTTCGGCAAGAGCCCACTCTTGACGCTCGATGAACTGGCGCAGATGGGCTACGCGGTCGTCATTTATCCGGTGACCCTGTTGCGAGTCGCCATGAAGGCGATGGAGGCGGCGCTCGCCGTCATTGGCAGTGACGGCACGCAGGCCGATCTGCTCGACCTCATGCAATCGCGGCAGGAACTTTACGACTTGCTTGGATACAGCGACTACGAAGCGCGCGACCGCGCCTATTTTTCCGGCGCTGCGCCCGAGCCATGACGCACATAGGCGACAGATCGTGCCATTTGCCTGCCGGCACACTCCCCATACGCGACGCCTGGCCAATTGAAGCCCTTACTCCTTTTTTGAAGAGCATTCATGGTTGAACCCATCTACAGCCCGGGATTGGAGGGTGTGATCGCCGGCGAAACCGCGATCAGCACGATTGCCGGCGGTTTGCAGTATCGCGGGTATGCAATTGAAGACCTGGCCGAGCATGCCACCTTCGAAGAGGTCGCGCACCTGCTGTTGCATGGCGAGTTGCCGACCGCCGACCAGCTTGCCGCCTTTCGCGAGCGGTTGCGGGTGCACGCCTCGATTTCGTCGGCCATGATCGAGTTTCTTGCGAAGATTCCGCATGGCGTGCCGATGATGGACGTCATGCGCACAGGCGCGAGCGCGCTTGCGCATTGGGATCCGGACGCCGGCGATTCGAGCCATGACGCCAATCTGCGAAAGGCAGAGCATTTGCTCGTCCAGTTACCAATTGTGATGGCCGCGCGGCACCGGCTGGCCAAAGGGCAAAAGGCCGTCGCGTTCGATCCCAAGCGCACGCTGGCCGGCAACATTCTGTGGATGCTCTTCGACAAGCCGCCTTCTGATCGCCTCACCAAGGCCATGGACGTCTCGCTGATCCTGTATGCCGAGCACGAATACAATGCCTCGACCTTCGCGGCGCGGGTCGTGGCGTCAACCTTGTCGGACATGCACTCGGCGGTCACGGCGGCCATTGGCGCCTTGAAGGGCCCCTTGCACGGAGGCGCAAACGAAGCCGTCATGGAAGTGCTGCGCGAGGTCGGAACGGCCGACCGCGCGGAAGCCTGGATTCGCTCCGCTCTCGCGCAGAAACGCCGCATCATGGGTTTCGGGCATCGCGTCTATAAGTCGGGCGACCCTCGAGCGTCCTACTTGCGCACCTTGTGCCGCGAGCTCGCCGCCGAGACCGGCCATCAGGACATGGAAGCCATGGCCGACACGATCGAAACCATCGTGGTCAAGGAGAAGAATCTGCCGCCCAATCTCGATTGGCCCAGTGCCCGACTCTACTACTACATGGGCTTGGACGTCGATCTGTACACTCCGCTATTTGTGCTCAGCCGCGTTTCCGGCTGGGCGGCGCATGTCATCGAGCAACTCGATAACAATCGGCTGATCCGGCCGCGGGCGAACTACACCGGTCCGCTGCCGCGCAAGTGGGCGCCGCTCAACCAGCGGTAAGGGCGCGCGCTTGGCGAGCTCTAAAACGGCAATTCGCGGCCGATCCCGGCCGCGCGGGCGCGCTCCAGCAGCTCGCCGGCCAGAGCGACGTCCTCCAGGGCAAGACCCACGGATTTGAAGAGTGCAATGCTTTGCGGGGTATTGCGCCCGGTGGCTCGGCCCGCCACGACGTCGGCCAACTCGACGGCCCGGCTCCAATCGAAGATGCCTTTCTCGATGGCGTCCTTGAAATCGCCGGCTTCGCCGCGGCAGGCCTCGATGCTGTCGCACACGATATTATCGGCGCGGCTGATGACCGTGGAATCGATCTCGGCCTTGGTGAGCCAATTCGAGCCGACCGCGCACACGGTGGCGCCTTCGGCCAGGTCGTGGCCGTCGAAGACCGGCTGGCGGCTCGTGGTGGCCGTAATCACGATCGGCAATTCCGCGGCCGCTTCTTGGGGTCGGTCGGCCGGGCGCACGTCCAGCCTGAGCCGCGCGGACATCTTCTCGGCAAAATCGTTCCGCCGTTGCTCGTCACGGCTGTAGACGTAGGCAACCCGAATCTCGCGCACGCGCGACACGGCCTCGAGCTGAGTTTCGGCCTGCCATCCCGAACCGAACAGGCCGAGTTCAGACGCCATGGGATCGGCCA
Source organism: Pirellulales bacterium (assembly GCA_035496575.1). Lineage (GTDB taxonomy): Bacteria > Planctomycetota > Planctomycetia > Pirellulales > PALSA-1355 > PALSA-1355. The sequence goes on from DATJEN010000130.1 coordinate 10,401, forward strand.
TGGCCGCCACCGCGACCGCGGTCGTGGCGCCCGTTCGCAACTGGCCCAGCTTGTCGGCCTCGATGAGGGCGACCAACGCGCCCGACGTGTCATATAACCCGATGTGAAAGCGTGCCGCTTGCCGCGTGGTCGAATAGCATTTCCAGCCGACAAGCCCTCGATAGCCGGCCGCGGCGCTCATCGCATGCAGCATGACGCCGGGCGCTTGGGCGCGGCGGCGCGGAACGTTTTCGGCCTCACCGGCGGCCAGCCGCCGAAAAGCCTCGGTGCAAACTTCGATGGCCGTGTTCATGTCGAGTAATTGCCCGACGTCGGCCTCGCTGAGATACAAAGCCGCCATGGCACGCGCCTCCTGAAGACGAGCGGCTCTGCGCTAAACCGGATGAGCGGTTCGCCGCTCTAGTCGTTTTCCAGTTCCGAAATCCGCTTGAATTGCTGTTTCAAGCAACGATACAGGTCCTGATAAATGCCAAACGCCTGGTCGTGATGCTGGGTGGCGCGGCGGTTGGGCGGTGTTTCCTTGACCACCCGAATCGTGGCCGCGCAGGCTTCCTCGACGTTGCGGAACGCGCCCGCCCCGACTGCGGCCAAAAGCGCCACGCCGTAAGCTGGTCCTTCTTCGGCATTGATGGTGGCCACTTTCTGGCCGAATACGTCGGCTTGAATTTGCCGCCACAGCGCGCTTTTCGACCCACCCCCCGAGGCGCGGATCTGCCGCACCGGAACCCCCAATTCTCGAATGATGGCCAGGCTGTCCCGCATGGCATAGCTCACCCCCTCCAGAACCGCCCGCACCATGTGCCCACGCGTGTGCGCGAGCGTCAGGCCGACAAAACAAGCGCGGGCGTGGGGATCGGCATGCGGCGTCCGCTCGCCGGAGAGATACGGCAAAAACAGCAATCCATCGCTGCCAGGCTGAATACGGGCGGCTTCTTCGGTCAGCTTGTCGTAAAGGTTGACCTTCGACTTTTTCGCCGCGGCAATCTCCGCGGCACACAGTTGGTTGCGGAACCACTGCAAGCATCCGCCGCCCGACAGGCTCACGCCCATCATGTGCCACTTGCCATGCACCGCGTGGCAAAACGTGTGTAGGCGGCCTTGCGGGTCGACCTGCACGGTATCGCTGTGCACGAACATAATGCCCGAGGTACCAATCGAAGTCGACAGGCTGCCGGGCTTCACGATGCCATTGCCGATCGCGCCCGCGGCGCAATCGCCCGCTCCGCCGACGAGCGTGCAATCGGTCGTCAAGCCAAGCTCATCGGCCGCTTCGCGCGTGAGCTGCCCGGTGATTTCCTCCGCCTCGTAACACCTGGCCAACAGCGATCGATCGAGTTGGAGCTTACCCAAAAGTTCGTCGGACCAGTCGCGGCGGGCCACGTCGAGCAGCAGCATGCCGCTTGCGTCGCTGACGTCGGTCGCAAATTCGCCCGTCATCCGACGGCGGACGTCATCCTTCGGCAGCAGAACTTTGGCGGTTTTTTCAAAGTGCCGCGGCTCGCGATTGCGGAGCCACAAAATCTTGGGCGCCGTAAATCCCGTCAGCGCGGGATTGGCGACCATGCGAATCAGCTCGGCGCGGCCGCCCGCGCGCTCTTCCAGCTCTTGGCATTCGGCCGCCGTGCGCTGGTCGTTCCACAAAATCGCTTTCCGCAGAATGCGATTGCGCTTGTCCAAGAAGACCGAGCCATGCATCTGGCCAGACAGTCCGATGCTTTTGACGTCGCGCGGCTTGAGCTTGGCTTGCTTGACGACCTGCCGCACGGTCTCCACCGTCGCGCGCCACCAGTCGTCTGGATCTTGCTCGCTCCACAGCGGCTTGGGGTGATAGGAGGGATAAAGGCTCGTTGCTTCGGCGAGGATTTTCCCCCGCTCGTTGATCGCCAATGTCTTCGTGCCAGACGTGCCGATATCGATGCCGAGAAACGTGCTCATGCCTGCGAAGGATGCGTGAAAACGAGGTCAGGACGTGAAGGTCGAGGAGATTGACAAGGATTGTACTTTGCCCCACGCAAGGCTGGCAACGCCCGGGCGGCATGGCCAATTTGGTCGATTGACCCAAGCGCCGTTCGGGTTCTAGGATGCACGAGGTTCTTGCCGTTCTGGCGCGTTTTCACCCGACTAATCGAATCAACTAGCCGAGGAATTTCGCTTTGAGCGCCCGGATCCATTCTCTTCCAGTCGCGCTCTGTTTGGCGGCATGGCTCTGCCTGGCGGGTTGTGGCTCGCGAGAAACTGCTGAGCCGGAACAAGGCCAGGCGCGTAGCGCGGCGCTCGAGATCGTCGTCATTGATGACGCTGGGCTGGCGCGTGCCATCGACTCGCTGCGCGCCGAGTGGAAAGCCCGCAGCGGCGGCAATTTGAGCGTTGTGCACAAGTCGCTGGCCGACGTGCTCGCCGAGCCAACGTCCTTCGTCCACGCCGATGCCGTGGTTTATCCGTCCACGCACCTCGGCGCGCTTGCTGAAGATAAGCGCATCGTGCCCTTGCCCGTCGACTACCAAACGAACGAGGAGCTAGCCTGGTCGGACACGTTCGAGCTGGTGCAGATCGCCGAGACGCACTGGTGCCAGGAGCCGTGGGCGGTCTCGTTCGGTCCGGCTCTGCTCACGTGCTACTATCGCGCGGATTTGTTTGAAAAGTTTCACAAGCGGCCGCCGCGGACTTGGGCCGAGTATCATGAGCTGGCCGCATTTTTCGCGAAGCGCGATAATCTGTCTGGCTTCGATCCGCCGGAAAGTTGGAGCGGCACGGTCGAGCCGCTTGCGCCCGCTTGCAGAGCGCTCGTACTGCTCGCCCGCGCCGCGGCATACGTCAAACACCGCGACCATTTTTCGACGCTCTGGAAAGTGGACACCATGGTGCCGCTCATTGCGGGCGCCCCCTTTGTGCGAGCACTCGAGGAAATGGTGGCCGATGCCGCGGCTGGGCCGAAGGATGCTGGGTCGCTCGATGCACTTGCCGCCGGGCGCCGGTTCTTGGAGGGCAAAGCCGCGCTCGCGCTAGCCATCCCCAACCATGCCGCGCCCGCCGCAACGAAAGAGTCGCCAGCGCCGCCTGCCATCGGCTATACGGAGCTGCCTGGATCTGCTCAGGTCTATAACATTTCGAACTCCACATGGGAGAAAAGGCCCGAGGGTGAAAGCGAGCGCGTACCGCTGCTGGGCTTCTCGGGTCGATTGGGATCCGTGACGAGCGGGTCGAGCTCGCCCGCCGACGCTTTCCAACTGCTCGCCTGGCTCTCGGGCCGCGAGTGGGGCGCCACGGTCAGCCGCGCGAGCTCTGCCACGTCGATCTATCGCCGCTCGCAGCTCGCGGCGCCACAAGGCTGGGTCGATGCGCTGGTGCCGCTTGAATCCGCGCGGCAATACGCCGAAGTCGAGCGCGACGCCATGACCCGACAGGCGTTTTTGTTCGTGCCGCGAATTCCAGGCGGGCCAAGATATCTCGAGACGCTCGATGCGGCCGTGAGTGACGCGCTTGCGGGCAAGAAATCGCCGGCCGATGCACTGGGAGGTTGCGCCGACGAGTGGCGGAAGATCAGTGCCGAGCTCGGCGTCGAGTCGCAGGCCGCCGCTTATCGCTGTAGCCTGGGGCTGGAGCGTTAGCCCACCACCGGCGGACTGCTCGCCTGGACAACCAAACCCTGCATTTTTAGAATTGATCGCTGAGCCCTACGGTCGTGGGCTGACTTTCGGGGCGGTAGCTCAATTGGGAGAGCGCTGCGTTCGCAATGCAGAGGTCGAGGGTTCGACTCCCTTCCGCTCCACTTACGCAATCCAGCCTTCGTCAGAGCCCTGGCGAGGGCTGTTTTTGTTTTGCCCCGTTCGAAGTCAACCGCGCTTCGAAGCCAGAGCACAATCGGCTTGCCTAGTCTCACACACGCTGCCCGATGAACCAACCTGCCTGTCCTAAAGCCGTCGTCTTTGACCTCGACGGCCTGATGTTCAACACCGAGGAGCTCTATCAAGACGTCGGCGCGAGGATGCTGCGCAAGCGAGGTAAACAATTCACGCCCGAGCTGCTCGACGCGATGATGGGCCGGCCGGCCGACGTCGCCCTGCAGATGATGATCGACGCCCATGGACTCGCCAGTTCGATCGATGAGCTGGCGGCCGAAACCGACGAAATCTTCGCCACGCTGCTCGATGAGCGGCTCGCGCCCATGCCGGGCCTATTGCAACTGCTCGAGGCTCTCGAGTGCGCCGGAGTTCCCAAGAGCATCGCCACCAGCAGCGGAATCGAGTTCGTCCAGGACGTGTTGGGGCGATTTGAGCTTGCACCGCGGTTCGAGTTCATCCTCACTTGCGAGAATGTGTGCCGCGGCAAGCCTGATCCGGAGATCTATTTGCTGGCCGCCAATCGCTTTGGCCTGCTGCCAGCCGAAGTCGCCGTGCTCGAGGATAGCCAGAACGGATGCCGCTCCGCGGTGGCGGCGGGCACCATCGCCGTGGCAGTGCCGGCCGGCCATAGCCGCCGTCACGATTTTGCCGGCGCCGCCCTGGTGGCGGACAGCTTGGCCGACCCGCGGCTCTACGAGTTGTTGGGCGTGAGCGGGCCGGGCGTGTAGGCGAATGCCGCCTTAGGCGGCGGTTTGCTGATAGGCGTGCTCACCCGCCACCCGCCAGTTGCCGCGCCAGCCATTCGTGGCTTGCGCGGCAAAACGCGTGAGGCCTTCGCACAACAGTGGCAGGGGGCACTCGAGGGCCCGCCGCGCGCGACGGCTGTTGAGGGACGTCTCGTCGGGCCAGGCCGGCTCCTTCGGCTCCACGCGTACGTGCGAGTCGTTGACGCCCAGGCTAGCGGCCAGCTCGCAGGCAAAGCGGTAATGGCTTGCCCGTTCGGCCCCACCCATGTGATACATGCCTTCCAGGCGCAGCTCAAAGGCCCGCCATAGGAGCTCGGCCAGGTCACTGGCCAGAATCGGGGTCGCGTGCGAGAGGCCGCTTGCCGTGGCCGTCATTCCGCTCAGCAGCGATTCCGCCATGCCTTCCGCAGCGCTCGTTGGAGTGCCGGGGGGGCTCCAGCCATAAGCGTGCGTTCGCACGACCAGCGTGCGGCTGTCGAGGGCCCGCTCCAGGGCCACCGTATGAGCCGCCCGCGCGGATGCATTCGTGGGCTCGGATTCTTCCGTGTGGAACATCCGCGGGCCGGCGAAGACACAATCGCTTGAGAGCACCGTCAGGCGAAACTTGGTTTCGAGTGCAAGCCGGGCCAGGCGCCCCGCGATGACGGCTTCATCCGCGCCCAGGCACTCGGTCGTATCCCACCAGGAAGCGCACAAAGGTCCGCAGTGGATAAGCCAGGTGGGACGCCACTCGTCGATCACCAGTTCCAGATGCTGCGCGTTTGCCAGGTCGCACGTTGTGGTTTCGAAAGCGTCGCATGCGACAGCCTGCCGCGTATGCAAGCCAAGCACCTGGCAGCGGTCGCTAAGAGCCAGGGCGAGGTTCGCGCCGGCGCAGCCGTCGACTCCGGTCACCAACAGTCGCTCCATCGTCGGCCTCCTTGCCTCGGAATGGTTCAGCGTAGGGCTAGCACTTTGGCGTGGCTGAAGGCCGCGCGGCAGGTCGGCGGATTGTACGGCGACACTCGGATGCCACCAAGACAGATTCTCCCCGGGCCGTTCCTGGTGGAAATGAAGTGCGGACCGGGCCTGCCAGCGAGAGCGCGCCCACGCTCGGCCGTGCCTTGACGCTGCCATCTGCGCGCAGAAGACTGCCGTCGTCCGCCGACCTGTTCTTGACCTTGTTCGCGACCGCTTGCTAGACTCCCGCCCCATGTGAACAGGGGCCTTCAGGCGGCACGGATGGGGCAAGTTAGGAGCGACGATGCGCAAGGCGTTGGGGATTATTGAGGTTCGTTCTGCGTCCGGAAAAATGGAAGCCAAGCTTGCCCGCAAGCTGGGCGGCAAGCCGCTGCTGGAATTGGTTGTGCGCCGCGTCACCGACTGCCAGCGGCTGAGCGGGGCGGTGGTGCTGCTGGCCGACCTGCACGAGGCTGAGCGGGTTCGCCGGCTGGTGCCTCCCGACGTCGAAGTGTTCGCGCCCCCGGCTCGCGATCCCCTCGGTAGGTTCATCGCGGCCCTCGACCACTTTGGCGCCGACTCCATGGTGCGCATTTGTGCGGAGCATCCCTTTGTCGATCCCGTGCTGATCGACCGCCTAGTCAACACGGCCGATGCTCATCCGCATTGCGATTACATCAGCTACGCGCTATCCGATGGCCGTCCGGCAATCCTGTCGCAAGTGGGCATGCTTGCCGAGTGGTGCTCGGCCCAGGCCCTGCGGACCGCCCATCGCGATGCCCGCAGCCACGCGGCCCGCGAGCACGTGACCGAATACTTGTATGCCCATCCGGAGCGATTCCAGGTTCGTCTGATCCCCTTGCCCGCCGAGCTCGACCGCGACGACTTGCGTCTCAAGATCAACCGCGAGGAAGACTGGGAGCACGCCCAGGCGATTTACGAGGCGATCGGCCACGACGAGTCGGATTGGCAGCGGATCACCGATTTTCTGGATCACCAGCCGGCGCTACGCCGCCGCATGGCCACGCTGAACCGGGCCGATACCGGGGTGTAAGCTCGCCTGGACCGGCTCTTGGGGGCAGCTCGACGCATTGTTCGCTCGCTACAGCCCAATTGGCGACGTGCCGCCGATGGATCGGGCGGCGGAAAGGTTGTGCGAAAAATCCATGCTGCTACAGGAACGCGGCCAGCTTGCGGCAGACGAGTTGCCTGGCGAACCTGGCCATCCCTTCCAGCACGCTCGAGCCTTTGCGTTCGACGCGGCGGGTATCATCTACGACGCCACGCTTTGGCGGCGAAACGTTTGGCAGGTCGTGTGGCATGTGGGTCTTCACGCCGACTACGACCAATTCTTCTCGCTGTGGGACGACCACTACGCGGGCTGCGTGAACAG
>DATJEN010000131.1:0-15683 GCA_035496575.1 Pirellulales bacterium
TTGATTTCGCCCCCTACTTGCGCGAGATCGCCGCGCTCGATTTTGGCCAGCGCACCATTTCCGTCGAACTGGAATACTCGCCCGAGCCCACGCGAATTGTCCAGTGGGTCGAAGAGGCCTACCGCGAGACCGCCAAGCTCATGCGTTCGGCGGGTCTGCGGGGCTGACCCGTTCGACCATGCCCGAGGGAGCTCTCACTTTGCACGAATTCTTCATGCGAATGGCGCTTGCTGAAGCCGAAGCGGCGCTGGCCGAAGAGGAAGTGCCCATTGGCGCCATCATCGTGCGTGGGGAGCGCGTGATTGCCTCGGCGCACAACCAGCGCGAGCAACTGCACGATCCCACCGCACACGCCGAGATGATCGCCATCACGCAAGCCGCCGGCGCGATCGGCGATTGGCGCCTCGAGGGCTGCACGCTGTATGTCACGCTCGAGCCCTGCCCCATGTGCGCGGGCGCGATCCTGCAAGCCCGCGTGCCCACGGTGGTATATGGCGCCCCGGATCCGAAGGCCGGGGCGGTCCGCACGCTCTATCAGCTTCTGAGCGATCCCCGTCTCAACCACCGGCCCCTGGTCGTGCCGGGTGTTCTCGAGCGCGAGGGAGGCGAGCTCTTGACGCGGTTCTTCCAGGCCCAGCGCCGCTTGGGCAAGAAGTAGCGAATGTGCGGCCGCCCGAGCCGCGCGCGGCAGGCTTGCCGCTGAGTTCCGTGCGGCATTCGCTGGCTCGCTCGCGCGGCGTTTCGTATGATCAAAATGCTTGGGTCCGCGCGCACATCGTTCGTCTGGAAGGACAATGGCCTGGCGATATTTTCTACGCCATCTCTTTGCGGCTGTGTGCGTCGCTGCTTGCGCGGATTCGGCCCGGGCGGGCGGCGGGCCCGAAAACGTGCTGTTGGTCGTGAATTCGGCGAGCTGGGCCTCGCAGACCATCGCCAACCATTACATCGCCCTGCGACGTATCCCGCCACTCAACGTGTTCTATGTCGACTGGCTTGGCGGGTTCGAAGGCACCGACGGCGACACGTTCCGCGACAAGATTCTTGGGCCGGCGCTCGACACGGCCGAGCGGCGCGGTATCCGCAACCAGATCGATTACGTGCTGTACTCGAGCGATTTTCCGTACACGATCGACCTGAGCAACGATTTTCAAGGCCGCTACAAGTTTCCGCCGGCGGCCGCCCCGGCCTGCTCGCTCAACTCGGCCACCTACCTGTTCAATCTGATCTACGCCAAGCTGCCGATCACGATGGACCTGCGCATCAACCACTACATGCGCGCGTTCGAGGATCGCACGGTCGAGCCGCCCACGCACGGTTTTCGCTCTTGGTACGGCTGGGGGAACGAAGGCCAACTGCAAGAGTCGGGCGGACAGCCCTACCTGCTCTCCACCATGCTCGCGATCACCAGCGGGCGGGGGAACTCGGTGCGCGAGGCGATCTCGTACCTGGAGCGCAGCGCCGGCGCTGATGGCGCGCGACCTGCTGGCTCCATTTATTTTTCCAAGACCGACGACATTCGCTCGAAGAAGCGCGAGCCGGGTTTTGCCGCGGCCGTCGAGGAGCTCAAAAAGCTCGGCGTCAAGAGCCACGTGATCGGCACTCCGCTGCCCGTCGGCAAAACGGACGTGGCGGGCTTGTTGATGGGCGTGGCCGATTACTCGTTCGGCAAATCGCATTCCAAGATCCTGCCCGGTGCCATTTGCGAAAACTTCACCAGCTTCGGCGGCATGCTGATCGAGAGCGCATCGCAAACGCCGCTGACCGAAATGCTGCGCTATGGCGCCGCCGGATCGAGCGGCACCGTGGTCGAGCCGCTCGCGCTACCTGAAAAGTTCCCTTGGCCCAGCGTGCAGGTTCATTACGCGCGCGGGGCCACGCTGGCCGAAGCCTTCTATCAATCCGTGTTCGCCCCGGCGCAGCTTTTGATCGTGGGCGACGCGCTGTGCCGGCCGTGGGCCGATATTCCACAGGTGCAGGTGACCGGTCTGAAGGCAGGCCAGTCGGTCTCGGGAAAAGTCGAAATCGGCGCGACGGCATCCATGGCAGGTGGCGGCGAAATCGATCGCTTGCAGCTCTTCGCCGATGGCCGGCTGGTCGACACCGTCCGCGCGGGCGAGCGGCTAACGTGGGACACGTCCGCTGAGGCCGACGGATATCATCAGATTCGCGTCGTCGCGATCGCAGCCGGCGCTTTGGAAACGCAAGGACGCGCCATCGTGAACGTGCAAGTGGATAACAAGCAGACCTCGGCTCAGGTATCGACGGTGCCAGCCGACAAGGTGCGCTGGGACGAGACGTTGACCGTGCGCGCGAAGGCCGCCGGCATGAAGCAGATCTACATCGTGCACAATGGCCGGCCGCTGGGCATGATTTCCGGCGAGGAAGGCGAGGTCGCGGTCAATCCGCGAACGCTGGGGCTCGGACCCATCGAATTGCACGCCTTGGCGATTGGAAGTGGCGGGCTTCAGGAGCGCGTGGCCGCCGCGCCGGTCGCCATTTCGATCGAGCCTCCGCGCGCGCTGCCCGCGCTCAAGGACCCGCCGGCCAGCCTGGCGGCGGGCATTGCGCTCAAACTGGCGAACGACAAGATCGTGACCGTGCAGGAGACGCGCGACGTGGCCTGGCTGGAATTGGCCGGGGTGAACCAGAATCAGAACTTCACGGCGCAGGCCTTCTTCGACGTGCCCGGCACGGACGTGTATCAGTTCCAGTTGTGGCACTACGGGCAATTGAAGCTTGTGGTCGATGGGTTTTCGGTCTACGACGGCCAGCAGGGCAACTTTCAGCAGAAGTTCGTGCCCTTGGCGCTGGCGGCGGGCCGGCATCGCCTGACGCTCACGGGGCGCACGGCGTCGGACGTGAAGTTGCGAGTTCTTTTTGGCGGCCCGGGCGTGGTGAGCTTGAGCGGCAAGACGTTCCGGCACCAGACGCGATAAGGATTTTGCAGCCGTGTAGGTGTCCGGCTTTTGCTTCGCCGGAATAGCTCGGCTTAGCGCGTTACATTCACTAGCCGGAAGCGTCAGCGCCCGGTGTAACGTTTGAGGCACACAGCGTAACGAAAGAGGCCAGCCGAGTATGCAGCGTTGGTCCCGGCGGTCGTTGCGGGCTGTCGTTCCGGCCGGAACCGGGCGCTGCGCTTCCGGCTAGTGAGGAGGAGCACGCTACTGCGCGTCGCGAACGTAAAGAACCGCCGCCTCGAGCGAATCTTCATCGTTGAGATACCGCCCGCTTCCGCCCTGCGTCCACCACCGCGCATGCTTGGCGGCATTTGGATCGACTTTGAGCCTGCGCGTACAGGCCGCCTTGAACTGTTCGCGCACGACATGGGGCGGTTCCGTCGCTGAAACGACCACGTGCACGTGATTCGATCGACAATTCACCGCCAAGAGCGACCACCTTCGCCACTCGCAGTGTCTTCGAATCACCTCCTCGACCAGCCGTCGCTCAAGATGTCCCAATCGGCAAGTCGGTTCTTTCAGAAGCGTCCGAGCGGCGCGCTCCTTTTCCCGGTCGGGCGGCTGAGGTCCACGATTGCGTTTGGTCCAGCCCCGTTCATCGCCAGGCAGCCACGTGCCGTACGTCGTCCACGTCAGCAAATAGGCCAGCGGATCGTCGCACGAGCGTTGCATCGCCGGGAAGTTGGCACGGTGATTCGATGTAATTCATCATGGATCTTACCGCGCCAGACAACCGTTTGCTTCACGTATCCTTTACTAGCCGGAAGCGTCAGCGCCCGGTGTCACGTTAGAAGCACAGAGCGTAACGAAAGAAGCCAGCCGGGTGCGCAGCGTTGGTCTCATCGATCATTGCGCGCTCTCCTTCCGGCCGGAACCGGGCGCTCACGCTTCCGGCTAGTGAAGAGAACATTCCGACACCAGACGCGATAGTTGCCGCTTCGGAACAAGCGATCGCGTGGCGCGCAAAAAAACGCCACGCGGATTTTTCGCGGGGCGTTTGTGTCGAGTGAGGTAAATCAGCCGACCAGCGGCCGGACGATTAATAGTCGGCTTCGTTGATGAGGTACGTCCAGCCAGCTACTTTCGCGTTGGTATTTGGAGCGACGACGATGCAGCTCATCTGCCGCGGGGTCATCAATTGTGTGTAAACATGGTAGGGGATATCCTCGGAAATGAACCGGTAATGATTATCGCAGAACATGACATTCACGCCGCCTGGATGTGCAGATGAAGGTCGTGCATAAGTGAGCCCATCACCACCGCTTGGTGACGAATAACCAAGCGGCTGTGGCGCGGTTCTTGCTTGCGCGTTAATTTTCATGCTCAGGATTGGCAGCGGAGTTGGCTCAAAATTGTTTAGTGTGGGAGACGGGATAATGAACCAAGCAAAGGCTGTGTTTTGCCGCACCTGGAAATCGCTCTGGAAGGGATTTTTGTGATTTGGATCATTCATCACATCGGTCGGATCAGTCGCCCAATGCCCGGCTTGCAGGTTTTCTGACAGCATGATCGTGTACGTGCTGCCATCATTACTTGTAATGAAGTCCATGGAAACCTTCGGGCCTTGTGTGCCCCACCCGCTTCCCGAGGGTGGCGCCGGATTGTAGTTTTGGAAACCCCCGAGCGAATCCGAACCAGCGTGGTTGAAAAACACACCGCTATTCACATCCGCAAAGGGCATCGCATTTCCCGGCAAATTATCGGTCGTACTGAACGCCGAACCCGAGTTCACGACATAAGCAAGCGGGTCGACATCCGATCCGGTTGAGGGGTTGCTTGGGCACATCAGAATATTGAGGGTCGTGTATGACCACGGCACGTCAGTAGAGAAATTGTACGGAGGTGCATTCGGAGCTGGCGGAGCGATCATCGGCTTGTTGAGCCAGTTCTGGTACAAGTCCCCGCGATCCAGATTGTTCAAAATCGTGACCACCCAGCTCGCACGTTTGTTTCCCACGATGTTGACATAGCCCGGAAAATACCGCTTCGTGTCATGCACCTGGGTTAGTGCCGTGCTCGCGTTGCGCATATTGTTGATGCACGTGTTGCGGCGTCCCGTCTCGCGGGCCGATTGAATCGCCGGCAGCAACAGCGACACGAGCATTCCAATGATCGTGATCACGACCAACAGTTCGACGAGCGTGAAACCCGAGCGCGTGCGTGGACGAGCCATCGCATATTCCTCCGGAGAAGTGACCTCTACCTGTGCCTGCCCACGAATCATTGTCCACGAAGGGGCGAAAGACGTCTAGCCTTTTCGGACAGAAATAGGGGTTGGGGGGCAGAGAACAGGGGTTAGGGGCTGGGGGTTAGGGATTGGGGAAGGAACGAAGACGCCTTTTGGCACGCCGAAATCTTGTGCTTGAATTCCAGCGAGTGGCGACAAAAAACCGCCCTTGGCCCCGCTTCGCACGTGGTCTTCACCAGCCGGAAGCGCTTAGCGCCCGTTTAATGCTGGAAGTACCACAGGGGAATCATCGGCGTGGCGCGGCGGCTAGTAAAGAGCGGCCGGCGGAAGCTCACCGCTACTTGCGGCGGCGGCGAAGGAGCCCAACGGCTGCAACGGCGCCGAACACTGCCAGAACCCCGCTCGAGGGCTCGGGCACCAGGGCCAGGATCTTGTCGCGATAGACCGACAGGTCGGAGATCAAAGTCAGGTCGCCGAAGACCGCCGTCGAGCTCGGCTGATTGTTGAACTCGAAGACCGTGTTCATGATGCCCGACAGCACCCACTGCCCGCCCACGAACGTGAACACGGGGCCGCCGGAATCGCCCTGGGACGCCTGGCCCTCGCTCGGCAAGGGGGGCGCGCCTGTGTATTGTTGGTCGTCAAAGGCGGTGGTGAAGCCAAACACCTTGACGGGGCCATGCGTGACCGGATCGGTGCCGACGGTGATGGTTTCGCCGGTCGTAAAGACGTTGTTCTCACCCCAGCGAATCACATGCGACCCCTGGGAATTGATGTCCAAGCCACCGTAGTCATTCAGCCCTGGCGAGGCCGGCTGAGCCTGCGTGGTCCACACCCAGTTGTTCGCGTTCGATGTGTTGACGTTCCAAAAATGATCGCCGGACGTGCTTAGCCCGTTGCCGATCATGATGGCGCGGCCGGTCGGCGGCGAGTTGTTGATCAGCGCCGGAATGGCCGAGGGCAGCCCCGGATCGCTCGTGAGCCTGAAGATCTTGAGATCCGAAATCGAGTTGTCCGGATTGGTGAGCACGTGCATCGTGCTCATGTCGGCGAAGAACGGGTTGCCGCCGAAGGTGATCGGCGACGGATTGCCGCCGATGTTGTTGTCGATCGTGACGTGGGCGGCGGTAATGACCCAGCCGTTGCCAAGATAAGTCACGCTCGCCTGGCCTGTACTACTTTTGCCGACGCTCACCCAACCGGGTAGCGCAGGATTGGCGGGGCCCAGTGCGGCGGCCAAGCTCGCGGCATCGGTGTTGCCATTGCCGTCGTGCAGCACGATGGCATGCGCTACAGGCACTCGCGCAGCCAAGCCGCACAGGGCGGCAATCGCGAGAAGCGTGAGCTTCTTAAATTGCATGTTCCGACTCAGTGACCGGCCCGTCGCACCTTGCGCGTGCTGGGCGTTCCTAGACTTGATGTGCGCCTATGGTAACTAATAAGGCGGCCATTGCCAAATCATTTGGCGGAATGAATCGAATTGCAGGTCTGGAGGGGTTTTTCGCTCCTCACAAGCCGGAAGTGCAGCGCCCCGGTCATGCTGGGCACACGGGAACCAATGGGAATGGGGCGCCACGGGCCTCGCGCGTTGCATTCACTAGCCGGAAGCGTTAGCGCCCGGTTCGGGCCGGACAAACGAAGAAGGAGCAGGATACTAATCGATCGCGCAGCTTCATCTTGCCCATTGGTTCCCCCCGCTGCTTCCAACATTACCGGGCGCTAACTCTTCCGGCTGGTGAAGAGAACCGCGTGAGTCACGCGCGACGTAAGTCTAAGCGCCGTCGCATAAATCGTCGTTGATATTTGACAACTCGAATTGGTGGCGTTAGCATCGTCGCTGCCGGCTTGGCCGGGCGAGCTGGGTTGAAAACAGCCTAGAACCCCGATTGGGCCCGCTGCCCGCCTCGAATCCGCAAACGTTTCCCGCCTGACTTATAGAACGGACGAACTTGCACCTGGCGCTGCGGCGCGGTTTTCGCAGTCCGAAGGCCACGTCCTTCCCCGCCTGCAATCCCGCGCAACGAAGCAGCACGCCGGCCTCGCAACTTAAGGAGATTCCCATGAGCTTGCGCAGCAATCCACCCACCCGACGCGGCTTTTTGGCCGTTGGCGCCCTGACGGGGCTCGGCCTCACGCTGGGCGACGTCTTGAAGCTCGAACGAGCCCGCGGCGAGCAGAAGAACTACGACTTCATCGAGGCCAAGGCCAAGAGCGTGATTCACATTTTCCTGCCGGGGGGGATCGCCCACCAGGAAACCTTCGATCCCAAGCCCTATGCGCCCATCGAATACCGCGGAGAGTTGGGCTCGATTCCCACCAAGATACCGGGCGAGGTTTTCTGCGACACGCTTCCGCAGACCGCGCAAATCGCCGACAAGCTGACCGTAATCCGCTCGATGTCGCACGGCGAGGCGGCCCACGAGCGCGGCACGCACAATATGTTTACCGGCTACAAGCCCAGCCCGGCGCTCATCTTCCCCAGCATGGGCAGCGTGGTCAGCCACGAATATGGGCCGCGCAACAACCTGCCGCCCTATGTTTGCATACCTGGGCTGCCGAACGAATTTGCCAGCACCGGTTACCTGAGCTCGTCTTACGGGCCCTTCAGCCTGGGCAGCGACCCGGCGGCGGCGAACTTCACGGTTCGCGATTTGAACCTTCCGGGCGGCATCGACGCCACGCGCTTCGAGCGCCGGCGGTCCGCGCTTCAGGCTGTGAACGATCATTTCGCCAAGAAGGAAAAGTCCGATGTGCTGTCGGCCATGGACACGTTCTACGATCGGGCTTATAGCCTGATCAGCTCGCAGCAAGCGCGCGAGGCTTTCAACATCGCAGCCGAGCCAGAGGCCATCCGCAACGAGTACGGCCGCAACGAGGCGGGCCAGCGCATGCTGATGGCCCGACGCCTGGTGGCGGCGGGCGTGCGTTTCGTCACGCTCACCTACGGCGGCTGGGACATGCACGTCAACATCACAGCGGGCATGCGGGGCAGTATGCCGGCTTTCGACCAGGCATTTGCCGCGCTCATCCGCGATCTCGACCGGATGGGCTTGTTGAATGACACGCTGGTCATGGTGTCCAGCGAATTCGGCCGCACGCCCAAAATCAATGGCACGGCGGGGCGCGATCACTGGCCCAAGGTGTTCAGCGTCGTTCTCGCCGGCGGCGGCATCAAGCGCGGCTCGATTTTCGGAGCCTCGAATCCGGTGGCATCGGAACCGGAGAAAGATGAGATCGGACCGGCGGACCTGGCGACCACGATCTATCACCAGCTCGGCATCATCGCGGACAAAGAGCTGATGTCGCCCGGCAATCGGCCCGTGGAGATCGTCGACGGCGGCAAGGTTCGCAAGGAACTACTTGCGTAGGGATCAGGGGTTGGGGATTAGGGATTCGGGAGGAACGACCTCCTAATCTCTCGCCCAACCCTATTCCCCTATTGCTTGATCCCCAACCCCTAACACCTAACCCCTGCGGCGAACTCGGATGCTTACAAAAGCGATCTACCTCTCGTTCGCGTTGTCACTACTCGCCGCTGCGGCTCAAGCCGCCGCGCCAAATCTGGGCGGCATGACGCCCTATGGCGGACAGCGCGGGACGGAAGTCGAAGTTCAGTTCACCGGCGATCGGCTCGGCGACGCGCAGCAGATTCTGCTCTATGAGCCGGGTATCACGGTCACGCACCTGGAGGCGGCCGCGGCCAACACGGTCAAAACCAAGCTCGCGATCGCGCCCGATTGCCGCTTGGGCGTACATCGCCTGCGGATTCGCACCGCCAGCGGCGTCAGCAACCTGCGCACGTTCAGCGTGGGCGCTCTGCCGGAGGCCAAGGAAGCGGAGCCGAACAACGACTTTGCCCAGCCGCAGAAGATCGCGCTCGATAGCTGCATCAATGGCGTCGTCGAAAACGAGGACGTCGACTACTTCGCGATCGAAGCGAAAAAAGGCGAGCGCATCACAGCGGAGCTCGAAGGTCTGCGGCTTGGTTTGACGTTCTTCGATCCGTACGTCGCGATTCTCGACACGAAGCGGTTTGAGCTGGCCCGCTCGGACGACGCGCCGCTCGTGCGGCAGGATGCGATTGCCTCGTTCGTCGCGCCGGAAGACGGCACATACATCGTGCAGGTTCGCGAGACCTCGTTCGCCGGCAATGGGTCGTGCGTGTATCGCCTGCACGTGGGCCGCTTCCCGCGTCCGAGCTCCGTGCTGCCCTTAGGCGGCAAGGCCGGCGAGTCGCTCGACGTGACCTGGCTGGGGGATCTTACAGGTCCGCGGCAAGAAAAAATCACGCTGCCAGCCGAGCTGAGCTCGCTGCCCGCGCTGGCCTGCACGGCGTCTGGAATTTTTGCAAAGGACGAGCGCGGCATCGCTCCGTCGCCGGTCGGCTTCCGCGTGACGGAATTCGGCAACGTTCTTGAGACGGAGCCGAACAACGAGCTTGCCGCCGCGACCGCCTGCGAAGCGCCCATCGCGATGAATGGCGTCATCGCTCAGCCCGGCGATACCGATTGCTTTAAGTTCCCGGCCAAGAAGGGGCAAGCGTTCGACGTCCGCGTGCTGGCGCGTTCGCTCGGTTCGCCGCTCGATCCGGTGCTGAACGTGTATCGCATCGGCGGCGCGGGCATCGGCGGAAACGACGACAGTGGCGGCCCGGATAGTTATTTGCGTTTCGCTGCTCCGGAGGACGACACCTATGTGGTCGTCATCCAGGATCACTTGAAGCAGGGGGGCGCGGATTATGCGTATCGCGTCGAAGTGGCGCCGGTCAAGCCGCAGCTCACGCTGGGTGTGTCGGAGCGCAGCCAGTTTGTCGACATCGTGGCGCCCGTGCCGCGCGGCAATCGGATGGCGTTTCTGGTGAATGCGGCCCGCGCCGATTTTGGCGGCGATTTGAATTTGGAATTCAAAGATCTGCCGCCAGGCGTCCAGGTCGAGACCCTGCCGATGATGGCCAATCGCGGCGACGTGCCGGTGCTGCTCACCGCCGCGCCCGATGCGCCGCTGGCGGGAGCGCTGGTTGACGTGGTGGGCCGGCATGCGGACCCCAACCAGAAGATCGAAGGCCGTCTGCGACAGCGCACTTCGCTGGTGCGCGGGCAGAACAATATCGAGGTGTGGAACCAGTACGCGGAGCGGCTGGCGACCGCGGTTACGCAGGAAGTTCCGTACCGCATTGAAATCGTGGAACCGAAGGTACCCCTGGTCCGCGACGGCGCCATGAATTTGAAGGTCGTAGCCACGCGTGCTGAAGGATTCAAGGCGCCCATCTCGCTGGCCATGCTCTATAACCCGCCGGGCGTGGGCTCGTCCGGTTCGATTGTGATTCCGGAAGGGCAAACGGAGGCCATGATTCCGCTGACAGCCAATGGCAGCGCGGAGCTGAATAAGTGGAAGATCGTGGTGCTCGGCGATGCCACGGTGGGCGATGGGCCGATCACGGTGGCCTCGCAGATGGCAATCCTCGAAGTGGCCGAGCCTTACCTGGCCTTTAACTTCCAGTCGGCCGCCACCGAGCAAGGCAAGCCGACCGATCTGGTCATCAAGATCGAAAAGAAGAAAGACTTCGAAGGCGCCGCCAAGATCGAGCTGCTTGGGCTGCCGAACGAAGTCACCACCGAGCCGCGCGAAATCACGAAGGACACCGCCGAGCTGATCTTTCCGGTAAAGACAACCGCGAACTCGCCGGCCGGCCGGCACAAGACCGTGATCTGTCGCGCCGTGATCGTGGCAGCCGGCGAGCCGATCTCGCACACGCTCGGAACGGGCGAATTGCGCATCGATACACCGCTGCCGCCCAAGGCCGATGCGCCCGCGACCGCAGCGGCGGCTCCCGCGGCGGCGCCGATGCCGGAGAAGCGCTTGAGCCAGTTGGAAAAACTTCGCCTGGAACGTCAACAAGCCAAAGCCGCCGCGAAAGTGGCAGGAGAGGCGAAATGAAACGGATTGCCCTGTTTGCGATTGCTTGGATCACGTGCGTGACGGCCATCGCCGCCGATGCTCCCGCACCCAAGCTCGAGGTGTTTCCGCCCGAAGCACAGCTAACCAACAGCCGCGATCGCCAAAAGATGGTCGTGATGCTGACCCGACCCGACGGGGTTACGTTGGATGTTACGGCGGCCGCGAAAAAGACAATGGCCAATCCAGCGTTTGCACGATTCGAGGGCGACACGCTGCTGCCCGTGGCCGATGGCGCGTGCAACCTCACGATCGAGCACGAGGGGCAAAGCGTCACGATCCCGCTCACGGTCAAGGACGCCAAGTCCGATCGGCCGATCAGCTTCAAGTTGGACGTGATGCCGGTCTTCATGCGCAGCGGCTGCAACACGGGCAGTTGCCATGGCGCGGCGCGGGGGAAGGACGGATTCAACCTTTCGCTGTTTGGCTACGATCCGGACGGCGACCATCATCGGATCACGCACGAGATCGGCTTCCGCCGCGTCAATCTGGCGCTGCCGAAAGAGAGCCTGCTCATGCAAAAGGCTGACGGCAGCGTGCCGCACACCGGCGGCAAGCGCTTCGCTCAGGACACGGAGTACTCTGCGACCCTGCTGCGCTGGCTCGAAGCCGGCGTTCCGAAGGACGCGGCCGACGTGGCCACCGTGACCGGCCTGGAACTGTATCCGCCCAAGGCCGTGCTCGAGGGCGAAGGCGCCACGCAGCAGTTCATCGCGCGCGCCAAATACTCGGACGGGACTGACCGAGACGTCACGAATCTGGTGGTTTTCCTGACGAACAACGACAACTCGGCGCCCATCAGCGCGGACGGGCTAGTGACCGCGGCCGCGCGGGGCGAAGCGTTCATCATGGCGAGGTTCGCCACGTTCACCGTCGGCAGCCAGGTTCTGGTGTTGCCCAAGTCGCTTGAGTACACCCCACCCACGACTCCGCCGGCCAACTATGTCGACGAGCTCGTGAATGCGAAGCTCAAGAAGTTGCGCGTGCTGCCGAGCGAGCTGTGCAACGACGAAACGTTTTTGCGGCGCGCGACGATCGACGTTGTCGGCCTGCTGCCCACGGTCGAAGAGTACCAGGCATTCATGAGCGACACCGATCCGGCCAAGCGCGCCAAGCTGGTCGATCGGCTGCTGGAGCGCAAAGAGTTCTCCGAGATTTGGGCCCTCAAGTGGGCGAACCTGCTGATGGTCAAGTCGACGCCGGAGGTCAGCTACAAGTCGATGTTCCTGTATTCGAACTGGCTGACCAACCAGATTTCGTCGAACGTGCCGCTCAATCAAATGGTGCAGAACCTGTTGAGCGCCAGTGGGGGCACCTTCAAGAACCCCGCGACAAACTATTACCAGATCGAGCGTGACACGCTGAAGACAGCCGAGAACGTGGCCCAGGTGTTCATGGGCATCCGCACGCAGTGTGCCCAGTGTCACAATCATCCGTTCGATCGCTGGACGATGGACGACTATTACGGGTTCGCGGCTTTCTTCGCGCAGATCGGTCGCAAGCAGGGCGAGGATTATCGCGAGACGATCATCTTCAACTCCGGCGGCGGCGAGGTGAAGCATCCGGTCGGCGGACGCGTCATGGCGCCCAAGTTCTTGGGCGGCGCGACGCCCGACGTAAACGGCAAAGATCGCCGCGAAGTCCTGGTGAAGTGGCTCGCCTCGCCCGAGAATCCCTATTTCGCGACCAGCGTGGCCAACCGCGTGTGGGCCCACTTCTTTGGCTTGGGAATCGTCGAACCGATCGATGACGTTCGCGTCAGCAACCCGGCCAACAACCCTGAGCTATTCGAGGCCCTGGGGGCGAAGCTGACCTCTTACAACTATGACTTCAAACAACTGGTGCGGGATATCTGCAATTCGCAGGCCTACCAACGCTCGTCCCAGGCCAATGAGAGCAACGGCGAAGACCTGAAGAATTTTTCCCACGCCCGCATTCGGCGGATTCCGGCCGAAAGCCTGCTCGACTGCCTGAGCCAAATCACGCAGATTCAGGAGAAGTTTCAAGGGCTGCCGCTCGGCTCACGCGCGGTGCAGATCGCCGATGGGCAATCCAACAGCTACTTCTTGAATTCCTTTGGCCGTTCGTTGCGCACGACGGCCTGCGCAGCCGAGGCGACCACGGAGCCGACCCTGTCGCAAGCCTTGCACATGATCAACGGCGATACGCTCACGCGCAAAATCGGCGAGAGCAAGCGCCTGCAAACTGAGCTCGATGCGGGTCGCAAGCCGCTCGACGTGGTGGAGACGATCTACGTCGCATGCCTGTCGCGCAAGCCGAGCCCCGAAGAGCTGCAGAAGCTCACCGGGCTGGTCACCGCCGAGTCCAATCCGCGGATCGCCGTCGACGACATCCTGTGGGCCGTGCTCAACTCGCGCGAGTTCTTATTCAATCACTAAGCGGGTGTTTCACCATGCTCAAGTTTAAACTGGCAACGATTGCAATCCTGGCGCTCGCTCTGGCCAACCTTACGGCGGCAGAGGAAGCCAAGCCGGCCGACGCGCCGCCCGCGTCCAAAGTGACGTACGACACGCACGTGCGCGCGATCTTTCGCGAGCACTGCTTCAGTTGCCACAACCAGGACACCAAGAAGAGCGACTTGTCGCTGGCCTCGTTTGCGGGCCTGTCGGCGGGCGGGTCGACCGGCCAGGTGATCGAGCCGGGCGATCCGGACAGCTCGCGGCTGTGGAGCCTGGTGTCGCATGCCGAAGAGCCGAAGATGCCCCCGAATCAGGACAAGCTGCCTGCGGCCAAGCTCGAGGTGATCAAGGCTTGGATCCTGGGCGGGGCGCTCGAGAATGACGGCTCGGTCGCGAAGGTCAAGAAAAAGGCAGGTGTCAGCCTGAACCTGTCGGCTGGCGCGGGCAAGCCGGAGGGGCCGCCCCCGATGCCGGAAAAATTGCCGCGGCAACCGGTCGTCTACACGCCTCGCCCCAGCGCGATCAGTGCCTTGGCAGCAAGCCCGTGGGCGCCTTTGATCGCGATTGGCGGACAGAAGCAGATCGCGCTCTATCACTCCGATTCCGGCGCCCTCGTGGGCGTGTTGCCCTTTCACGAGGGTGTGCCGCATATCTTGAAATTCAGCCGCAGCGGCGCGCTGCTTCTGGCTGGCGGCGGCGTCGGCGCGAAGTCGGGCGTCGTGGTGGTCTTTGACGTCAAGACCGGCAAGCGCGTGTTCGAGGTCGGCGACGAGCTCGACTTGGTATTGGCGGCCGACATCAATGAGGACCACACGCGAATCGCGCTCGGCGGACCGGGCCGCGTGGTGCGCATCTACTCGACCGCCGATGGTTCGCTCGTGAATGAAGTTCGCAAGCACACCGAATGGATTTACGCTCTCGAATTCAGTCCGGATGGGGTGTTGCTCGCCACTGCCGATCGCAACGGCGGCATGTTCGTGTGGGAAGCCGAGACCGCGCGCGAGTATCAGAACCTGGCCGGACACAAGGGAGCCATTACCGACATTAGTTGGCGGATCGATTCCAACGTGCTGGCTTCGGCCAGCGAGGATGGCACGATCAAGCTGTGGGAAATGGAAGGGGGCAAGGAAATCAAGAACATCGCCGCGCATGCCGGCGGCGTCGCTTCGCTCGAATTTGCCAAAGATGGGCGGCTGGTGTCAGCCGGCCGCGACCGGCTCACCAAAGTTTGGGACGCCAACGGCGCCATGACTCGCGAGCTGCCGGCGTTTGGCGATATTGCGACCGAAGTTGCCTTCACGCATGACGCGGCGCGGGTTGTCGCGGGTGATTGGCTGGGTGAAGTTCGCCTGTCGAACGTCGCCGACGGGGCCCAGGTCGCAAAGCTTGCGGCAAACCCGCCCACGCTCGAAATGCTTGTGCAGGCCCAGACCGCGACGGTTCAAGCGACCGCTGCCGCCGCCGAGAAAGCAGCGGCCGAGCTCGCCGCCGCCCAGGCCGTCGTGGTCGAGAAAACCAAGGCAAATCAAGCGGCCGCCGAAGCCGCCGCGGCCGCCAAGGCCAGCTTGCAGACGCTGCTGGCCGAAAAGGCCGCCCTCGACCAGGCGCAATCCGCGCAAGCCTCCGCCGGCAAGTAATTGAAGGTCAGTGGGTTCCTCTCCGACACGCGCGCCATCCGCCAAACCAAGCGCGCAAAAAAACACATCGCCCGCTGGGTCTTGGGCGATGTGTATGGTGAAGTCGGCCGTAGCCCAGAGTGTTACTCGCGCGGTGTTACTCGCGCGGACGCACAGCTCCGGTCAGGCCACTGTAGTCCGGCCGATCGTCGGGGTGCCACAGCGGCTCCCCACGCATCACGCGCTCGGCCAGGATGTCGAGCTTCTCCCGCGAGCCGGCGGGCGCCTCGGTCGGGCAAAACTCATCATCTGCGGACGGCGTGAAATCTTCGTCGTGGCCGTACTTCAAAATCGCTTCGAACACATTACGCATCTGCCGCATCACATCCTCCAACTAGAAAACCGCACCCTTACACTGTTCCCAAAACCCGATAAGCTGAGTAGTTGCTCGGCCTAGCCGAGTGCAACCATCAGCGTCTTCGCTTTGCATTCTACCAAAATGCGCCACCCAGGCTCTCAACGAGCTCGCCAAATGACAACGCCAATG
>DATJEN010000132.1:0-13651 GCA_035496575.1 Pirellulales bacterium
ACTTCTACATTGCCGTCGTCGTCGCCCAGTTGATCGGCTTGAAACTGGTACGAACCGCGCAGACTCCGCCTTAGCCGCGCCGCGCGATCGGGCGCACCGTGTGAGCGCTAAAATCGCCAGCCGATACCTGTGTTGGAGAAGAAGTTGGGGGCGTCTTGCGTGATGCCCCAGCCGACGCGCAAACCAAGTTCGAGATTCGGTGTTAGATTGTAGTGGGCGCCCGGGCTGACGAAGGCCCGGCTGAAGTCGTGTTCGGCTCCTTGTGAAAAGATTCCGAAGGTACTCGACGTGTGCGTGCCACTTTGCGTTTATCGTGGCGCGAAGCACGACCGACGGCGCCCATTGATTGAAGGCGTCGTGCGGACCATGTTCGGTGCCGTAGCGCATCGATGAATCGAGCCGCCAGCGTTCGTCCAGTTCCCAACCAAACGTATAGGTGGTGACGACGTCGGTGGCCGGGGCCTCGCCGCTTGTGGGCGTGAACCCTTGCAGGATGACGGCACTGCGAGGCATCCATCCTCTCTGGTCAGAGACGGCCACCTTGAAGCCGTAGAGCATCTGTGACTCGCGCTCGATTCCGCCGGCCGAGTCTTCGCCCCCTTCGTTTCCCGAGACGACGTCGCCTGTGCCGCCGACCTCGAAGTTCCAGCCCACGCGCAATTCGATTCGCTCGCTGATGCCATATCGCACGAGCAACTCGGGAAAGCTGTGCGTTTCGGCCACGGTCCGATTGTTGATGAACGAATACGACGATTCGAGAACCGCCACTCGCTGGCCCACGGTGCTCGTGGCCGGTGTGAACGCATCTCGATCCGTCTCAAGCTCGCGTTCTTCCTCGGCCGCGCCGCCGCGTTCGAGCTCTTCGGTCTGCGATTGCGCGATCGAGACACGGGCGGCGGCGCACCATGCCACAACGACGAGCGCGGCTATGACCAGGTGGTGGCGTCGAAACATGCTCGGCCGCAGCTATCGGTGGCATCCAGTGGCTACACTGTTTTCGTCTTACCTCCTATTTGATCGACATTGACGCCACGCGGCCGACCGCCGGAAAGGGCTGCCCTCCAAACCGCTAATGTTGTCAGGGCGTGAAGTGTAGCGGTTGTGCAGAGTCGGCAATGTAATCCGCCGAACTGACCGGATCCGCCACCCGGCGAGCGCTCGGGCTCAAGCCGGGACTGAAATGGACGTCTGTACGCAGGCAGCAGTCCAAAGCTACTGCGCGACGCGCTCGCGGCCGATCCAACGATGCAAGATGACGGTCACCGCTACCAGAGCGAACAGGGCCATGACGCGGTTGCGAAACATCGTCGAAACCGCATCGGGATCGGTTGCCGGTGGGCCGGCCCATTGTGCAAACACGGCCAGCGCCAAGAGCGCCGCCAGCAGCGCCCAAAGCAAGACTCGATTGCGCGTCCAAACGGCAATGAACAAGGGAATCGGATACAAAATCGCGAGGTTGTAATTGGCGGGCAAAAAGTAATCGACAATTCCCAGCAGCGAGATCAGGGGCACGCAACACAGCACGGCCAAGGTCTCGCTGATCTCTCGGTCTTCGCGACGAAAGCCCTCGGGCAGCTCCTCGATCGATTGCTCTTCGCGCCAGCGGACCCACAACCGCATCACGTAGGCCACGGCGATGAGCATCAGGGCTACGAAGACGCGGTTGAGCAAACTGAAATGGAAATAGCTCACCGATGGCCCGATTGGGTCCATCATCTTCTTAATCTGATAGGCAGCGAAGGTGAGAACGACGAACAGTCCAACCGCGCGTCCAACATAGCGCAGCCCGCGGACGTCCGCCAACATCAACAACGGAACGATGTAGAAGACCGACAGGTTCGTGCGCGGCGAACAGATGTCGGCCACGGCAATCAGAAACGTCGCAAACAGCACTGAGGCCGGTCGCGGCTGGAACGCGGCACGGTCTTTGACGTCGGCGAGTTCAAGTCGGAATCCACCACTCGACGAAAAATACGTGGATGCAGAATGCGTGGGCATGTGCGTTTACCTCTTCGGTCACTCCGAGCATCGAATGCTCGTTACTCTACATGAACCTGCCGCGTGAATAGCTCGCGCCATGCAGACTGTCCCAAAGCGGGGCAGTCCAGGGAACAGCGATCCGCAAGGTGCCCTCCTGTTTGGCTGCCAGGGGGCCCATGTGGGGGGAAGATTACGGAAGCGTAATCGCGGCTCCGCGAAATTACAAGGAGCCGTTGCGGCGGTTTCTCGTGTGGCGACGGCTACAACTTTTTGAGCGCCGCGCGCGGGGGTTCCAGCGCGCCGGGTCGCAAGCTGCATCAGCAACAAAACCGAAAAGCAGCATGGGCAAGCTGCCGGGAGTTAGATTGCCTGCACCCACGCCGGAGCAAGAAAGGTGCAACCAACAGCCGCGCCCATTCGACCGGGCAAGATCGGCCGCAATGAAAGCAAAGCTCCCCGAAAGGAACCCTCTTCGAAACAATACGCGCCTCCTGGCCCCCGAAACCGATTACCACCAGAACTCGGTGCGGAAGAATCGCATCGCCCGGTCCACAAGAATCCCGCCGATTGGCCGTCGGCCGGTATAAACGCGGGCGTGGCCCGTCATTTCCGGTCGCAGGTCGGCCGATGGGTTCTCCAATCGGCAGTAGATCGTGACGCTGCTTTGCAACTCTCCCTGATCGGCCGCCGGCGCGATCCGGTCGACTTTCGTTGCGAGGGTTTCGAATGGCATGGCGCGGGCCTTTAGCTCAACGTCTTGTCCGACGCGCACCCGCGCCACGTCCTGTTCAGCCAAAGCAACCTCCGCCTCCAGGCCATTGGGCTCCTCGACCACGCAAATCAAATCCCCCTCCCGCAGATACTGTCCGATCTTCTCGCGGAAATGGGCCGTCGTAATCAGGCCGGGAACAGGACACGTGATGGCCTGTTTTTCTTGTTGTTCTTGCAGATGCCGGACCTCCTCTTGGAGTCGAGTCAATCGGGCCCGCTCGGCTTCGATTTCTTCCGGGCGAGTGCCGGCTTCCATAAGGGTCAATGTAGCGCGCGCGTCGGCCAGGTCTTTTTCTCGACGGGCGAGCTCCGCCTCCGCATCAAGGCCCGCGATGGCCTCTCGCGTCCCCAGTGCCTCGCGTTGTCGTTTTTGGAACTGTACTTGCCCCAGCTTGGCCTGAGTTACCTGTGACTTTCGCTCGGCCTCGCGATATTGTTCTTCAGGCAAGGCGCCCTTGGCCCGCACGGCTTGGGCGCGGCGAAAGGCGTCTTGCGCCGCGGCGAGCTCGACCTCGTATTCCGCCATTTGCTTGTCCAATCGCCCGAGTTCCGCCTGCAGGGCTTGGCGAGCGTGAGTGAGGTCCGCCTTGGCCAGGCTCGTCCAGGCCTCCATCCGTTGCAAGCGGCGTCGTTGCTCGGCGATTTCTTCGGGTCGTGAGCCAACCTCCAGCAGGCGCAAGCGGGCTTGGACTTCCGATACTTCGGCCTGCGTTTGAACAAGTCGACTGACGAGATCGGGCACAACGAGTCGCGCGACGAGGGCTTGACTGGAAACGCGGTCTCCTTCGCCGAAATAGACTTCGTTCAGAAAGCCGGCCATCGGCGCTCGCAGTTCGGCGCGGTTCGTGGTGCGGACGCGGAAGGACCCGGTAGCTCGATCGCCAATTTCGAAGAAGCACAACACGATTGCGATTCCACCCAATGCCAGCAGCCATAGACCGGCTCGCCGGCGGCGCTGCGTCACCATCTTCTTGACCTCTCCGACGGAAAAGCCTTGGAACAACCCGCGGGCGCTGACCAGTCCCAGGTACGCGACGGGTACAACCCCCGGCCACCCCCATTGGCGCCACATGAAATGAAATAGCCCAAAAATCATTAGTGACAAAAACGTGAGGGAGAACAACCAGCTGGCAAACCCAAAGCTCAGCATCAATCGACCGCGAGGTTCATCCTTCGCTCGGGGGGCGCCCCAAAGCAAACGGCTCGACTGGGCCTGAAAGTGGCGGACGGCCCGCTGCCGCAAATTCGGAATCGCGAGCCAGTCGCTCAACAAGTAATAGCCGTCGAGCTTAATGAGGGGGTTGAAGTTGAGCAGCGTCCGCATGCCGCACACCGACAACACCACAAATGCCAGGTAATTGACCAAGGTGTCTGGCATCGTCACGCGCCAAGTCACGGCCGCCAACGACCATAGAAACAGTTCGAAATATCCGCCGGCCAGCGTGATCCATAGCCGCTTCGACTTGTCGGGGATCATCCATGCATCCGAAACGTTGCAGTAAAAACAGGGCATCAACAGCATCAACAGAAAGCCGACTTCGTGGACATCGCCGCCGTAATGCTTGCAGGTCAGCCCATGGGCAAACTCATGGCCCGCAGTGATCAAGAGCAGGACGAGCCATATGGCAATAGCCGTCTCCCAGCGCAGCGCGTGCGCAAAGCTGCTCGCCACTTGCTGGCCGTTGATCCAGATGAGGCCGGTCGCGAAGACGATCGAACAGGCCGACAGCAATAGAAAGCCGCGTGTCCAAAAGAAGCGGATGTTCGGTTCTAGCCAGCTGAAAAACCGGTCGGGGTCGAAAAGACTCTTACGCCAATAGAGGACGCTTTGCCTGCGGCGCGCGGCAATCCTCGGGCGTTGCGCATCACGAGAATCGTCGGAGCGTGGTTGTTCGAGGAACCCGCGCGAATTCGCCAGCTCCAGAAACTCCGCAAGCTCATGCGGAGCCAACGGCTCGCCGAACCGCTCGGCAAAGGTGGCGCAAATGCTGCCCGGGCTTTGCAAGCCGTTGAACTGTGTCAGTAGGAAGTATTCCTCTTCCCCGACGCAGTAATAATCACCGGCGTGCGGATCCTTCACAACATAGCGACCCTCGTCGCCAGGGGCACTGAACACGAGCTCGCGCCGGCAGCAGGGCAGCGTGTTCGAGAGGTTGGACATGGGGATCACTCCGCAACATCTGCCAGCCACACCTCGAGACCAAAAGGGAAGCCCAAGGCGCGCAGCGCCATGCGGCGCGCCCTGGCTTCCATCAGGTTTTCCTGCTTTTCAGGAATCACACCCACTTATTGTGCGTGGTGACAACGTTCACCACGAATTCCACCTGATCGGGATCAACGTGCGGCGCCGCATGCTCAAGCGCGTTCGTCAATCCGGCTTCCGCGCCGATAGGCGCAATTCTCGGTTCAAGCTTGTCGATCTGGAAACGACTCTTGTTGTCCTCAGTCCGAGGTTCCATGATGCGGCCCCCCTTTGGTTTGAGAAAAAGAGACGAGACTTACATCTGATTTTCATACCAAGACGCTAGTGATAATCAAGTAAATTCCTGGCACTTTGGCTGCCAAATTTGAGGTGCGTCGGGCAATGAACATCGAGAGCGCGACGACCGTCGGCCCTTGACTCAGGTCGAAGCGTAAAGATGTCGCGCGTGCAAGCCAAGGTCCCAGACGACGTCGTCTCCCGTCATTGTGATAGCCAATAGAGTTGATACCCGCCGCCGCCCAGCTCGTGACCCTTCATTGCCACGGCGTGCAGTTGCGCGTGCGCCTTCTCGGCGAGCTGGAACAACTCATCTTCGAGCGGGAAGTCCCGCTCGACAAATCAGTTTGTAGAAACCGACATAGGCACACCCGCTCGCGCTGGTCAGGGCAGCTTGATTGACTTGAGTCCGGCCCAGGAGCATACTCGCGGCGTACTTCGGTATCCATTTGGTGCCTGATGGACAGATCTCCTGCGATTGCGCTTCTTTTCGCCGCTACCAGCTTATTCGCCGGCCAGGCACGCGCGATCACCATCGATACCGTGCCCGTCCACAGCGCCAACAATGCCGGTGACGTGCAACCGTTCGGGACGTTTGGATCGGTGCCCTACAACTATCGCATCGGCACGACCGAGGTCACGAACGCACAGTACGCCGCGTTTCTGAATGCCAAGGCCGCTAGCGATCCGCTAGGCCTGTACAACACCTCGATGGCCGCCGGCCTGGGCGGCATCGCGCGCGCGCGGGAGTGAGCGGCAGCTTTACCTACGCGGTCGTCGACGGCCGCGCTGATTGGCCCGTCAACTTTGTGGGCTTTTACGACACGTTGCGCTTCGCCAACTGGATGAACAACCACCAGGGCAACGGGTCGACCGAAAGCGGCGCGTACACCCTTTTGGGCGGAGCGCCCGTGCCCTCGAACGCCGCCACGATCTCGCGCAGCTCGGGCGCAACCTGGTTTCTGCCGAGTGAGAATGAGTGGTACAAAGCGGCCTATTACGAAACGACCAGCCACACGTATTTCACCTACCCGACAGGTCGCAACGACATTCCCGTACCGAGCGCGCCCTCCGCAGTGAACCCGCCGTCGTCATAATGGTCGGTCAAACATTCCCAGCCTTCATGGAGTTGGCTTTTGACGTAGGCCTCGCCCGAATCGCGTTGGGCGTCGAGTGAGTTGAATTCCTGCTCGAGGCCCTCCTCGGTCGACTTGCGGGTGTAGATGGCGCACCGGACTTTCTGATCAGCAGCCGGCGCTTGGCGCCTATTCCTGGTTCTGGTCATTTCGCACCCCTTTGCCCGCCGAGGCGGAAGAAGTAGTACCCATTACAGTGCTGGCCGGTGATCTTCTTGGCCACGGCGCTGAGCGACTTGAAGACATCGCCCTCGAACTCGAAACTGTGCGGCAGAACGCGGATTTGCAGCGTTTCCCCCTTGTAGTCGCGGGTAAGAATGGTGCCGGGCAACGGCAGCCGGTTGTCGCCCTTGATTTGCACCGACCCGGTCGTGGAGTTGTTCTTGGTGGCCGGCGACGACGGGCTGACCTTTGGGGGCGACAGCCGTACGTCGGCGTCGTTCGCCAGTTCGGCGGCCCGCTGGCGGGCGCGCTCGGACAGATCACCTTCGGCCAGCGATTGGATTCGCCACGCGATGCGCTTCACTAGCCAAGCATGGTTGTTGGCATTGGTCTCCTCGCCAAAGGACTCGGCATACCTGGCCCGCAGCTCTTTGTTGGTCATCCGCTTTAAAGCGGCGACTTCTTTGCCGACGTTGACGTGCATGGTCTCTCCTTGTCTGAGAATCTCGAAACCCGTTAACCGTTGTGGACACTGAGCACGGTTTCGTCGGGAATCTCAAGGCATGTGAGGCCAGATTCTTGTGACTTTTCCGGGGCCGGATCAGCGTCCGGAAGTGCAGCGCGGGCGCGAAGTCGCAGCACGCCGGCGGCCAAAATGCTGGCCACTTCGGAACGGCGCTCGACAGGCGTCAAGAAGGATCGTCGATCGGTCGCATGGGACATCTCCTGGGGGAGTTGCCCACAGCGACCTTCGCTTAGCGACGGGCGCGCTGTCTGGCAGGAATGGGGCGCCAAGCGGAAGGCGACGCCGTCTGTTAACCTACCCGCTCGGAGTTTGAGTTGACGAAAGCAGACCGCCGAAAGGGACCGGGCTGGTAACTCCGAGAGGTCTGGTAACCAGAGATTCGGAGAGTTTTAGATCGAGATTTCGGGGTGCGGAAGGGACCTTCAAGGTTCCTTTCGGCCGCTGACTCATCCCTCTCGAAATAGAGATCTTGGGACCAGCGGCGGGATGGTCACAAGTCCTTGGCAGAAGGGCAGACAAGCAAAAACGCCGAGAGCGGAAACTCTCAGCGTTCGCTGGTAGCCAGTGGGCCGCGTAAGCTCGCGGCAAGGCAGAAAGCTCCCCCGGAAGGACTCGAACCTTCGACAAGCCGGTTAACAGCCGGCTGCTCTACCAACTGAGCTACAGGGGATTGCGAAAAATCATCGTAATTGTTCACTCCAAACGTGGCAAGCGGCGTCCTTGCCTTCGCCTGCACGCCGCGAGTTGCCGCACAAACGCGGCTTCTTTTCCATGCAATTCGCGACGTTGCCAACGCAACGTCAGCGTTGCAACCAGCGCAACACGATCAACCGATCGAGCGCGATGAACCACACCGCGCTTCGTTTCGTTCGCGCCCTCGTTCGATTCTCGCACGACAGGGCCGGCTACCAGCCGTCGGTTTGACACTCTCATTGCCAACTGCTAACTTGCGGGCGCGATGCATCAATGTCGGTCGATGCGACCGGCGGTAACTTCTCCGCCACGCGAGCGCCTTGCAGCCGATGCTCACCATTCTCGGACCGCCGGAGCGACGCGCGCAGTTCTGCGACCGCGTCTCGCGGCGCAACTTTCTCAAAATCGGCAGCCTCGGCCTCAGCGGACTGACGCTCCCGCGCCTGTTGGCCGCCGACGAGCGCGGCGGGCGCGGGCGATCGCAAAAGTCGGTGATCCTGATCTACCTGGTGGGCGGGCCGCCGCATCAGGATATCTTGGACCTGAAGCCAAAAGCTCCCGCAGAAATCGCCGGGCCGTTCCGCCCCATTCGCACCAACGTGCCTAGCATCGAGATCTGCGAGCATTTGCCGCGCCTGGCAGGCATGATGGACAAGCTTGTGCCCATCCGCTCGATCGTCGGGGCCCAGGACGATCACGACGCGGCACAGTGCTACACCGGGCGGCATCCCAAAATCGGCGCCGCGGCTGGCGGTTGGCCGCAACTAGGGTCGGTGGTCTCTAAGCTGCAAGGTCCCACGCAACCCAGCGTGCCCCCCTTCGTCAGCGTGTGCTACACGACGACTCACGGTCCTTACAACGAGCCCGGCCCGGGCTTTCTGGGCCTGGCGCACGATGGATTTCGCCCGCTGGGCCCCACGCGCGACGACATGCTGCTGCGCGGCGTAACGTACGATCAACTAGGGCATCGCAAGGCCCTCTTGTCGAGTCTCGACCGTCTGCGGCGAGACGTCGATCACACCGGCAAAATGCAAGGCCTCGACGCGTTCACGCAACAAGCCGTCGGGATTCTCACTTCCTCAAAACTGGCCGACGCGCTCGATCTCAGCAAGGAAGATCCGCGCACCGTCGAACGCTATGGCACCGGCGACGAGAAGATCCACATCGACGAAAACGGCGCTCCCCGCGTCCCGCAGAGCATGCTCATCGCGCGGCGGCTGGTCGAGGCCGGCGCTCGCGTCGTCACGCTCAACTACAGCAAATGGGACTGGCACGGGCATCCTTACGGTTCGTGCTTCGACCGCTGCCGCGAAGATCTGCAGGTCTTCGACAAGGCGTTTCCGGCGCTGATCCAAGACTTGCACGATCGCGGGCTCGACAAAGACGTCACCGTGGCCGTGTGGGGCGAGTTCGGACGCACCCCGATGATCAACAAGAACGTCGGCCGCGATCATTGGCCGCGCGTCGCGTGCGGGCTGCTCGCCGGCGGCGGAATGCGAACCGGGCAAGTGATCGGCGCGACCGATCGGCTCGGCGGCGAGGCCATTGAGCGGCCCGTCACGTTCGGCGACCTCTTCGCGACGCTCTATCACAACCTGGGCATCGACGTTGCCACCACCACCCTGCCCGACCTGCGCGGCCGTCCGCAATACCTGGTCGAAGACAACGCCCGTCCGCTCGCGGAGCTGGTGTGAAATCAAGTAGCGGCGCAGGGATTCGAACCCCGGACACGCGGATTATGATTCCGCTGCTCTAACCAACTGAGCTACGCCGCCGGATGCGGAACCCGCTTGGGACCGGATTCCTGCTGCCTCGCGCGCGGGCCAGAACAGGTCCTCGCTCTCGCGCGGGCACACTGGGCAAGTCTACCAAGTTGCCTCTGGCGGTTAAAGGCGGTCGCTCGCGCCCAAGCAGCAGCGCGCCAGTCGCGAAGAAGAACCGCCGCGCCGTTCTTGGGAAAGGCACTCATTCTGTGACTATTCCTACGATCGCCTTGCAGACAATTTGACTTAGCGGATTTCGCCGATCAAGATTGCGGTCGTCGGCCTGCCGCCTACTGGCTCAGGCAGGCGTGGCCAGGGCAGGAACCCTTGGGTTACGACGAGAGAGCCGAGCACACGCGGCATTCGGGTCGAAGTTCTCCGCTGGGGCAGAAATGGAGGACGGACATGAAAACGACACACTCGTGGAAGTGGTTGGTCCCGCGGTTCATTAGCCGCCGTCCGCGCAGCGCGGCTGCGGGGCAGGAAGCGATCCGTCGTCCCTGTCTTGCCCTGGAGGGGCTGGAGGACCGCAGCCTGCTGAGCGCGGCAGGCACCGACATCGTCGTTGGGCCGCCGCCGACCGGCGACGCGGCGATTCTGATCGGCCTGATGAAGGGCACGCTCGCCGTGACACAGGATGAGTTCAATCTATTGGAAGCCCTCGGCAACTCCGTGCCGGCCGAATCCAAGGTCGAGTCGAAGGGATTTGAGTTTACCCACGTCATCGACAAAGCCAGTCCGCTTCTCTTCCAACTCGAGGACGAGCTGGCCAAGATCAGCGAGAGCCTGATCAAGGGAAACCTGACCGAGAAGAAAGCAGCGGCGACGGATAGCAAGCTCCAATACCTGCAAATCAAGTTGACCGACGTCATCATCAGCTCGGTCAACGCGGAGAGCAAGAATACGATCACGCCGATACTGGATTCGCTCTTTGCCGACGCGAACGGTCTGGTGGATGGGCTGTTGAGCGTGCAGGGCGCCGGCGCTGCGGCTCAGAAACAGATGATCGACTTCGTCAACCTCTCGGCGGATATCATGAAGATCGACCACCTGGCACTGCAGGGCGATGTGGTTTTGGTCAGGAAGGCCGGCAAGGGACAGCAGGAATTCTTCAGCTTGGATTTCCAGGCCAAGATCGAGCGCGCGTTCCAGAAGGCCAACGAAGCGATTGTGGAGCTGGGCGACCCGTCCACCTCGGCCCTGCTGCCGGCGGTGCAGGAGTTCGAGGACGGAATCATGAACCTGTTAGGCAGCCTCGGTGGCGGCGGGGATTTTGACGGCGGGATCATTCTGCCACCGACCGACGACATCATTACCTGAGTGAACGATCGGGCCGAAACCACACGCGGAACCAACGCGTCGGAGACAGCGGGCGTCGCGGCCGATGGCGCCGTTTCGTCGCCAGTGACACAGGCCAGCTCCTACGACGTCGTGCCGTATTCGGTCTGCGCCTTTGCCCAGACTCGGCCCGATCGGCTGGCCGCGATTGCGACGCTGTTCGGGATGGATCCCGCGCCGCCGCACCGTTGCAGCGTGCTGGAGCTGGGCTGCGCCAGCGGCGGCAATCTCATTCCGATGGGCCTGTCCTGGCCGGGCAGCCGTTTCATAGGAATCGACCTGTCCGAACGGCAGATTCGCGATGGACAGCGGATCGCGCGCGAGCTGGAGCTGAGCAATGTTGACCTGAAATGTCTGAGCATTCTCGACGTTTCGCGCGAGCTGGGGATGTTCGACTACATCCTCTGTCACGGCGTCTACTCGTGGGTGCCGCCGGAAGTGCAGGACAAGATTCTGCAGATCTGCCACGACCACTTGCATCCCCACGGCGTCGCGTACGTCAGCTACAACACGTTTCCCGGCTGGCATGCACGTGCGGCGGTCCGTGAGATGTTGTGCTATCACACGGAGCGATTCGACGACCCCGGCGATCGTATTCGCGAAGCGCGCGGGCTGCTGACATTCCTCGTTCGATCGATGGGGAGCCATGACGCAGCCTTCGACACGATGATCCGGCAGGAATTAGCGTTGCTGGTGGCGATGCCCGACACGTATCTGCTGCACGAGCACCTTGAGGACTTCAATGAACCACTGTATTTCCATCAGTTCGTGGACCGCGCCGCCGCCAAGAACTTGCAGTATCTGGGCGAAGCGCAGATCACGGCGATGCTTGCCTCGCAACTAGGGCCGGAAACCGAAACGACGCTGCGGCACATCTCGCCCGATCTGCTGCATATGGAACAATACATGGACTTTCTGCGAAACCGCATGTTTCGCCAGACCTTGCTATGCCACGATTCCGTGGCGCTCGACTACGTGCTGCGGCCCGAAGCGGCACAGAGGATGTGGATTGGGTCGGCGGCCAAACCGGTTTCTCAGCAGTCCGATATGCAATCGGACGCACCGGAGCAGTTCAGTACGGGCGATCCCCGCCACGGAACACTGACGACGCGTGACCCGCTCATGAAGGCGGCAATGACGCACCTGTCGCAAATCTGGCCGGAGTCGAAGGCGTTCGACGACTTGTTGGCCGCGGCGGCGCAGGGTCAGGCGATCGCGGCAGAGCAGTCACGTCAGTTGGCGACGCGCTTGCTGCATTGTTACACCAGGGGGCTGGTGGAATTCTCGCTCTCGCCCCCGCGATTTGTCGCACGGGTATCGGATCGACCGTTGGCCAGCCCTTACGCGCGAAGGCGCGCTCAGGAAGGCCCCAAAGTGGTCAACATGCGGCTGGAGTCGACCGTACTGACCGAACCGGCGCGGCTGGTGTTGCAACATTTGGACGGACAACACGACCGAGCCGCGTTGATTGCACTCGTTC
The DNA here is from genome assembly GCA_035496575.1 of Pirellulales bacterium. Lineage (GTDB taxonomy): Bacteria > Planctomycetota > Planctomycetia > Pirellulales > PALSA-1355 > PALSA-1355. The sequence goes on from DATJEN010000132.1 coordinate 12,329, forward strand.
GGGCATGGGTCGACGAGAAGACCTCGTCTGATACCCCCGTCCAGGCGGAGCAATACGTCGACCAGCTTTTGCAGAGCTTTGCGCGCGGCGCTTTGCTGGTCGGATGAGACGAAGATCGCCCGGCAAGCGCCGACACGCGTTACCGCATGGCGCGCTAGTGCAAAAACTCCGACTCGAGCTTTTTGAGCGTGCGGCTCAAGCGACTCGCTTCGGGTTCTTGTTGCATGTAGGGCCGCTTCTTGATTTCCAGAATTTGCCAATGGACGGCGGCCATACGTCTGAGCAGATCCGCGCGGGGTCGTACTTCTCTCGGTTTCTTGGGCATGATGAAGCTGGCGTGAGGCGGCGGCAGGCGGCATCTCGACATCGAGCGCCCGATCGGGCAGTGCCACCATCAAATAGCGTGCCAAATGTGTAAATGTGGAATTGCTCCCGGGTAATGGGCCTTATTAGCGAGTTCTTCGCGCGAAGGCGGCGGCAGTGCGACCATCGGGCTGCGCGCGTGAAGCCCAACCCATCGAAACTCGGCTGCCAGGAGCGAATCGACCCAAGACCCGCACCGCGGTCACTGTTTGCGAAACACGGCCCATTGATAGGACTCGTTGCCGGCCGGCCTCAGCAGGGCCGCAAGCGCGCCGACTGTAAGCCCATCAACCATGTTGCAGAAATTCAGAAATCGCGGGCTGTAGAAAGCCACGCGGTGCCTGAAACGATCTCGCGCGAGCCGATATCCTAGGGCGTCATGAAGCGCGATATCGCTGCCACCGCAGTAGCCGTGCTCGGACATGTTGAAGCCACAGCGGGCGGCCAGGCGTTCGAGCCCCCCTTTCGTAAACAGGCTCACGTGGCCAAAGCTGCTGACGTGCATATGGCGCTCGCGAAACAGGGCGAAACTCGCCGAGTCAACGCAGGGGGTGTTGAGATAAAAAATACCGCCCGGCTTGAGCAGCCGCCGCACGTCAGCCAGAGGCTCGGTCGGCTCGACCAGGTGCTCGATCACCTGCAACATGGTCACCACGTCGAAGCGCTCGCTGCCGGGCACGTCCGCCAACGTGCCGGTCGTCACGTCGAAACCATTGCTCCGCGCAATGGCGGCGGTTTCGGCATTCACTTCGACTCCGTAGCACTCGAATCGCTCGCGCGCAAGCTTCAAAAACTCACCCGTCGCGCAGCCTACATCCAAAAGCGGCTGCCCGGGTGCGGGCGCGATCGCCCGTGTTACGCGCGCATAGTCGGCCGGGTCGGCCGAATGCCCGACCGACCAGTGCATCGAATAGGACTCGTCGTTGTATAAACGGCCGAGCGTCTCGAGCGAGGGCGCCG
>DATJEN010000133.1:0-13556 GCA_035496575.1 Pirellulales bacterium
GTACGACGACCTGTTTTTTGCCAAGTGGCTTGAGAAACCCGACCCGTTGCTGCAGGCCATCCGCGGCCCGCTTTTCAAGAACGTGGAGACCGGCCAGCGGCTGCTTGACCGGCTAACGCAGCCGCCGATCAACCTTTCGGAAGAGCAGGCGCTCAAGCGGCTGCGCGGGCTGTTCGTCGGTCCGGACGACAAGCAGTCGTGCGCCGTCGTGACCCTGACGCCGCAAGGCAAAAAGGATTTGCGGCTCACGCTGGCCAAGCTGCACAGCATTGTCGAGGACGAGCTGGGGATCCCGCCCGAGCGCGTGCGGATGGGCGGCCCGCCGGTCGATAACGTGGCGATCAGCGTGGAGGGTGAAAAGACCCTCATCCGGCTGTTTATCCCGGCCGGCATTGTGGGGCTGAGCCTGGCATATTGGTGCCTGCGCAGCGTGCGGCTCACCACCATGGTGTTTAGCGCCGCCTTGTATGCGGGGGCGATCAGCCTGGCGATCGTCCATTACAGCGGTGCCTCGATGAACGCCATTCTTCTCACCATGCCCGCCGTGGTGTACGTGGCGGGCATATCGGGCGCGATCCATTTTGCCAATTACTACCGCGACTCGGTGGCCGAGACCGGTATCGACGGAGCCCCCGCGCAAGCGGTCAAACATTCGTGGCTGCCTTGCACGCTTTCGGCCGGAACGACGGCGGCGGGGCTGATCTCGCTGTATACGAGCGAACTGGTGCCGATCAAATCGTTTGGCATCTATTCGGCGGCGGGCGTGATCGCCACGCTCGGGTTGCTGTTCTTGTTTTTACCCGCCTGGATGCAGTTGTGGCCGATGAAGCCCCACAGCTTGCTGGACGGCGATCAGCCCAAGGCCGAAGACATCGCGCTGCCGGCTCGCTGGCGCCGTTTCTTGCAAGGGGTCATCAACCACTACCGGCTAGTGCTCACGGCCCTGGTTTGCCTGATGGTCTTTTGCGGCGTCGGGCTGTCGAAGATCAACACGTCGATCAAGCTCACCAAGCTGTTTTCGTCCAGTGCGCCGATCATCCACGACTACGAATGGCTGGAGGCTAACCTCGGGCCGCTGGTGCCGATGGAAGTGGTGCTCAAGCTCGATAACACGAAGCTCGACATGAACTTCCTCGAGCGGCTGGAGCTGGTGAAGCGCGTGCAAGAGGCGATGCGCGAAACGCCCTACATCGGCTGCACGATGTCTGCCACCACGTTCGCGCCGTCGCTCGAGGTCAGTAGCAAGCTGTCGACCATGCGCAACGCGATGCGCGACACGCTCAACAAGCGGCTGTCCACGCACCGCCAGGAATACATCGACAGCGACTTCGTCGATCTGGAAGGCGAGACCGAGCTGTGGCGCATCAGTGCCCGCGTGGGCGCGCTCAATGACGTGGACTATGGCGAATTCAAAAATGACATTCGGGCCCGCGTCGAGCCGGTTTTAATCGCGGAGCGCGAACGGCTGGCTAAGAAGGCGGCCAAAAAAGCCACCAAGGTGGCCGACGTGCGGCCGGCTTCGGCCCAAGTACCCGAGGTGCGGACCGCCGATGCTCCGCTGGACGATTCGGCTGCCGACGAAGCCACGCCGCAGTCCGACATGGGGCTGACCGCCGTCTACACGGGACTGGTGCCCGTGGTTTACAAGGCGCAGCGCGAGATGCTCAATGGCCTGGCGTGGAACTTCGTCACCGACCTGTTAACGATTGCCAGCGTCATGACCCTGGTTTTCTGGGATCTTTCGGCGGGGCTGATCCTGCTCATCCCCTCCGTGTTCCCGATGATGATCGTTTTCGGAATGATGGGCTGGCTGGGAATCGTAATCGACGTGGGCACGATTATGACGCCCACCGTGGCGCTCGGCGTGTCGGTCGACGACGTGGTGCACTTTTTGATTTGGTATCGCCGCGGCTTGTCGGAAGGCAAGAATCGCAAAGAGGCGATCATGCTCGCCTACGAAGGTTGCGCGCGGGCGATGTATCAGAGCTGGGCCGTGCTGGGGTTGGGCCTGTTCGTGTTTGCCTTAAGCTCCTTCGTGCCGACGCAACGATTCGGCGCGCTGATGTTCACGTTGCTGACCGCGGCGCTGGTGGGCAACTTGATCATGTTGCCGTGCGTGCTGGCCAGTCCGCTTTCATTTTTCTTCGGACGGCGGCTGATGAAGCAGGCGGCCGCCCAGCATCGCAGCGCGCCACAGCCGGTGGGTAGCGGCGTGCCTTCGGCAAACGGCGATTCGAGCTCCGACGAGCGAATTCAAGTTCGCCACGATAGTTCGCACCGCGTGCGAACCTAGGGCCCTCGCGCCGCCGAGGTTGCGCGTGCGCGTCCTCTTCCGACTCCAGGCTATTCCGCGCTCAAGACCATGGCGACCGACTGCCCCATGGTTGTCTGATTCAGCACGAGCGCCGTCCGCTGCTTGACCTCCAGCGGACTCCCCTGCACCACGTTGATCGGGCACTCGGGGTCGGCGTATTCGTAGTTGAGCGTGTGGGGCACGCGGCCATGCTCGAGGGCATACATCGATGCCAATAGCTCCACCGCGCCCGTTCCGCCGCCTAGGTTGCCAAAGAAGCTCTTGGGCGCGGTGACCGGCACATCGCCCAGTTTCTCGCGGATTGCGCCGGCTTCCTCCCGGTCGTGCTGAACGGTGCTAAGCCCGTGCGCGTTGACGTGTCCGATTTCCTTGGCATCGAGGCCAGCCGCCTTCAGGCTCTGGCTAATGGCCAGCCGAACCGCCCGCCCAGGAAAGGACTCGCCGGGAGTGCAGGCCTGGAACGTGCTGGCGAAACCCGCGATGCGCGCGAGGATTTTGGCTCTCCGTGCGACGGCATGTTGGCGGCTCTCGATGACGAAGGCCGCGGCCCCTTCGCCATACACCATTCCATCGCGCTTGGCGTCAAAGGGGCGGCTGGCGCTCTCGGGTTGTTCCCAACGGCAGGAATGTAGTTTCTCGTTATCACGAAACGCCCAGGAAAGCGGATGCAGCCGCGAACCAGTGCCACCCACGATCATCATGTCCGCGTGTCCGCGCTCGATGACACGCGCGCCCTCGGCGATGGCCAGCAAGCTCGACGCCTCAGCGAGCACGATCGTGTTGTTCGGTCCTCGCGCATCGAGTGCAATTGCCACGTGGCAGGCCGGCATGTTCGGCAGGTACTTGAGCATCCACAACGGGTACAGCTCGCTGATGGCCCGCGCATCCCAGCGCGTGACATCGAATGTGTTGTTCTCGATGCAGTAGCGAAACGCGTTCGTGAGCTCATCGGGCTCAACCTGGATCATATCGGCCCCGAACACCACGCCGAAACGCTCGGGCTCAACGCCCGCCGCGGCCAGATTCGCTTGCTGGGTCGCCAGTTGAGCCGAGGCGAAGGCGAGCTGAATGCTCCGCGACATGACCTTCAGGCTCTTGCGCGGAGTCACGTATTGCTTGGGATCGAAGTCGCTGACTTCAGCGCCCATCCGCACCGGGAAGTCGGGCGTGTCGAAGTGCGGCAAACGGTGCACGGCGCTCGTGCCGCTTTCCAACGCCTGCTCGACCGCGGCCTGGCCGATGCCAATGGGACAGGCCATTCCCACGCCCGTAATCACAACCTCGGCGGCAGGTGAAAGCATGGGCGGGTTCGAGGACGGTTCGCCGAGGGTGGAGGGCCAAGGACCGGCGCGCGGGGCCAAAAATGCCGGAGGACTTGGGGCCCGAGCCGGTTTGGCGCTGCACGTAAATGCCAGTAAGGAGAGAAGTTGCTGCTGGACTCCTGCCCTGGCGAGCCGGTCCAATTCGCTATGTTAGCCCGAACACTTCGGGCGAACAAGCACCTTCGCCGCGCGGCGTTTACTCTCGCGCCAGCAACATTTTAGTTGCCACCCATACCCCTCTGCTGCCGATACTAAATGGCCTGGGCGCTTTCGTTCGAAAGCTGTCTAGCCAGGCAAGCTATTTGCAACGGCGCAGAGCTGGCGCTTTGCAGCCTGCTCGCGAGGCCGGCAGCGCTCCTTAAGCCCCAGAACTGGCAAGGAGGGCGCTAACGAAACGGACTGTTTCGAAACCACGCCTGACGGATTTCTAAAAGTATGAGCGAGCGCACATCGGTTCATGCAAACTTCTCGCTGGCGCAAGCGAGGCACATCGTCAAAGACTTGTTTACGCCGGTACCGGCCATTTATTGGGCCGACTTCTTGCTTTCGACGTTTGTCGGCATGGCGGCATTCGGGCTGGTGCGGCGCGTGCTGCCCCTGTTCTCCGTCGCGCAGGGCATCGCCTTTGTGATCTGTGGCTTGTGCTTCTATCGCGCCGTGCTCTTCACGCACGAGCTGGTTCATTTTCGGGACAAGACCTTCACGGCGTTCCGAGTGGTGTGGAACTTGCTGTGCGGGATTCCGTTCTTGATGCCCAGCTTCATGTACTACACGCATGTGGACCATCACATGCGCAAGCATTTTGGAACCAAGAACGACGGCGAGTATCTGCCGCTGGGTTCGACGCCGCCCTCGCACATTGTGCTGTACTTGTGCCAGCCGTTTGTGATCCCGATCATTGCGGTCGTGCGGTTCTTGCTGCTCGCGCCCATTAGCTGGGTAAGTCCCGCGTTTCGCGATTTCGTGCACCGCCGCGCGTCGTCGATGGTGATGGATCCCACCTACATCCGGCCGCTGCCCAGCCGGCAGGTGCTGCGGATCTTTCGCTTGCAAGAGGCGCTGTGCTTTTTGTGGACCGGCAGCGTCGTCGTGCTATTGACGCTGAGAATTGTGCCGATCGGGTTTCTGACCACCGCCTATTTAGTCAGCGTGTTCATCTTGTTCATGAACGCAGTGCGCACCCTGGGCGCGCATCGCTACACGAGCCATGGTGAAGAGGCGACCTTCGTCGAGCAGTTGCTCGACTCGATCAACTACCCACGGCGGCCGTTCGTAAGCGCGCTGTGGGCGCCGGTTGGGCTGCGCTTTCACGCGCTGCATCACCTTTTTCCTTCGCTGCCCTACCACAACCTGGCCAAGGCGCACGTGCGGCTGATGGCCGAGCTGCCCGCCGATTCGCCCTATCGCCAAACGGAGAGCACGAGCTTGTTCTCGTCGCTCATGCAATTGTGGCGCACTTCGCGCGCGGCCAACGTTCACCAGCCGCGGCCACAGACAGCCGGCACTCATCGGCTGAGCCCCGCCGCGCAAAGCCTGACCCGGGCGCACTAGGCGCGGCGCCAGCAGCTCTGGACAGCCGAGCGTGAAATAGGCCGCGTGCGGGTGTCGTTTGCTTGAAAACAGCGCGCCCGCGCCCTACACTCAAGTTCACCGCGGGCGTAGCTCAGTTGGCAGAGCGCTAGCTTCCCAAGCTGGATGTCGAGGGTTCGAATCCCTTCGCCCGCTCATCTTGACGGCCGTTGTCCAGGATGGACAGCGGCCGTAAGTGTTGAACAGACAAACCAGTTGCGTTTGGGGTTTCGCTGGTCGCCTTCTCGACCGCTTCCCGGACCGCTTGGCCTACGATTGACTGCAAATGGCCAAATTGGGCACCAGCTGGTGCAAGCGTTGGTGCAAGCGGCGAACTGGTTGAACCGTCAGTGCCGGTGGCGCTTAGAATATTTCGTCCGCGCTCAAGTTGCGCAATTTCCGGCGCGAGCGGCAACGCCGGCAGTGATTCCATCGCGCCTGCCACATCCAACAGTTTGGGATCGGTATAGGTGTTCATCGTCAGATTCACGTCAGAGTGTCGCATCGCGGCTTGCGCGGTTCGCGGCGGTTTCTTCCATCCGCTTGACCCGCAGACCACAGGCAGAGGGGTCACAACAATGGAAATGCTAGAAGGTAAGGTAGTGCTGATTACGGGTGCGGGACGCGGCGTCGGTCGCAGCATCGCGATTCTGATGGCCGCTGAGGGGGCTAAAGTCGTTGTCAACGACCTTGGAGGCGACACGCGCGGTGAAGGTCACGACGTGGGTCCTGGCCAGGAAGTGGTCAACGCCATCAATTCTGCCGGCGGGCACTCAGTGTTGAATACAGAGTCCGTTGCCGACTGGTCCGCGGCGCATCGAATGGTTCAGCAGGCGATCGATACCTACGGCCGAATTGACGCTGTGGTCAACAACGCCGGCATCCTGCGAGATTGCATCTTCCACAAGATGAGCGAGGCGGAGTGGGACGCAGTGATCAACGTGCACCTTAAGGGCTGCTTCAACGTCGCTAGGGCAGCGGCGCCCCATTTTCGCGCGCAGTCGTCCGGCACCTACGTACACATGACATCGACCTCGGGTATCGTCGGCAATTTTGGCCAGGTCAACTACGGTGCGGCGAAGCTCGGCATCGTGGCGCTGTCGAAATGTATTGCACTCGACATGTCGCGCTTCAACGTTCGCTCGAACTGCATCGCCCCCTTTGCCTGGAGTCGGTTGATCGGCACCATCCCGACCGACAAGCCGGAGGAAGCGGCGCGTGTCGAAAAACTGAAGCGAATGACGCCCGACAAAATCGCGCCGCTGGTGGCATACCTTTGCAGCGACGCTTCGCAAGGTGTGACAGGGCAGATATTCGGCGTGCGATTGAACGAAATATTCTTGTTTAACCAGCCTCGGCCGATACGCTCCGTTCACCGCGGCGAAGGCTGGACGCCCGCGACGATTGCAGAGCATGCGATCCCGGCGCTCAAGTCGAGTTTTGCGGCGCTGGAACGGTCTGGCGATGTGTTTTTCTGGGATCCGATCTGACTCGCGCGGATGGAACAGTTGCAATGGCGATCAATTACCACCACTTGATGAAGTACGAGATTGCGCCCCGGGAGCAAACTTATTCCGAGCGCGACGTAATTCTTTACGCGCTTGGCGTAGGTTTGTGCATGGATGGCGATAGTCGGACGGAATTGCCGTTCGTTTACGAGAAGGAACTGCGAGTGCTACCTACGATGTGCTGCGTGCTGGGTACACCGGGAATGTGGCTGGCTAAACCTGACACCGGCGTCGATTACAGCAAGGTCGTCCACGGAGAGATGGGGTTCGAAATCCACAAACCGCTCCCCACGGCCGCGTGTGTCGGTACCAGGACGCGGGTGATTGATGTTTTCGACAAGGGCGAGGGGGTAGGCGCCTTGATCGTCACGCAAGGTGAACTCTGCGATCAAGACTCGGGGGAAAAGCTGGCGACCACCACGAGCACGATTTTTGCCCGCGCCAATGGCGGGTTCGGCGGCGAGCGCGGCCCAGCGAGTGTCAAAGTCATTCCCGCACACCGCGAGCCCGACGAGGTTTGCGATCTGCCCACGATCACACAATCGGCACTCATCTATCGGCTGTCAGGCGATTACAACCCACTGCACTGCGACCCGGACGTCGCGCAGCGCGCCGGTTTTCCCAAACCGATTCTGCATGGGCTTTGCACTTACGGCACCGCCGGCCACGCCATCCTGCGAATGCTCTGCGATTACGACCCGCTACGTCTTAAACAGATGAGAGCAAGATTTTCAGCACCCGTGTTTCCGGGCGAAACCATTCGCACCGAAATGTGGCGCAACGGCGATGGCACGGCCTTCTTTCGCTCGCGCGTCGTCCAGCGCGATGTGGTCGTGCTCGATCAAGGCACGGCCAGCATCGGTCTGTGACGGGCGCGGTTTTCATTGAAACAGGTCTCGATCGTGCGCGGCCAGCGCGGTCCGATCGAGCCAGCAGGCAATCAACGAGCGCCGGTGGGCAGTTGGTTGTACGGGAGGTCCTTATCGACGCGAATATCGCCCGGCATTCCCAACACCCGCTCCGCGATGATATTGCGGAGAATCTCATCGCTGCCGCCGGCAATTCGATAGCCGGGCGAAGCCAGAAACGAAAGCTGAAACGCGGCGCTCTGGGGCGAGAGGCGCGGATCGTCGATGATTCCAGCGACGTCCATCAGCTCCATGGCAAAACTCGACACCTGTTGCACCTGGACGGCGCTGACGACCTTCGTCACTGAAGCTTCCGGGCCAGGCATCTCACCTCGTGAGATTTTCGTCAACATGCGATATTGTCCGTACTGCAAACCCTTGTCTCGCACGTACCAATCGGCAAGCTTGTCGCGAACCAACGAGTCTTTTATCGCTGGCTTACCGTCCAGCTCAAGCTCCCGAACCAGGGCAAAGATATCTTCGAAATTAGTGCCACTGGCCTGGCCGACCGCCAGTCGCTCGTGCATGAGCGTCGTCACGGCGACTTGCCATCCCTGGCCCACGTCGCCCAGACGCTGCGCATCGGGAATCCGCACGTTGTCAAAGAACACCTCGCAAAAATTCGAGCGGCCAGGGATCGACTTGATGCGACGGATTTCGATTCCTCGCGATTTCATGTCGAGAAAAAAGAAAGTCAGGCCTTTATGCTTCGGCAGCGTGGTGTCATGGCGCGCCACCAGAATCCCGAAGTCAGAGAAGTGTGCACCAGACGTCCAAACTTTCTGTCCGTTGATGACCCATTCATCACCGTCGCGCCGAGCCGAAGTTCGGATGCCGGCCACGTCCGAGCCGGCCGACGGCTCGGAAAAGAGCTGACACCAGACATTCTCGCCGCGCATCATGCGCGGCAAGTATTGCTTGACCTGGCCAGCTGTCGCGTAGGACATCATGACCGGCGCGCACATACCGAGGCCAATTTCAAAGTAGCCACGAGGAACGAGGTAGTTTGTCTCCTCCATCCGGTAGATCACGGTATAGCTCGGCGGAAGTTCGCGGCCGCCAAAGGCCTTTGGCCAATGGATGCCCACCCAGCCAGCATCGGCCTTTCTCGCTTGCCAGCTTTTGGCCTCGCGAAGCGCCTCGGCGTCGTCGCCGCCGCCAACCTTGAACTTATTAGTGGTGTCGGTGCTGCGGGAGGCGTTAGCGTTCAGCCACGCGCGCGCTTTCTGGCGAAATTGTGCTTCTTCCTGCGTGTCGGTGAAGTCCATTAATCGACTCCGGCAAGTTCTGGTTTGACGGACGCCTGGCACTCCAGCTGATCAATCAAGCGATTCTTCCAACTGCGCACCGAGCCCAGTGTCAGGGCCAACAATTTTGACCGGCGGTAGAACAACTGGCAGTCACTTTCCCAGGTGAAACCGATGCCACCGTGAGTCTGGATATTCTCGGCGGCGATGTACTCGAACGCCTCGGTTGCGGCGATGCGCGCGCTGGCGGCCGCGATAGGAAGTTCCTCGGCATCACTAGATAACGCCCAGGCCGCAAAATAGCAGTTTGAACGCGCCAACTCGTTGCGGATGAAGGCATCTGCCAGCTTATGCTTAATCGCTTGAAACGAGCCAATCGGCCGGCCAAAGGCGTATCGGCTCTTGGCATACTCTGTCGCCATCTCCAGTGCCGCATCCGCGCCCCCCAACTGCTCAAATGCCAGCAGCACGGCGGCGCGATCTTTGAGCTTTTCGATCAGCCGTTCGTGCGATTCTCCCGACCCAAGCGGCTCCGCAGCGACGGCGTCAAACGTCACTCGTGCATGCGGCCGGGTGGGGTCGATCGTTTGAATCGTCTCCCGCGTGATTCCCTTCTCGGATGGCTCGACGACATACAATTTCAGCACGCCCGACGCGGCCGATGATCTTGCGGCCACAATCAACAAGTCCGCCACGCAACCGTCCGCAACGGGAGCATTTGTCCCGTGCAACTTCCCGTCGCGCACGATGGTCTCCATGTGCCAGTGCGCGCCTATGGTCACCCCTTCGGCCAGCGCACAAGTGCCAATAGCCTCACCTGAGGCTAATCGCGGCAGATATTTTTTCCGTTGCCGCTCGTTGCCGGCTATGTGAAGAGCCTCGGCGGCCATGTACGCCGACGACGAAAAGGGTATGGGAGCGATCACCCGTCCCAGCTCCTCGGCCAACACGCACAATTCGAGATAGCCGTAGCCGATGCCACCGTAACTTTCCGGTACGGCGGTTCCCGGCCAGTCGAGTTCGCAGATTCCCTTCCACAGCTTCTCGTCGTAGGGCGCATCGCCGTCGAGCATCCGCCGCACCACGCCCGGACTGCAATTCTCCTTGAGAAACTTGCGCGCCACGGCGCGCAACATCTTTTGTTCTTCCGAAAAATCGAAGTTCATGCGAATGCTCCTGACGCACGAGCAACTAGCTTGTTGCAGGGCGACTCTGCCGTCAGGCGACAAGGCAGACTACAACTGACCGACGATGGCGATTGCGGCAACGTTCTGAAATGGAAATCCACCCAAGTTGTGGCTCAACCCGAGCACCGGATCGGCGAGCTGGCGCGGGCCGGCTCGGTGCTGAAGTTGTAAATACAGCTCGTACACCATCCGCAAACCTGAGGCGCCGATCGGGTGCCCGAAGCACTTCAACCCGCCATCGATCTGGCACGGCACCTTGCCGGCGGCATCGAACGAGCCATCGAGAACGTCCGTCACTCCCCGCCCTTGCGGCGCGATGCCCAAGTCTTCCATCGTCACCAGCTCAGTGATCGAGAAGCAATCGTGCACTTCGGTCATGCTAATCTCTTGTCGCGGGCTCTTGATGCCAGCTTCGTCATAGGCACGACGGGCTGCGATCTGTGTCGTCACCAGGTGCGAGCCGTCCCACGAGTTGTGCCCGACCTCCGTGCCGTTCGAGACACAAACCTGAAGTGCCTTGATGGCCACGAGATTTTGCTTGCCGAGGCTGCGGGCAATCTCGGGGCGCGTCACGATCGCGCAAGAAGCGCCGTCGCTTACGCCGCAGCAATCGTATAAGCCAATGGGCTCAGCGATCATCGGCGCGCCGATTGCCTGCTCTTCGGTAATCTCCCGCCTCAAATGAGCCTTAGGGTTTTTTGCGCCATTGGCGTGACTTTTGACCGAAACGTGAGCCATCGCCCGCTTCAAGTCGTGCTTGTCGATACGATGTGCCGCACGATAGCCGGCGGCGAGTTGAGCAAAACTGCCCGGCGCCGAAAGATTGGGATAGTGCAAATCATTCGTGACTCCGCGCGACCTCTGCGGCAGGCCACCGTAGCCGGTGTCCTTCAACTTCTCGCAGCCGAGCGCCAAGGCGATGTCGACCGCGCCGGACGCGACAGCATAAGCGGCCCCGCGCAGAGCTTCGGTGCCGCTGGCACACATGTTCTCAACGCGCGTGACTGGGATGTTCGGCAACCGCAGCGCCATTGAAAGAGGCAATGCACTGGGCCCGACGTTGACGGAATCGATGGCGGATGCAAACCAGGCCGCCTCGATGTCATTCTTGGAAATACCGGCGTCGTCGATACACTCTTCAAACGCTTCAGACATCAGTTGAGCAGGCTCGTCATCCCACCGTTCGCCGAACCTCGAGCAGCCCATTCCCAGGATGACGATTTTGTCCTTGATGCCCGATGCCATGTGCATGCCCTCGAACAAGAATTATGCTGGAGAGGCCTTCCAAAAGTATCTGCGAAAACCACGTTGCTTGTCGAATTGCTTGATCCGAAATTGGAGCGTCACTGGCGTGCCCACGTCGAGCGTCTCGGGAACCACGTCGGTAAAGTCCACCATTGCCCGTCCGCCTGCGCCGAACTCCACCATACCGAAGTATGCCGGCGGATTCATGTCGAAAGTAAGATGATCGGCCGTCCAGGTTCGCACCGTCCCTGTCTCATCGGCGATCGGGTGATCAGCTTGCGTCGCGGCCGCGCCGCATTCAGGATTCACGCAATAGACTGATTTGGGAAACTGCACCGTGCCACACTTGGAGCAACGTCCCCCCAAAAAACTGTTGACCATTTTGCGATTTCGGAACAATGCTGACATGGGCGTCAGTTTGTCCCCCTCCGCCCGTTTTCCATAATCTCGCTCCACAAGAGCGTTGAAGGTTTGGAATCGCGCATAGTTCGAATCCGGCGCTCGCCGCTCGAGCCATCCCGAAACTCCTCGCTTTTTGGGCGCGCCGGCAATAGCGTCCGTGGCTCGAAACAACAAAGCGTCGCAACCTTGGCCGAAACCAATTACTAGAATCCGTTCGCCGGGCGCTGCTCGCTCGAGCGTGTGCGCCAGCAAGAGCAGTGGATGGGCGACTCCACTGTGGCCGCAACGTTCGATGAGTCCGTCGACCACCTTATCCGAGCCCAGCTTTAATTGTTTCGCAACCGCCGTCGACAACTGCTGCTGCAGACTCGGCAGAATGAAATGGTCGATTTCCGAAATCGACAGCCCCGCTTTTTCTAGCAGCTTCGAAACCGCGAGCGGCACCAGCTTCATGTATCCTTCATCGCGAATCCATCGTTCTTCCCACTCATAATCGAAATCGAAGCCGTCCATGCGATAGTGATCGACAAGGTCGCACGAGACGTAGTAGGCGTCGACGAAGTTTGCCAACACCTGCTCGCTGCCCATAACGATTGCGGCGGCGGCGTCACCCGAGAGCATTTCCATGCGTGACCCCACCCGCGTTCGACGGTGCTCCGAGCCGATTACTAGCGCCGAGCTGCAGCCGGACCGCACGGCGTCGACGGCGCAGAGCATCGCTGTCGTACCCGCGCGCTGACTGCCGCCGGCGTCCATCGCGCGCACGGTCTGAGGCAAGTTCAGCGCTTCGCTGACGATCACCGAATTCTGGCGATCTAGAAAGGGATGAGTGGTCGACGCGAGGAACAACGCCTCGATGTTGTCGCGCGTCGCGGCTTCGGTTGCGTCTCGCGAAGCCGCGACGGCCATTGTCACGCTATCCTCGTCCCAGTTGCAAATGCTGCGCTCTCCGCGCGCCAGCGAAGCCAAGGAAGAGTCGAACCAGGAGTTGGCTCGGCTTATCGCTTCTCGCTGCAAGCGAAGCCTGGGGATATAAGCGCCAAAAGATGTTATTCCGATCAATTCCGCACTCCCGCACAATCACGGGCGAACTCAGCCCTAGCGCCGAACGCCAGCCAAATCTGCCGTCACTACGTCTGGTGGAGGGAGGATCATTATGGCTTTCTTCCGGCAGCTTTGCCAAATCGCGCTAGCGCCCGAGGCGCAACACGCGCTCCCAGCAGCCGCGCGGGTAACCAGCGCGCTCAGCCAGCTGAATACTGACTAAAAGCCCGTTGAGGACGGGCAAGCGGCGTAGGGGGGCTTGCTCCTCGTTGCCGGCAACCCCTTAAGCACTCCAAAGAGCGGTTTCATAGTTGGCCGTCGGTCACCAACGCTCGATAATGCCAAGGCACACCCATGGCTGCGGGAAAAGAAGGCTGGAACATGAGAGCCGTCGTCGTGTACGAAATTGGCAAGATTGAAGTCCGCGAGGTGACGTTGGATCCTCCAAAGCGTGGCGAAGTAAAGGTCAAGATGAAGGCCACTGGGGTCTGCCATTTCGACTTGTCTACGGCCAACGGCACATTTCCCAACTCGCTTCCGTTGGCCCTCGGTCATGAAGGGGCCGGAGTGGTCGAACAGGTGGGCGAAGGCGTGCTGAATGTCAAACCGGGCGACCACGTTATTCTTTCGTTTGTACCCAACTGCCGCGAATGCTTCCATTGCCTGCGAGACGAGGCGCACCTGTGTGAATCGAACCGCATTCTCAGTTCCGGCTCACAGCTCGACGGCACTCATCGATTACATGAGGGAACGACCGACATTCCAGTCATGAGCGGACTCGGCTGCATGGCCCAGTACGTCGTGGCGCAA